>CAJMLT010000019.1 GCA_905214325.1 uncultured bacterium
CAGCTGAACCCACCCGAACAGATAGAGGCCAACAAGAAAGACAACCCCCATGACGAGCATACGGGCAAGCTCCCCTACTTTGATGCGAGTACCGAAAAAAGAACGCGATTCCGTGGAGGAAAACGTTTTCAGCGGAGAAAGGAGCGCTCCCACGATCAATGCCACACCTCCGGCGATGAGAAAACCGATGATGAAACCGCCCGTAGGCCCCAAAAGAGCAGCAAGCCCCCCTTTGAACGACGAGAAAACGGGAAGTCCGATGGCACCGAGCACAAGATAGCCGGCGATGGCCACCATAGCCTGCTTCGGCGTAAGGGCGAACAGGACGAACATAACCGCCAGCGTTTGGAGGGTGAAGGGAACGGGGCCGAAGGGAACCGTCACCCAAGCGGCGACCGTCATAAATGCAATCGACAGCGCACAAAACACAATCGAGCGGGTGCGGGACATTGTTTTCCCGATCGTTGCTTCCCCCATACCGAAAACACCTTCTTTACCTTCGTGCAGACACGTGTCCGCCCACTGAATCCGAAAGCACAGTATAGCGCATGACACGCGGGACCTAGGCGCGGCGAGCGGGTTTTCCCTTGGCGAATGCCACCGAAAGCTCACCGGATTCGATGCGTTTCAAACGACGTAGTTCGTAGATGACGAACAACAACGACGTCACGATGGATAGTCCATCAGAAACCGGCGCCGCAAAGTAAAGAGCGTCAAGGCTGGTCAAGGCCGGAACCATGAGGGGAAGCACCATGGGCAACACGAACAACAGCGGAATGAGAAACAGCACCTGTCGGGTAAGGGAGAGAATGATGGACTTCATGGGCTGACCCGTCGCCTGAAAATAATTCGAGGAAACGATTTGGAAGCCCACGAAGGGCAACATTGCGAGTTGAACCTTGAGCGCGAATATGGTGAAATCGCGCAAAGAATCATCACGAATACCGAAAGCACCGACGATTTCGCCGGGAAATATATGGATCAGCACCCACATGAGCGTACCGATGATGGTGGCGATGAGAACGCCGTAGCCCAACGTGGAACGAACCCGTGCGATAAGGCCCGCCCCGTAGTTGTAGCCTAAAAGAGGCTGTATGGCGATGGAGATGCCGATGAGGGGAAGCACCGTAAACATCGCGCAGCGCTGAACGACCCCGATGGAGGCGAGGGCGTTTTCGGCACCCAAAGGCGAGAGGGCGCCATAATATACCAACAGATAGTTGGTGATGAAGTTGATCGCCGACATAGCCAACTGCATGACGAAACTCGCCATACCCAAGGAGATGATAAGGCCGACGACGGGCAACTCGAGCTTCATGTCGCGCCCCCGCAACTTGAAGGCGACATCTTTGGTTATGAAGAAATACCACAGAACACAAACACACGAGATGGCCTGTCCGGCCACCGTCGCCAGTGCACTTCCGATAACACCCCAACCCCACACCAGAACGAACAGATAATTGAGAACGATACAGGAAACCGCACCCACCACCATGGTGAGAAGCGCCCGATTGGGGGCACCGGCTGTTCGGATGAAATTGTTGACACCCATGCCGATGACCTGGAAGATCAGGCCAAGGCTGATGATGTAGAGAAACGATTGGGTAAGGTCGTGGATTTCAGGCGTCGTAGAGGAAAGAGCCAACATGAGTTCCCGACATGCGGGAATATTGACCAATATGGCGACAACCAGCGCCATGATGATGCCGAGCGAAACCGTGTTGCCCAAGCTCTTTTCCGCTTCATCACGACGACCTTCACCCAGACGCAGAGCCGCTAAAGCATTGCCACCGTTACCGATGAGCATGCCGAGCGCCATGAAGATGGTCATCATGGGCATGGCCGCCGTGGCCACCGAAAGACCCGTCTCCCCCATCGCCTGACCGAGGAAAATGGAATCGATGACATTATAGGCACCGTTGACCAACATCCCCACGACAGCGGGGATGGAGAATTCGATGATGAGACGGGGGATGGAGGCGGTGCCCATACGCACCGTTTTCGCATTGCCCCGGGACCGTGGTCGATCACCTTCGGAGGCGATGGTTTGCTGCTGTGAGGATTCCGCCGAATCACCCTGTCGGTTCTGCTTGATTTCCTGACCAGTCATACCGTTTGAACTTTTCCTCGGGGATCTCTCTTTTCGCTCTTTCATGGGATGGGTATTATGGAACTATTCATCACGATAATCAACGGCAATGACGATCTGTCGGTCAGACGTCCCTTTCCGCAGTGTTGAGGGTGATGATTTGAAGAGATGATGAACGCAAACCGAAAGGACCCCGCCGCATTGGAGCCGCGGACCCGAAAACAAAAGAGGCTTTCTTGACAACCTTTGAAATAGTTTTTCTCGGCATTGCGCTGTCCATGGACGCATTCGCCGTCACCATATCGAACATATTCGCTTTTCCGGGTGCGACAAAGAAGCGCCTTCTTCTCATGCCGCTTCTCTTCGGTTTGTTTCAGGGTCTGATGCCCCTTGTCGGATACCTGGCCGGCCAGTTGGTCAGCGAATTCATCAATCAGTACGCGGGAATCATCACGTTTCTCATTCTGGGTTTCATCGGAGGAAAGATGATATGGGACGCCCTCCACGCCGACGATGAATCCACGGAAAAGGAACCGATGCTCTCCGTGCCCGTCCTTCTGTTTCAAAGCGTCGCCACCAGTATCGATGCCCTTGCCGTAGGCGTGAGTTTCGCCGCACTTTCGGTGGACGCCGTATTCGCGTCGTCGGTCATCGCGGTAACCACGGGACTGTGCTGCCTCATCGCCTTGGGAGTGGGAAAGCGCTTCGGCAACGCACTGGGGGAAAAGGCGACCATCGTGGGCGGTGTCGTTTTGATACTCATCGGATTGAAATCCCTGATCTTCTGATCAAAGGCTCCACGCCACCACATGCACCTCACCCGAAGCATGGGCCGTCACCGCACCGCGGGAATCCTCCACCAACAGATTGCCGAAAAGATCGACGCCGCGTAACGTCCCCTCGACGAGAGATGCCCCTTCCACCGTTTCGAGACGGATACGTTCCCCGCGACCGAAAAGCAGCGATTCGTAGTCGTCTCGAAATATCGAGAACCCGCCATCGCGCCAGCAAAGATAGAACGATTCCACCTTTTCGAGCACCGAAATGAGAAGGGTTTCGAGCTCCAACAGCTGAAATTCGCTCAGTCCGGAAGGGGCGACGCGGTGTTCGTCCGCACGGGAGATGGAAACATCCCCGCAGGCCAGAGATGACAGATAGCCGAATCGATACTTGCCTTTTCGAGACGGTTCCACGGTTGGATGAAAGACGTTTATACCGATACCCACACATACAGCACCCTCATCGACGACTTCAAGCGATATTCCACACACCTTGCAGGCGCGGCAGAGAATATCGTTGGGCCACTTGATGGCGATGTCCTTTTCGGGAATCACCTCGATCAACGCCGATCGTACAGCCAGCGATACAACAAGACTGAGCGAAGGAAGGCGATCGACGGAGAGGTCGGGACGCAGAGCAAGCGAAACATAGAGACCGCCCAAGGGGCTTGCCCATGTTCGACCCTGACGACCGTACCCGCCTCGCTGTTCGAGTGCGGTAATCGCGAGACCCTGCGGCGCGCCGGAATGTAGCGCTTCCTTTACCGCGTCGTTGGTCGAAGAGAGAACATCATAGGTGCGGATATCCCACAAAGAGCCCGATGGCAGGCATCGGGCGAGACGGCGTGCGTCTAACACGGCCAAGCCTTCCCCACCACCACCGCATCAAGACGAACCTCCCCGCCGTCGGCGAGCACATGGTGAGGACTAACCTCCAGAAGGGGCTTCACGACGAAATCCCGTTCGCCCAGACGAGGGTGGGGTAAAGTAAGCACTTCGTGGTCACAAACGTATCCCTGATAATCCAGTATATCGAGATCGCACGTGCGCGGGCCGTTCTTCTTCTCGCGGATGCGCCCTAAGCTGTTTTCGATGGCCTGGAGATAACGGAGTAATTCCCGAGGCGGAAGTCCCGTACGCAACAGCACCACGGCGTTAACGAAGGTGTCTTGGTCTTCGTAGTAGGCCGGCTCGCTTTCATAAAAGCGCGACACGTCAACGATCTGGGAATCGGGCAACATGCACATATCGGCGATGGCCTGATTGAGAAGCGCGATCTTTCCTTCCCGTTCCTCGCCATCATGGGCAACAAGGGCGACATTGCTGCCCAAACCGATAAGGGCATAGGGACGCAGGTTCTCTTCGATCGAGGAGGCCATCAATCCGACATTATGCACCCTGATCACCGAAGCTCCCAGTTCACATGCCATCAGAGCCTCCGCCGCCGACGCATCATCGCGATCGAGAGGGTTGTCGATGTCGTAGGCATACCCGACGAAACTCTTGCGCGAAACAGCAGCCATGACCGGATATCCCAGGTGTACCAATTCCTGAAGATTCCTCATGAGTTCGATAGTCTGTTTGGCGGTTTTACCGAAACCGGGACCGGGATCGATGCAGATACGATCGTGATCGATTCCCAGCGACTCGAGATACGCCGTGCGATCGCGCAGATAGTCGACGACCTCGCCCACGACATCATCGTAGTGAGGCTCATCCTGCATAGTACGGGGGTCGTCCCCGCCCATATGCATGACCACCAAACCGACATCGGTGGAGGTGGCTACCTCCACCATCGCCTCATCGCGAAAACCCGTCACGTCGTTGATGATGGAAGCTCCCGCCTCCACGCATACACGTGCGACATCGGCGTGTCGAGTATCGATGCTCACGCATATCCCCTCGTCGCTCAAGCGGCGGACGACCTCGAGAACGCGTGCGCATTCTTCTTCGGAGGTGACCGGCGCGGCACCCGGACGCGTGGACTCACCGCCGACGTCGATGATAAGCGCACCCTGCTCGACCATGACACGGGCGGCGGCAAGAGCCTCATCGATGTCGGCATAGGAACCGCCGTCGGAAAACGAGTCGGGAGTAACGTTCAAGATGCCCATGAGTATGGGCATCTTGGCATCGAAAGAATATGAGGAACATCGCCAGATCATGATGTTATTCGTCCTTTTCATCATCCTTTTTCCGAGAAGACGTATCCGAGGAGTCCTCGCTTACGCCTTGAGCATCCTTAATCTTCTGCTCGATCTCATCCAGAAAGCCGGGAACCTCCACGGATGCGGTGGGTGACTGCGACGAGGCACCACCACCGACGGGAGCATCTGTAGGAGTAGAGGACACAGGCGCGGGTGACACCGGCACCTCAGCCTGCTGCTGCTCCTGCGCCGCGGGAGCGGAGGCGGCTGCCTGGTCCTTGGCAGCCAGCTGTTCCTTCTTCAGATATTCGGCCCACTTGTTATCGAGTAATGCCGTGCACTCTTCGCCATCGACCGTCTCGCGTTCGAGCAGAACCGATGCCATGAGATCCATCTGATCACGATGCGCGGAAAGAATGGCATAGGCGCGATCGTGAGCTTCCTTCATGATGCGCGCCACCTCGTCGTCGATGCGACGGGCAGTTTCTTCGGAGTAATCCTGCGTATTGCCGTAATCGCGGCCCAAGAACACTTCGTGATTGGGCTGACCGAACACCTGGACACCCAAATCGGAACTCATGCCGTAGTTGGTAACCATGGAGCGGGCCATTTTGGTGGCGCGCTCGAGATCGTTGGAAGCTCCGGTGGTGATGTCGGCGCAGAACAACTCTTCGGCGACGCGACCGCCCAAGAACACCGCCAGTTCATCACGCATCTCATTGCGGCTGTTGAGCACCTTGTCCTCCTGGGGGATAGACAGAGTGTAGCCCAAGGCGCGACCGCGGGAGATGATCGAAATCTTATGAACGGGGTCGGCATGCTCGAGAAGGTGACCGACGAGAGCATGACCCGACTCGTGGTAGGCGATCGTCTTGCGCGTATTGGGATCCATGATGCGTCCCTTACGCTCGGGTCCGGCGATGACGCGCTCCATGCTTTCGGTGACCTCCTGATCGGAGATGATCTTCTTGTTACGACGCGCCGTCAGAATGGCCGCCTCGTTCAGAAGGTTGGCCAGATCGGCACCGGTGAAGCCCGGCGTCAGCTTGGCCAAGCGACCCAGATTGACATCATCGGCGAGAGGCTTATTGGCGGCATGAACGTTGAGGATCTTCTCGCGACCCTTGACGTCGGGAGCGTCCACGACGATCTGACGATCGAAGCGGCCGGGACGCAACAGTGCGGGATCCAAAACATCCGAACGGTTCGTCGCCGCGATAAGGACAACCGAATCGTTGGGCTCGAAGCCGTCCATCTCGACCAGTAACTGATTGAGTGTCTGCTCGCGCTCATCGTGACCGCCGCCGAGACCGGCGCCACGTTGGCGACCGACAGCATCGATTTCGTCGATGAAGATGATGGCGGGAGCTGCTTCCTTGGCCTGCTTGAACAGGTCACGAACACGCGAAGCGCCGACGCCGACGAACATTTCGACGAAGTCCGAGCCGGAGATGCTGAAGAAAGGCACGCCCGCCTCACCGGCAACGGCGCGCGCAAGAAGCGTCTTGCCCGTACCCGGAGGGCCGACCAGCAGGCATCCACGGGGGATCTTGGCGCCCATCGATTGGTACTTCGCAGGATTATCCAAGAAGTCCTTGATCTCCTGCATCTCCTCGACCGCCTCATCAACACCCGCCACGTCGGCAAACTTGACATCAGGGTGTTCTTCGACCGACTTCTTGGCCTTGGTCTTACCGAAAGACATCTGGGAGTTATTGGCTTTGTTCATCTGTGAGAAGAAGAAGAACAGGATACCCGCGATCAGCAGGATGGGAAGCAGCGACATCAGGATGGAACCCCACGGTGAGGCCAGTCGCACCGAATACTGAATTTCGGGATGGGCCGACATGAGCTCCTGAAGAGCGTCCTGACCAACCCATGTGCACGTGTAGTTGTGTTCGCTACCCAAGGTTTTGACCGAAATACTCTGAACGGGAACCGTCCCCAATCGAGCGCCGCCCGAGGTGACGGCACCGAGCTTCGAATTGAGCGCTTCGATGCCGGTGTTGAACGCCGCAGCAGCAGCGGAGCCGGCGGTCTGGGCGGGATAATACGTACCCGTGATGGTCTCGGCGCCCGTATCGTAGACTGCGGTTTTGACGCGACCCTGATCGACGGCCTGCATGAATTCGGAAGAAACCAGCTGGTCGGTCTGTGTGGCGCCGCTCGTCGGGGCCATCGCCCGCGTCATCATGGCCATGAAGAAGAAGCCGATGAGAACGAAGACGATGATCGTCACGATGTTGGTGCGCTTGTTGGGCTGTTTGAAATTCTTAGGGTTTGGAGTTTGTGCCATAAGTGATTTTGTCCCTTGTGCTTTCTCTTATACCGATATGTCTCTTATTAGTAGATATCCGATCGTAAAACACCGATATAAGGCATGTTCCGATATCGTTCCGCATAGTCGAGCCCGTAACCGACGATGAATTCATCGGGACATTCGAATCCGATGTACTTACAACGGATGTCGGCCTGATTGGGGGTGTCCTTGCGCAGCAAGGTGGCCACCTCAAGCGATGCGGGATTACGGGAAGAAAGATTCTTGCACAGATAGCGAAGTGTGAGGCCGCTGTCGAGAATATCTTCCGCGATCAGGACATGGCGCCCTTCGATGCTACACGTCAGATCCTTGAGGATTCTGACGACACCCGAGCTCTTCGCCCCGTTTCCATACGAGGAGATGGCCATATAATCCATTTCGACCTGAAGCCCGATTTCCCGCACCAAGTCGGCCATGAAGATGGCCGCACCACGCAGAACGGAGATGACGACGATGCTTTCACCTTCGTAATCCTTGGTGATCTGCTCGCCCATCCGCTTCACACAAAGACGTATATCCTCTTCGGTGAAGAGAACTCGATCGAGATCGGGATGCTTCTCCACGATGCCTTCTTCCTGTCTGCACTCGAATATGCCGTAAACTTGTGTATACGTTGGATAAGTTTAGCAAAACCACCGATGAAGTTCGGGCGCGGATCCCCAAGCGCAATCCAACTGCAACAAATCTTCACCTGAACCCCGAAAGGGATAGGGGGCGGAATGTCCGCAATTCACAGAGGAAGTGCGCGTCACGCTTGCTCGGGAGGCGTGGTCTGCGCTTCAAGGTGGGTTTTCATCAGGTCGGGGAAGTTCTTCAGAAGCGTACCGACGGGAAGCCCGACGACGTTATCGAAGTCGCCCTCGAGCTTTTCCACCAATTCGCCGCCCTTGCCCTGAATACCGTAGGCTCCCGCCTTGTCTATCGTCTCGCCTGTGGCGACGTAGTCGTCGATATTCTGTTTGGACAACGTCTTGAACGTGACGAGACTGGACTCGGAAAAGGACCGGAAGCCGACCGAGACATTACCGTCGCCGCCGTTTTCCTCTTTTTCGTTGAGCATGACAAACCATACGGAAACACCCGTGATCACCTCATGGGTTCTTCCCGAAAGGCGGGAAAGCATCTCGCGTGCATGATCGGCACTGTAGGGTTTGCCCAACATCTCACCGTCGAGGACGACCGTCGTGTCCGCGCCGATGACGATACCCAACCCAACCGGACTTTGTGCCAAAATATCCTGCACCACCGCGCCCGCTTTACGCTCCGCCAGCTTCTTCACCGCTTCGGAGGGGTCGGCCATCACGTCGGGTTCGAGCGATTCATCCACTTCCGTGGTACCCGTATAAACGACGAAATGCACTCCCGCCTCTTCGAGAAGCTGCTTGCGACGAGGGCTTTTGGAAGCCAATATCACGTTGATGGGAATGATCGCTTCGGACATGGAATCTCCTATCGAAAGACTACAACCGCTCAAGGATGGGTGTACGTGGATGCGCCGCGAAAGACCCATCCGTCTCTTGTTTTCCTCTGTTCCATCCCCTTTCGCAAAAGGGTGGAACAACTTGCCAGAAGGATACCACGACACGAACGCGCGCGGAAACGGTGGTAGCAGCGATGTCGAATAGGTGCGTCAGACGCGTTTGCGCCGTGAGCGGAATATCGCCATTGGTTCGATGAGGACGCCTTTGCTATTGGCGCTCACCGCCAGATCCCCCTGAATGTTGACGACATAGCCACCGATAGGTTTACCCTCGTCATCGAAACCCTTCAACACCGCTTCGATCGATGCCGTTTCGATACGTGCCTCCGAACCCAAAAACACCCGCAGCGCCGCAAGAACGACTCGGCGGCGCAAGGGAGTGCGCACCGCGCCGAAGGAGGGAAGCAGCAGACATCCATCGGGGACGGCACTTTCGGCATCCGTAAGATCACCGATCCACTCCACGTGCTCCTCGTAAGCGTCGTGCGCCAGTTCATTGAGGAAGTCATCTTCGTCGGCGATGAGATTCATCGAACGACAGAGGGTATCGAGAAGCTGGGCGTTACGGGCACGGGCGAGAGGAATCATCTCGTGACGGACGTAGGCGCGGAATCGATCGGTGTGGGCGTTGGTGGCATCCTCGCGCCATAGGTTGCCTTCCCCGTCGAGAGCACATGCCCGTCCCGCGGCCTGTCGGGCACAACTGTAATCGCGCAAAGCCTGACGGGGAACATCCATGAGGGGCCTCACCACCGGACCATTGCGGTAGAGCATGGAACGGAATCCTCCCGGGCCGGTACCGACGATGGATCGCATGTAGAAATTCTCGACACGGTCGTCCTGGGTGTGGGCGGTGGCGATGCGGCCTTCGGAGACGGGAACCGCTTCATGGCGGCAGAGACTTTCGAGCGCCTCGTGAGCGGCGAGGTAGCGTTCATGACGCGCTATGGCTTCGACATTACCCCCCGTCTCTTCGACGATGGCATTGATATCTATCTCGCAGGCGAAAAACGGCATATTCAACACGTCGGCGAGTTGCCGGGCGAAATCCTGATCGGCATCGGCGTGTTCGCCGCGCAGCTTGTGATTGACGTGCAGAAGGGCCGGACGACCGACCATGCCCCGTTCGAAAAGATCGGCCATCAGATAAGCGAGCGCAGTAGAATCCGAACCGCCCGACACCATGACCACGACAGGGGTCGCAGGTGTGAGGAGGTGATGATCGATGATCGTTCTTTCGATAGTGTCCATCATGGTCGCGCAGTTCCCTTCTCTTCTGCTAGAATGTGCTTCGTATCTGGTGTTTTTCCAGAATATCGTTACAACATGCAAACAAATATCTGCGATCCTTGTCATCCCCTCGCAGAATCACTACCTTTGATTTTAGCCGCCTCTCAAGACCTTACACAAGGAGATAGTCGTGAATTTCGTTCTTCGTTTCATAGGAATTTTCGTTGCCGTCGGTATAGCGGTATGGCTCGTGCCCGGTATCGATGTCATATCCTCCGACGCATCATGGGGCTCCATTGCCGTGGTAGCCATCATCATCGCCCTGCTCAACATGTCCATCAAACCCATCCTGCAGGTGCTCGGCCTTCCCATAACCGTCATCACGCTGGGCATCTTCTATCTTGTCATCAATACGTTTCTGCTCTACATCGCCGCCGGGCTGGGTAACGCCTTGTTCAATGTCGGATTCCATATCGAAACATTCGGTTCGGGATTCGTTGCAAGTATCGTCATCTCGATCGTGTCGGGTTTGCTCAACAGTCTTTTGGGAGCAGATCAGGACTGAGGTGCTTTGCCACCCCAGTCCAAGAATCCATGAAGACCGCGAGGTCGCGAAAACAGCGACCCCGCGGTCTTTCTCCAAAAATAATTCGAAATCATTCCTAGCGAATGTAGGTCGCCTGCACCTGACCAGCGCGGGCGGAAAGCGCCTCGGCATCGTCGGTATAACCAAGCAGCACCACGCACGACACCTGATCACCTTCGGAGATGTTGGTTCGCTTACGTACTTCAGGTGTCATAAATGCCAACCCCGGCGCCACGGTATAGCAGCTCCCCAACCCTTGAGCTACCGCCGCGATAATCATGTTCTCAGCAGCGCATGATGCATTGGCGGCGCCTATAGCTGCACCCTGAATATCTTGTGCCTGTGGCACGCTGATAGCAATAGCGCAGGGGGCACCGTACGTGGGGTTGTAGCCTTCGATGGAAGCGCGCCCCACCAAAAAGTCGTTGTCGGACGCCAGCATCATGGCTTTGGAAGTGTCGGAAATAGTAGCAAGTACCTCGGCGTTCGTAATGACGGTAAAAGCGATTTTCCCCGCTCGGGGAGCGCTCATCCCGGCATTGAGAACAGCCTCCAGTTTTTCCGACTCGATGGGCCGGTCAAGGTACGAGCGCACACTTTTGCGCTTGGCGATGGCTTCAAATGTTTCCATGGTGAATCCTTTCAATGGGTCCTCTTATCGGACATTGACTTTGCATGGTATGTATTTAATACTAGGACCTGTTCGCGTATCAAGTACGAAGTTTAAATGTATCTAGTATGTCCAAACATACCAACAAAGGAAGTACCATGGCTGCCTCACCCACCTCCACCGAAGAACTGGAAAGCTGCCCTGTGGCACGCACGCTCAACTTACTGCAGGGCAAGTGGAGCACGCGCGTGCTGTACGAACTCCAAAAACAAGACAGCGTACGCTTTGGTGAGCTTGCCCGCATGATAGGCGGCATCACCAACACGGTACTTACCAGCACCTTGCGCGATTTGGAAGCGAAGGGGCTGGTCAACCGCGTGCAATTCAACGAGATTCCCCCGCATGTCGAATATTCGCTCACCGAAAGCGGTAAAGCGCTCCAAGCGGTTTTCGCGGAAATGGCCACGTGGGCACAAACGTACCTGGATTAGCCACACTTTCGCTTACGCCACTCGCCCGATAGGCCGAAAGATAGGCTCCTTGACACCATCACCCCACCGCACGCGACAAAACCCCTGTGACCGTTTTTTTTGGATCCTTTTCCCAAGCTTCGATTTATAATGCATTCCTGTGCCACAAGCACAGGACGACAACCTCATATAACGCAATGCTGCTAACGACACATGTAGTGCTTTCTCGCACGTAAATCTGATTACGGAACAGACCAGCCAACAGGTGTCGTTTCCGTTTTGTCAGAGGAGGTATTTTGTCTACCAGTAGCTTCGATGAGCGAAAGCTCATCGCCGTCGCCGCGTTCGCGGCATTTCTCGCAACATTCAACGAGACGTTTTTGAATGTGGGCTTCACGCCCATCATGGTCGATCTTGGCGTTGATGTCAGCACCGTTCAATGGCTGGCGACCGCATATATGCTGGGCGCAGCCATCATGGTCCCCATCTCCGCATTCGCCTACCGCAGCATCCCAACGCGACCGCTGTTCTGCGCGACAGTCGCCCTCCTGGTTTTGGGCAGCGTTATCGGTGCACTTGCTCCCAACTTCGAAGTGCTTCTTGCGGGACGTATCGTGCAGGCGCTCGGCACCGGAATGCTCATCCCCATCGGCATGAACATCACACTGGAGGCTGCCCCGCGCGAGAAATTAGGTCTTTACATGGGCGTCATGGGATCGATGACTACGCTGGGTCCTTCGCTCTCCATTATCGCCGCAGGACTGCTGCTCTCGTTTTTTCATTGGAGGGTGCTTCTCTGGGTCTTCGGTGGTCTGGCTTTACTCTGCCTGATTCTTGGTGCTGCACTTCTTGAAAACATTGCACATCTTGTCAAACCACGGCTTGACACGACATCGGTTGTTCTTGTGAGTCTCGGGTTGGTGGCCTTGCTCTATGGCATCTCAACGGTGCTCTCGGGATCGGGTGCATTGGCGATTATGGCCATCATTGTAGGCATGGTCTTGCTGGCGGCGTTCGCGCGTCGCCAGGGCCGACTCGAGCAGCCACTTATCAACCTGTCACCACTCAAGGTGCCGGCGTTCGCGATTGGCGTGATCCTCAACATGATCGCCCTCATCGTCATGTTTGCCATGAACATCCTTATTCCCACCTACATGCAAAGTATTATGGAATCAAGCTCGCTTATGGCATCGCTTGCTCTGTTTCCGGCGATCATGCTCTCCTGCATAGTGTCTCCACTAGCCGGACGCCTCTATGACAACTATGGCGTGGGAAAGCTCCTTTTGTTGGGTTTTGGGCTGGTGTGTGTATTCAGCACTGCGCTCTCGTTTGCCATCTCCCAATGGTCGGTGCTTTTGATAGCCGTCCTATACGTGCCGGTTATCTGTGGATGCGCGCTGATCATCGGTCCGGTGCAATCGTTCGCCCTCTCCAGTTTGCCACCCGAGAACAACCCTCATGGTGTCACGGTGATGAGTACGGGATTTCAAGTGGCGGGATGCTTGGGTTCATCGATCTTCACAGGCGTATACGCCTCGGTTTTGGCTGGCAGCTTGTCAAACGGCACTGCGGCATCCGAAGCAGGATCGCTGAGCTTCTTGGCTGCAGGCATACTTGCGGCGGTCTTTGCTCTGGTGGGGCTCCTTTTCGCGGTAAAAGAGAGCACCCTGGAAAAGAAGCGGGCGAACACCGGCAGCGCCACAAGTCAGGAACAACCGGATAAATTCTCTTTGCGCACCCTCATGAAACGCGACGTTTACCGTGTTAGGGAAGACGATTCAGTCGCCAGTGTTCTTAGGCTGTTGGTGGACCGACAGGTTTCCGGCGTGCCGGTAGTGAACGGCGAGGACTGGCCTGTCGGCTTCATTTCCGATGGCGACATCATGCGCTATCTCGCGGACCAACATGCATCTTTCACCAGTGTTTACTCTTTCTCCCTTGAGCTCGAAAACAGCCAACCGGACAAGAAACTCGCCGAACTTATCGCCCTGCCTGTTTCCGCCCTAGGCGTCGGTAAGGTGATTTCCGTGCATATAGACGATGATCTCGGCGAAGTATGCAAGGTGTTGGCCGACCATCATCTCAAGAAGGTGATCGTGCTTGAAGCGGGAAAGATGGTAGGCATTCTCAACAGGTCGAACATTACAAAATACCTCGTGAGTGGCTATCTTGATGCACGGCAGGCGTGAAACGACACCTGCCAAAGCACCCCTGAAGTTTCGCATCCGGGCTTCACCGTCCGGCTATGCCGAGCTCTCCCCGCTCGCTAGCGTTTCTTTTTCAACGCCGGCAACTCCGCCCACATGGCGTCCACCACGTGGCTGACGAGCGCCCGATCGTCACTCTCCACCGAAGTCATCATCGACCCACCCTCATAGTTCAACTGCTGCGGCGCATTGGGCAGCAGCAGTTGAACGGAGTCGGTTGTCTTGATGAGAAAGCGGTCATCATAGATACCGCCGAATACCTTATCGCGACAATAGAGAACATATTCGCCCATCATCTTCCGATGGCGGATGCCGTCAACGTCCCCTAGAAGATCGAGGACGTACTCTAAACACTCTTCAGTCGACGCCATCACGCATCCGCCTTTCATCACAATTGGATCAAGCCGTAGTCTCTGTAGCGTTGCATCAAGTTTGAAAGTTGCATCTTCGAGGCAAGTAGCTGTTTGAACGTCACCGTCTTCGTGCGCCCTTGCGACTTCTGTTCTTCGAGCATTCTTACCACCTCGGTAAGTTCGGCGTCAGCGTCTTCGAGCATCCGCTCGAACGCAGCAAGTCGTAACTTCATCGCATCGTCCATAGTGCCCCCTCCGCGTGGCAGCATCTATTCGTTTTCCACCCGTTTCAAAACGGTTTTTCACTCGTCATCTCAAACAGAATACCGCATGGAACCTACCGGTGCCGTGCGGATCTCGCCCCGGACGAAGCGCGCAGCGCACAGCCGGCGGTCATTGCTGCAGCAAGTGCACAAACCAACAGTGCCATACCGGTCGCTTGGAAATCGCCCGTCCGGGCAAGGATCGTCGCCTTCTCCTCATCATCCGGGTTCACCCGCACGTCATCTGCCGACGGAGAGTCGGGTTTCGCATCGGTAACGGTGCCGCTGAGTGGATACACGAGACTCTCCCAGTTGTCTTCACCCACGAATTTACGCAGGGCCTCTTCACACGTGCCCCACTCACCTGTCAATGTCATACTGGAAAGCTGCCCATATTCCGTCGTCAGCGTGGGAATGTAGCTACTCATCGCAACGGTATAGGTTCGCGCTGGATCAAGAGGTTCGCCGTCCACCTGAGCCGAGACCACACGCGACCCTTCGGGTTGGCTCCTATCGATGACGAGCGTCACACCACCGACGACCAACACGCTTCCGGAATTGTCCGGCCATTGATATTGGTAAGGGTCCTGTCCCTCGGCGATCGCCTGCTTCTGCTTGTCGTACACCTCGTTGCACCGTTGGCTTATCTCAAGGGAATGCTCGATCATACCAAGCACATCGAGACCCCTCATGCGATACGTGGAAAGCGTGTTGCCGTAGGGGGAAATACTCAACATATCCCCCGCCGTCACGATGCCGATGGGTACACCACCACGGATGCCGCCTGCGTTTTCGAAGGCGATATCGGCTTTCGTCTCGTCGAGGTACGACGCCGTCACCATATGGCCTAACGCCTGATCGGAGGTGCGGATATCTTCCCAGCTGTAGGGATAACTTTGCGAACTTGTGCCGAGAGGCTCATCGAGAACACCGGCTTCCTCGCTCTTGATGGTTGCGATCAGAGCGTCCGCATCGGCATCCGACTTGTTCACCGCATCGGCCGGAGAAAGCACCGTTTCGGAAGAGCCGACGCAAACGACGTTTTCAGCCGATGCATCTGCCGCCACCCCGTATTCGACGTTCAATGTAAGCACGCCGGCATTCTTCAAGTAGTAGCCCGCCTCGACGACGGGAATCCGAACGCCCTCGACATTTTCAACCGTTTCATTCATGAGAACATGCTCATGGCCCGCGATAACCGCATCGATATTGGAAGTTCCAGCCGCAAAAATCTGCGGATCCTTATTGTGCGTGAGGGCGATGACGACGTCGCAACCCTGTTGCTCCTTAAGCGTTTTCGCCACCGCATTCGCATACGCGGAAGGGTCTTCGAACACAACGCCTTCGACATTTGCCGGCGCGGTCGAACCATGGAAGCTCTCATCGATGACGCCGAGCACGCCCACCTTCAGCGTCGCTCCGTCCTCAAGCGTGACCTCTTTCACGATAGAGGGATCCGAGAAATAGGGATTGCCGCTTTTGTCCACCACATTGGCAGCCAGCACGCTGAAACCATAGGTGTCGTCGAGCGTCCGTAATTGCGCAGATCCGTAGCTCCAATCGTGGTTGCCGGGCGTCATAGCGTCATATCCCAACAGATTCATGAGCCGCGCGATGCTCTCGCCCTGCTGAACCGTGGCAAACGACTGACCATGGAATGTGTCACCCGCGTCCAACAATACATCGGGATCCTCCCCATCCACCAGCGCCTTCAAGGGAGACAGCCCGATGCACGACCCTTGTTTGTAGTCGTAATACCCATGCATATCGTTTGTGTGCATGATGGTTATGGTTCCCGTTTCCGCATACGCCACGGTTGCGCCGCACAGGTAAAACAAGCCGGTGAGCACCACTACGAAGAAGGTGCCTAGGATGTTTTTCGACCACGTTTTCAAGCTTTGGCACATGGCGCTCCCTTGACCCCTTGATCCTGCTCGCTACTTCTGCGGACCTACGTATTTCGCGCTGCCGAAGCCCAAGATAAGCGTGATGATATTGGGGGAAAAGATCATCAAAACACCCATACCCGTTCCCTTGCCGTAGGCCTTGGCCGTCTTCAGGCAGTAGCGAACGATCCAGATGAGAAGCACGATACCCGCGACGGCAGACAGCAACAACAGGAAGGGATTGGAGCTGAAGTCCACGTTCAGAGTGGTGTCGTTGATGCCTATCTGCAACATGCCGTGCGCGATGCTGTAGACGATCAGCGAAACAAGGAAGATCCAAAAGTTCTTCGTGTCCCACCATAGCTTGAACCCGATGTAGTCAGCATAGACGGGGATGATCGATTTCCAGCCGGCTTCGCCTGCTTTCGTGAACATCTTCCAGCGAGCGACAACCAACAATACCCAGAAGGCCAGCAAAAGCGCCAACATAGTGACTATGCCCATACCGGCTATTGCCAACGCAATGGGATCGGTCACAGCAACACCATTGATGGTTGCATTTGTATTCATGGAGACTCCTATCGTCGAGTTTTGAAAACGGGAAGAAAAGGGCTTTTTCCGCGTAACGGAAAGCCACCATGAAAAGCATATCGTGAAGCATCACGAGCGCTATGGAAAACATCATCAACCCGAAACGAACGAGGCCCAAAACGCAACGAGCCACAGCTCCCTTGCGACGTTTTCCCAGTTTATACACGCAGTTCGCTTCGCACGGATGCAAGGCGCTTTTTCGCAAGGGGGCATTCGTACCCATCGTCAAGACGAAGCGTCGAGCCGCGAATTTCGGTCACATGGCTTTTGTTGACCAAAGCCGATCGGTGCGTACGCACAAATCCTTTACCCATTTTCTCCTCAAGCTGCTCCAACGACCCGCGCACGACGAACTCGCCCTGGGAATGACGAACACGGTACCGGGGGCCGTCCGACTCCACGCACAGTATTTCGCTCCGATGAAGGAAATGGGTGCATCCGACGACATCATTGAACTCGAACTTCGCCCCACGCATACCCTGAATATCGAAGTTGTCATTGAGGAATCGAACGGCATCTTCGCCAAGCGGCAAAGGAGGGGCTACCGCATTGTCGTCGGTCGCATTCGAAACATGCAGATGAACGATACGCGGGCCCTCGGTCGTGTTGGCCCATACATAGGTCGCATGCTGGACGAAGGGCAGAATCGCTTCCTTTCCGGACGTCTCGCACATCACCGAATAGACCGCGCTCACTATCCAAACACTGTCGTACTTTCGGGCCCGCCACTGCTCGTCGGCAACGGCGAGAACCGTATCGTATTCGGGCTTCAGTATGTCCTTCATATCCTGCAAGCTCGATGCAACCTGGCAGCTGAACGGCCCCAGCCATTCGATAGTCTCCGACATGTACCGACAGGCAGCGTCCATGTCACGCATGACATAATGATCAAACAGCGATTGCCTCGAAAGCCTGATGAGGCTCTGACCTGGCAAGCTCGTCGATTCAGGATGGATATCAACTCGCACGTTTGACTCCCGCATACTACACCCTCTCAACAACTAGAATTTGACGCATAGTCAGTATAAGAGAAAATCCCAGGGCATTGGGAATTAAGAGTAAATCCGCCAAGGCGGCCTTGTAGCACAAACTGACATATTTAAGAAGTGGATACCACCCGGTTACCACATATCAACTATAATGGGTTTCATATGTGCAATGAACACCGAACGAATCGGCAAGACAACGCCCGTACCTGTTTTCCCTGCGCCAAACGATAGGACGAAAAAATGAAAAGAAGACTTCTGACTCTTGTACTCGTGTCGGCGATAACGATATGCCTGCTACCCGCAACGGCCAGCGCCGCGGGAGGGAACGTTACCATCAAGGGTGCATCCATCAACTCGACCACGCCCTACTACGACAACAAGGGGAATACATACGGCACGGAACCGGCTTCATGGAATGCTTGGCTGGATGTTGGTAACAACACACTGCATCTCAAGGGTCTCGACGTCGACTCGAATCGCGAAACACCACTGCTTATCAGCGGGTTCTCCACACTCTATATCGAACTTGATGGAGGACTCGCGAACTCGATCACCGTCTCTCAAGTCGCAGACATCGATACCCCTACGTATGCCATCGATGCATCCGATTCCACCAATCTCGTTATAAACGGCTCGGGGAGTCTTTCGGTCGAGGGAGCATCGACACCTGAAGGCATCGATGGTGTCGCCATTCGAGCACAGTCCATCAAGCTTCAATACCCGGCGGATCTTACCGTTAAAGGCAAAAATCAGGCGACAAGCACTCAGATCGTCACTTCCGTTGATGCATATGGATCACCCGTCAACAGCTCCGGTATCCAGATAGCAGACTACCAATCAAACATTATTCGATATGAAAGTGAGCCATTTGTTCATTTCGCTCCTAAGGCTGCTGCCGTATTTCCCGTATGGGTAAATAGTTCGCGAATAGACGACTCGTACCTCAATGGTAAGTCGCTTGGCGGTGGAACGGTGACCTATACTCCTGCCGTGGGCAATGCAGCGGCAATCCTTTCGCTGGACGGCGTGCGCGTCGAATATTCCACCTTCATAGCCAGCAATTATGCAGGCGTATTGGCCGAAGAGGAACCTCTCCGCATTCGTCTTATCGGCGACAACGTCGTGGATGTAACGGAGCGTTCGGGCGGGACCACCAGTGGAATTTACTCGGCTAAGGCCTTAGCCATCGAGGCAACGCCCGGTGCGAAACTCTACTCCAGCGCTACCGGTAGCAGCGGGATGGTAACAACCACCTACGCCATACGTTCAGATAAGAGTCTCACGCTTGTCGATGGCTGTACCATACTATCCCCCAGCAACGCACGTATATCAACCGATGACAAGTTCATATCGGACAGCGATGGAGTAACCGCGCTGAATAACGCCACCATCGGGAATGTGAGCGTGGATTCCGTGACCGTCTCGCCTGCTACGGCAAACATCGCCAAAGGCGCAAGCCATACCTTCACGGCGGCCGTCAGCGGCAAAAACAACCCCATGCAGACAGTGACGTGGGGAGTGGAAGGCGAATCTTCCGCTTCAACGACCATTGACGCGAACGGCGTTCTGACCGTAGGAGGCGATGAGGCGGCGCAGGCACTGACCGTAAGAGCAACTTCAACCGTTGATAGCACCAAGAACGGAACGGCCGTCGTGACCGTAGTCGCACCTACGCCCATGGTGTACCAGATAACGAAGGGTGCGAATGGCACATGGGTAAAGGGCGACAGCGCAGGCCTGGACTTCACCTCGAACGGCGACTACGGCAAGTTTGTCGGTGTTTTCGTGGACGGTTCTCAGATTCCGAACGACCGGTTCACCGCCGCACGGGGCAGCACGGTGATCGCGCTCAACGCCGCCTATCTTGAAACGCTTTCGGTAGGTCAGCACACTTTGCGCATCGCCTTCACAGACGGCAATGCCGAGACCAATTTCACGGTTAACGCCGCCGCCATCAGAGCTGAAACCGCCAAGACCGCCGACAACGTGCCGGTTGCCACATGCCTTGGTGCTTTGCTGATGGCTACGGTCGGACTTGCCGCAAGTAGTGCCATTCGGCACAGGCGTCGAGGCAGATAGACGGAGATACACCGTACGCTTCAACCAAAGCAGTTAAATCGAGCGACACTACGAGCGCCTGCGAACGAAACGGATGACGGTCAATACCGATAGACCCACCAACACCAAGAGAACCTCGGTTGCCGGAACAAGAGGATCGCCGGTCCTCGCGAGCGTGGTGTCGGCCCCCACCGGCTCGGTCGAATCGACTGCTGAAACAACGAGGTCGTCACTCGTCGTGGGATCGGTCGAAGACCCCTCGGAATCGGGCAGGGGAGCTTCGGGAGAAGTATCGGTAACCGGCTCCTCGACCCATCGAGCATAGAGCTTCACATCGGAATCGGGCATGGTCTGCGTGGCGAAGTCCCAGGGTAGCGTGCAAGCCGCATCTTCGTACCAGCCGACAAAAGCCCAGCCGGATACGACAGGTGCCTCGGGTTCGGGAATGCCGGCGCCGAAGAGGATATCTTCGATGGTCGCGGGGTCATCCCCATGACCGCCTGCATCGAACATCACGTCGTGAGTGTTGCGAGCGTAACGGACGGTCACGACAGTCGATCCGTCACCGGCAATGGACACCTGAGGGAATGCGACAGCGGCGAAGCCCGCCTCTTCATGGGCAACGACAGATGCCTCGGTACCCGTCGTGCCGGTGCGAAAATCGATACTACCGGGCGTGCCCGGATAGGTGCCGTCGACATTCTGCAAGAAGTGTTCGACGCGGTAAGCCGTGTTCTCATTCGGGGCAAAACGAGCCACATAGATCTCCGCCGCATTGAGGCCGTCGATGCGCTCCGGCATAAGCTCGGCGTTTGCACCCGACCAGGCGGAATCGGATGCTTTCTCCCAACCGACGAAGTGGTAGCCGACATCGGGCACGGCCGTAGAACCAACGGGTTCACCGGTGACGGGAGCGATGGACTCAGAAGTAATCGTCACCGATCCATTGGGTCCGGCCTCATATGAAATGGCGACATCGGGTTTCTCGACCCACTTAGCATGGAGCTTCAGGTCGGAGTCGGGCATAACCCGTGTGGCGAAGTCCCACGGCAGCGTACAAGCCGCATCCTCATACCAGCCGGCGAAGGTATAACCCCTGCGCGTGGGATCGACCGGCGCACTGGCCTGCTCCCCGTACTTGAGTTCCTGCGTTGTTTCGACAGGTGTGCCGCCATTCGCATCGAATGAAAGTTCGAATACCTTCGGCTGACTTTCGAAAACGTAGTTCGCAGGAGAATAACCGACCGACCGGACAACATGGTTTCCTTCCGCGTCATCGGTCACCTCGACGGCGATCTCCACGGTCTTCGGATCGACTCCGTAGTAACTTTCGAATTGCGATCCGCATACCAGCTTCTGCTCTATGACGAACGTGCCCGCCCGCTTGGCGCGCAGGCTTTGAGACACCGCGCCACTTGTAGTCACCGGCACAACCGCCGAAGTCGAAAACCCGTCGAAGAACGAAGCCATGTCATACTCACCCTGAACCCCATCAACATTTCGAAGCGCGTAGGAAACATGCACCGCGCCCTCGTTGTTCGGCAATTCATCAGCATGTACCGTTGCCTTCAAAGTGAGGATATCGGGATCGAAGTTATTGACATAGTCCCGGGCACCCTCGATGCCCTGAGACGAATACTCGACCGCCCCTATCGATCCATCGGCAGCCACCTGCACCCGCACCGAAGTTTCATGCCTATCGAGCGTCATATCCGAAAAATCATCGGATGTCTGACGGATCTTGAACGTATACCAACCCGCCACGTAAGATCCCTCCTCCGTTTTCTGGAGATGGAATCGCGGAAATCCGATGACGGCGGCGTTTGCTTCAGTAGAACCCACCGGCAAGGCGTCGCGTGTCGCCTTGGCCACATAATTCGGATTCGTCTGGTATTCGCTGATAAAGAATGTTCGATCGGTATAGGAATTAGGAGAAATCACATCATCCGTTGCGCGATAGAAAGCGACGGATGCGGGAGCGAGCCAACCAGCCAAACTGCCGCTGTCATGCTGCTTGTGGTTCTCATCATCGCCTTGGTAGCTGTAGCCCTGGTCGCGCGACCGGAAGAAACCATTCGCCAACAAATCGTTCCAGTATTCACTCTGCTGCAAGGGGCTATACTCGTAATTCCATATCAGGTGACTGCGAAGCGTGGAGAAGCTGATCGTATTCGTTGCGAACACGCTTGCGATGCCATCGGATGCGGAGGGATGGACGATCGCGCCATCTTTCACCGCATACCAACGTGTAGCGAGGTCGGTAATCTCATATTCCAGGAAACCCGAATCACCCATGGCCTTTGAAGTGGCCTGTTCGATACGAACGAGTTTCTCTCCCTCTTCGAGTTTTATCATTCCGTTGAACAGGCGTCCGTCGTTTGATTTCGATGAGACGATAGCACCTGACGCGTCGAGGGTATACAACGACTCACCGCCGGAAAACGTCCCATCCCCCTTCATGATGCAGTAGGTTCCCGCAGCGTTTTTCGCCGCAATATCCGCCGAGGTCACCACGTTGAAGGTGGGCGGCGAGACGAATTCGGACTCGAACTCGTAAACATTGGTCTCATAATCGGCAACGCCGATGTTACCGACAAGCTTCAAGGTGATGGAAAGATCGATTCCCGGAAACACATCGCCGGCCAGATCGTATGCATTCACGAATGGGAGCACCGCTGCAGAGCTCTGGGTCGGGGCGGCCTCTCGGTCGCCTGCCTGCTTCACGGCATACGCATAGGTGACCTGCGGTTTGCTCGATAGCGATGTCGGCTTCCATGCAACCTGAATATCAATCGAATAGACGGCTTTGGAATACACGATGGTAGTATCCGATCCCGCGGTTTCCGCGACGTCGAACGAGTAGCTCCCCACCCTATCGACGGGTATGGCATCGAATTTCACCTGACTGCCGGCATTGACCTGCTTCAGTTCCAGCGGAGTGCTTCCGTCCCCGCCGAGCACAGCACCTCCCGTCTGGATGGCGGATACGGTGAACATGCCGTCCTTCACGTATCCATAGTCCAAGCAGACCGATGCTTCCATCTGAACAGACGCCGGCGAAGCGTTGTAGAATTCCACCTCGCTACGACCGGCCGGCTTGCCGTACGTAACGTCGGCGATGAAGGCACCCCGCGCATCACGCGTCACATTCACACTCATCGGCACGACCGCGTCATCGCACAGATAACCGCGCGTGTTGTTCTGGGCAAGTTCGAAAGTATACGTTCCTTCTTGGCGCAATGCCGTCTGGAGGAAGGTGATCGCGCCTTCGTTGTCGCTGGTTGCGGTTTGAACGCAGGCGGCTCCACCCTCCATCGTCAGCACGTCGGAGTAATCGCGCGACGGATCATACGCCTCGCCCTGCACGCTCTTCAATCCGTTCGTGAATTCAAACTCTTCTCCGCTCAGCGCGCCGTCCAGATACACTTTCGATGAGGGACTGAAAAGGGCGTACGAATAGTTTTCGAAGCCGGTCTTTTCCGACACGACAGACATCGACGTCACCTTGAGAGCGCCGCCTGACTCCTCAACCGTCACCGACAAACTCACCACACCCGTATCGGGAAGGTAATACGTATGAAGAGGCTGGTCGGTAAGCTGCTCGACGTCGAAACGATAGGTTCCCGCCTTGCAGGCACGCAACCCCGCGAACACGACGGCTCCGCCGCCATCGCCCCATGCCTCGAAGCTATTATCCGTAGCTCCCGCCAAGTAGTCACCGATGGATCCGAAATCACTCGACCCATCGAAGAGCGCAAGCGTTGCCCTATAGGCGAACGCCGGCACGGCGGACGCGGCGCCATCGAGTGTAGCATCCGTCGCCAACATGAATGATCCACCGGCGAGAACATTCGCGAAGGTTGCAGGTAGATCGGGTCGCTGCGCCGAAGCGTATTCGATCGCCGAAACGCTCCCTTCGGCATCCACCTGCACGGTAGCTGTCAGTACACGCCCATCGAGCGTCACCCCTGCGGGAGCCTCCCCCGTCTGGGACAACTCGAAGACATACGTCCCCGCCAGGAAACGACCATCGTCTGCGCTCATGAGATGGAGCGCGGGAAACACCGCGCTCGCAGTGGCGACGCCCACGTCTGCACTGGGCGACACCGTGATACCGGCGTTGCTTGCCGTACAGGAGAAGTTTCCGCTTCCGGCTTCGGAGAAGTAGACCGCCATATCCTGACGCACCTGTGGTGTCAGCACCTCGCCGGTATTCCGGTAGAAGTTCTTGTTCGGATAGCCGAGCCAGCCGTTTAGATCATCCCTTCGAAGGTTGAACTTCTCATAGATGTAGAGACTACCGTCATAGGGAGTGAAGCATCCGGTTTCCTTAAGCTGCTTCCAGAGCTGATCCGCTTCACAATACACATCATCGGAGGACGAATATTCCTCACACGAGCGCAAATAGGACAACATGTCGGCCTCTGCCGTGGGCCAGAATACCGCTCCGTTCTCAAAAATGAAAAAGCTCGATGTGTTGCCCGGCGTCTCATACATCGGTGTCCCAAGATGGGTGTCCACCATTTTCATTGTCTGAGCCTGCTCGACGCGCATAAGGGACTGTCCGTGTTCGAGCACTACCATGTTGTTATACAAGCGTGGATCACTTGGCTTCGTGGAAGTGATATTCCCCTGATCATCAAGGGTGTAGAGAGGAGTTTCGGCCAACATGCCACCCGACGCATCGGCTATGCGATAGGTGCTTCCCTGCGTCATCTGTGCCGCCGAAACCGAATACACCTCGGGAGCATCGGTCAACTTCGCTTCGAAGGCGAAGGTGCCCTCCGCTATCGACGAATAGCCCTGATCGGATGAGAGCGTCACGCCTACCTGTAACTCGATCCCCGATTCGGAGACAACGGCAGTCAGGGGCTCGGCCTCATCCGCGATTGCACTCGCGGGAACAGTACACACGGCAAGCAACCATGAAAGCACGACGCAGAACACGTTGCGAACCATCTGGGATGCACACATATGCGATCATCCTATCGTCGAAAAGCGATACCCGCCCCTACTTTATACGTCGCTACAATTCTACGACAACCAACCTTGTCATCACACGTCAATCGAAGCACCTGTGCGACAATGTTCGAAAAATCGGTAAGTTACGGATGATTCACGGATGATTCGGCAATACCGACACGAAGGCAACTGCGTCGTGGCCCTACGAAACGGTTTCGCTTCGTCCTTTTTTCAGCCACGCCGCAAGCTCCGGAACGCCTTCGCCCGTGCGGGCGCATGTTTCGAATATCTCCAGCTTCGGATTAAGGACACGCGCTTGCCTACGAAGTGCTTCCCTGTTGAAATCGGGATTCAGGGGAAGGTAATCCGTCTTGGTGACAATAAGCGCATCCACCACGGCAAACATGGGCGGGTACTTATATACCTTGTCGTATCCTTCCGGGACCGAAAGCAACATGATGCGTTTATGGGCGCCTGTGTCGAACTCTGCCGGACACACCAAGTTTCCTATGTTTTCCAAGAACAGGTAGTCGAACGTCATGCCTCTGAAAGCGGCGAAGGCTTTTTCGACCATGCCCATTTCCACGTGACACACGCCCCGCGTTTCAAGCTGAACGACAGGGATTCCCGCTGCTTTGATTTTTTCGGAATCCACCTTCGATTCAAGATCCGCTTCGATGATCCCCATGCTTGTCCGTGAGCGCATTTCCTCAATGAGGGCGAGCAGCAACGTAGTTTTACCGGCACCGGGTGAAGCCATGACATCGACGAAGAACGTGCCTTCCTTCGCCAAGACTTCACGAAACGCCGCAGCTGCAGAATCGTTTTCGGCAAGAATAGATTCCTTTACTTCTATGATGCGGGATTCTTCCATTTCCAATCCTCTTTTCCGACACAACCGCTCAGCCCCACCCTACTCTTTCGTTTTGCCCATGATCTTGTTCGCCGCATAAATACCGCTGATGCACGCGGGCTCCATACCGAGACCGTTCACATCGCCTGCCATGATGAGTCCGGGAGCCAGATTCTGGGGCAGCGCTTCGTGGGCTGCGGTATAGAGCGCATATTCCCAATACTTCTTGCCCACCACTTCCCATTTTTCGAAATACTCGTCGAACCTACCCTCCGATTCGAAGTCGACTTCGGTGAAGATTTCATAATCACCATCGAATCGCTTGGCTATGTAGATGATCGGAATGGTGTCATCGAACAAGTGGACCAAGTGTTTGCCGTATCGAGGTTTGATGGTACCGCGAACCAGGTATCCGGTTAATTCGGATGCCTTGCGAATATCCAACTCGGGAACACCTTCGACGGGTTCCAACAGTTGCTTGGTGATATGCGCGGGGGCAGCCATAACCAGATTATCGCACGTGAAACAACCGGCAGCGCATTCGATAGCCCACCCTTCTTCGCATCGTTGCACCTTGGAAACTTCGTCGATGAGAACGTCGCCCGATCCTTCGGCCAAACGCTTCTCCACGCCCTTCGAGTCGAAGTCGAAGCGCTTCAGATCGAACAGTAGCTTCAAAGGGGGAATCTGCATGGTTAAGGGCTGCACGGTGTTGAGATAGTCCAGAGCGGTAAGGTCTTTGATCTTCGTGCCCGTACAGGCGTGGGCGAACATGCTTATAAGATCATAGGCGATGGGTCCAAAGCCCATGCGCTCGATCATATGCTCGGCCGATTCCGTGTACAATTCCTTGATCATGGGATCAAGTTCAAGAGCGGCGGTGACTTCCATGGTGCAACAGTTATCTTTGAACCGACTGTAGCGCGGAATGAATTCTTCACGCATCCATTTCATGTACTTCAGAAGAGAAGGAGCATCGGCAATGGTGGTCGGGGATACGGGCTCGTACTGCTTGCCCGTATCATGATGGCAGCACCCCGCAGAAAGCGCCGGCAGAACGTCGGGGCCTTCGATGAGCAAGCCCGACTTCAACATGTACTTGTACGTTCCGAAGTAGAACACGGCACCATAGTTCATATGACGCTCTTCATCGTTGCAGATTCGTCCACCGATGTTAGGGCTTACCAACAGGTATTCACGGTTGTTCTTCTGTAGTTCCAAACAGCAATTCATGCCTGCCGCACCTGCACCGACAACGATGGTTTCATAATGCGTTTCCATTGATTTACCTTTCGATCGAAACTGCGAAAGCAAGGCGGACCCGCACTCACATTCGCGATTCACCTACGTCCATTCAAGACGATGACGATTCAGGGCCACGACGCAAGCCATGGCATCTGTTCCCTCAGTCGAAATACCGTTTACGAAAGTTGCGATCTCCTTCGGAGAGTCTCGTGATCGTTTCCATGCAACAGCGCCCCATGACAATGGATGCCGTACCCAAAATGAACACCACGAAATACTTATGTAGCGGGGTTCGGATAAAGGGATCGAAGTGGCAATCGCAGCGATAGATAAAGCGCGATTGGGTGTCATTGATCGGATATACTTCCCAATTCCATGTCCACGCGAAGCGGGTGAACCACAAACGAAGGGCACCTTCCTGATTGGGACCGCGCTTTTTCCACGTCGGATCGGTTGCAGTGTCGGAATGAGCAGCCCAGTAGTACGTTCCATCTTCGCCGTTGGAACATTCCGTTACCCATTCGCCAATGGAAAGCGGAGCT
>CAJMLT010000020.1 GCA_905214325.1 uncultured bacterium
CCCCCCGAAAACACCGGTAAAGAACACAACTGGAGGGTCAGCCGTTGTGCTTCTTTTTGCAATCCATACGAGTCAGTCATCGTGTTTGAAGTGGACTCACCTATCCCTTACTCTCCACCGGCTACATTCGAACAGAAAACCGATTGACTCCCCTCTCGTCCTGTAGCCTAATAAAAAATGCTCTCCCCTTTCGGGGAGAGCATCCGAAAATAAACGATGCAACACGTTTATGGTTACGGCAAAAGCAACTGCGCGATCTGGACGGCATTGAGGGCGGCACCCTTGCGTATCTGATCGGCCACCACCCACAAAGCGATACCGTACTCCACCGAAGCATCCTTGCGGATACGACCGACATACGTGGTATCGGTACCGGCCAAAAGCCCCGGCATGGGATAGAGATTGTTTTCCGTATCATCCATCACCGTAACACCCGCGGCCTTTTCCAAGGCGGATTTCGCGGCATCGACACTCACCTCTTCGGTGAATTCGATATTGACGGATTCACCGTGACAACGCAGAACCGGCACCCTGACGCACGTGGCGGCAACCGCGATAGTATCGTCACCCATGATTTTCTTGGTTTCGACAACCATCTTCCATTCTTCCTTGGTGGACTCGTCCTCCAAGAATACATCGATATGGGGGATGCAATTGAAGGCGATCTGATGGGCGAATGCGTCCACCGTGAGGTCCTGCCCGTCAAGGAACTGCTGCGTCTGAGCGTAGAGCTCATCCATAGCGGCCGCCCCGGCACCACTGGCCGCCTGATAGGTGGAAACGACAACACGCTTGATGGGTGCTATGTCGTGAAGCGGTTTCAAGGCAACGACCATCTGAATGGTGGAGCAGTTAGGGTTGGCGATGACACCTGAGTGCCAAGCAACGTCTTGCGGATTGACTTCGGGAACGACCAAGGGGACATCGGCTTCCATACGAAACGCGCTGGAGTTATCGATCATGACCGCACCGGCATCCACTACCGCCTGACGCATGGCCTTCGACACCGAAGCACCGGCGGAGAACAAGGCGATATCAACCCCCTTGAAACTTTCGGGTGTCATCTCCTCCACCGTCAGTTCGCCGGCACCCACCTGCCCGCACCCCTTGAAGGGAAGCTTTTTGCCCGCAGAACGATGGGACGCAAGAGCCCGAACCTCACAAGCGGGAAAATCGAGATCGTGGAGGACTTCGAGAAATTCTCTACCGACCGCACCCGTAGCACCTGCAATGGCAACGACCGGATGAGCGGGAATAGCTTTGTTCTCAGTCATATCTAGCGCCCCTTATTCATCTTGGCTGCAATTTCTTCGGCGGAAAGCTGCGTTTCCTCGAAAACGCTGTCGGAATCAAGACCGAAAGCCGTGTGAAGACAACGCACCGCCGCTTCGACTTGACTGGCCTCGACCACAACCGACAGACGGATGGGGCTTGTCGATATCATCATGATATTGATACGGTTTTCCGCCAACGTACTGAAGGCACGCGCCGCCACACCGGGACTCGACTTCATACCGGTGCCGACCAGAGACACCTTGGCGATGTTCTCGTCGATCAATACCTCGGAAGCGCCCAACTTCGCCGAGATGCGCTCAACGGCTTCAAGAGCCAGATCCTTTTGCGAACCGGGGAACGTGAAGGAGATGTTGGCCTTGCCATCGGTGGAAACGTTTTGGATGATCATATCCACCGACACATTGTTGCCGGCCAAGCCTGAGAACACCTTGGCGGCGATACCCGCCTCATCGGATAGTCCGCGGATGGTGACTTTCATTTCAGAGGTATCGTGCGCGACACCGGAAATCACTGCCTGCTCCATGGAAGGAACAACCTCCTTGATAAGAGTTCCCTCTGCGTCGGAAAACGCAGACCGGGAATGGATGACCACGTTATATTTGCGTGCGAATTCCACCGCACGCGATTGCAACACACCGGCACCTTCGCTGGAAAGTTCGAGCATGTCGTCATAGGAGATGACATCGAGCTTGCGTGCCCGCGGGGCAACACGGGGATCGGCGGTGTAGATTCCTTCGACATCGGAATAGATCTCACAGACATCGGCCCCGATACCGCAGGCAAGGGCCACTGCGGTCGTGTCGGAACCACCGCGACCGAGCGTGGTGATGTTGCCATCGAGTGAAAGACCCTGAAAACCGGCGACCACAACGATGGAGCCCAATTTAAGAGCCTCCAGAATGCGCTTCGCCTTGATGTTTTCGATCTTGGCACGGGAAAACACATCATCGGTGATGATGCCCGCCTGCCAACCGGTGAAACTCATAGCCTTATAGCCCCGCGCCTGAACGGCCATGGCGAGAAGCGCCATGCTGACCTGCTCGCCCGTGGAGAGCAGCATGTCCATTTCGCGCGACGAGGGAGACGGATTGAGCGCGGCGGCAAGACCGACGAGTTCGTCGGTGGTTTTACCCATAGCGGAAACGACCGCAACGACGTCATGGCCTTCCTGCTTCTTGGCGATGAGACGCTTCGCCACCATCTGGATACGCTCCGGCGAGGCAACCGATGTGCCGCCGAATTTTGCAACGATTAACGACATTATCCTCTTCCCTTTGTGAAAAACGCCCTTTGTGGAAAGTGCCTGTCTATAATAGCAAAAAGGGGCTGTAAGGGCTCGACTCGATGATGCTTTTGTGTTGTCTTTTCAAGTAAGAGTCCACAATACCCGTTTTTCATCCGCATCTCACGACAAGGAGATCGTCTATGGCAGCCATTCTCACCCATCATCTCCTGGGCGACGAGCTCTATACCGACCACTTCCGCACCATAGGTCAGTCGCGACGGGAATACCTTGCGTTTCTTCTGGGAAACCAGGGTCCCGATCCTCTCTACTTCGCCGTCTTGAAGCCGACGCACGTTTCCTATCGCCAGCTGGGAACAAGCCTCCATAACCACGATTCCGAACTCGTTTTGGATGCCCTCAAACGCTCCCTTGCCATCCTCGATGAAAAAGAGGTGTCTATCGGCAGGGCTTACGCTCTCGGTTTCATAGGCCACTATCTGCTGGATGCCTCCATCCATCCCCTCGTCTACGCCCAGCAGGAAAGCTTTTGTAACGCCGGCATCGAAGGGCTCGATGAAACACATGGACTCGAGGTACACGCCCTCGTCGAATCGGAACTCGACGAGCTGTTTCTCTATCGACTGCGCGAAACGACGATCGCATCATTCCCCCCTTGGGAACGTGCACTTCCCACCGACGAAGGAGTCCTTCACGTCGTGTCGAAAATGTATTCCTTCATGGTCATGACCCTTTTCGGAGCATTCCCGCCCGTCGAGCTATTCTCTTCGAGCACCAAGAATTATCGTATGACCATGCGGGCTCTTTATTCGCCCCGCGGATACAAGCGATTTGCTCTCGGACGTATGGAACGTCTGATACAGGATCATTCACTGCTGCAGGCGATGAGCCATCGGGATATCGCACTCACCTCCAGCACGTTTGCCAACGAAGAGCACGCTACGTGGGTACATCCGTTCACCCGGGAGAATATGACCTATTCGGCCTTCGACGCCTATCGGTGGGCCAAACAGGAAGCGGCAGGGGCATTCGCTCTTTTCGACTTCCCTGCCTTCGATGCCGAAAAGGGAACGGCCATCACCCATGAAATCAACTTCAAAGGAGCCCCCACCGGAGTGTTTTTGGAAATCGAAGACGAATAAAACGAATGAAAGCCCTCCGAAGGATAACCGGAGTGCGGTTCAAACCTTGCGTTGGGCTTTCGAACCATCCAAAACAAGAGTCCCCACGATGCGGGATCAGCCGTTCTTCAACATGATGGATCCCATCATGTTGGCAATACGTTCGCACTGATCGGCACAGGTTTCCATGGAATCGAAGATGTTGGTCCACACCGCAGCGCGCATGGGATTGTCGCGATCGACGGTGTAGAGTTTACGGATGGCCTTGAGATACAGCTCATCCACTTCGTCTTCCAATTCGTTGACCAGAATGACAAGCGAGCGGAACTTGTCCGACTTCTTACATTTATGGAAAACACCCATCGCATCCTTCAAAGCGCAGCAGGCACGATGAAGCAAGGTGGCTATGGGTTTCACGTCGTTGTGCATGAAATGGACATCGTAGATGTAGAACGCTTGGATGATCTCTTCGATAACGTCGATAAGTTCATCGAGATTATTGGCCAGAGCAACGATATCCTCACGATCGATGGGCGTGACGAAATCGGGAAGGATGGCGTCGTAGATGCCATGGCAGATTTCGTCCCCTTCGTTTTCGAGGGCGTGGGCACGAGGCAGATACACCTGAACGCCTTCCGCCTTATCGAATTTCTCCACCACTTCGAGAAGGAGTTCCGCTTCCTTCACGGCAATTTCGGCCTGCCGCTCGAAAGCATCGTAATAATTGAACTTTTTCTTACCGTTGCCAAACTTCGCCATTACCCGCTCCTTAGCAAAAATAAGCAAACACGCGTTTCTGTTCATCCCCGATGGTAGTCAGGGAATTATGCCCGGGAAGAACCACCGTATCGTCCGGCAGCTGAGAAAGGCGACGAAGCGAAGTTCTCATCTGAGCATCGTTGCCCCCCTCGAAATCCGTCCGCCCTATTGTCCCACAGAACAACGTGTCCCCCGAGACCAAAACATTGTATTTTTCGATAGCGGATCCGTATTGGGAATCAAGATAGAAACAGATACCCCCGGGTGTATGACCGGGTGTGGCGATAACCTTCCAGGACATACCGCCCACACGCACCGTGTCTTTATCCTTGAGCCTGACATCGACTTCGCACGAAGGTGCCTGCATGCCGTAGGCGCGGGGCTGGTTTTCTATCACCGATGCATCTATCTCCGAAGCATAGACCGTGGCGCCGGTTCTATCACGCAGTTCCTTGAGAGCGCCCACGTGATCACTGTGATGATGAGTGCAGAAGATGGCATCGCAGGTGCGTCCATCAAGCAGATCCACGATGCGATCGACCTCGCACGACGGATCGACGACGATGGTCGCCTTACCGTCGGAGATGACGAACGTGTTGTTTTGAATCATGCCGAGAATCTGATAGTCGATGGCCACACAGGCTCCTTCGACCTTGAAGCCTTTGGTTCCCCTTGTTACCTTGATAGCCATGAGAATCCTTTCATCTTAGAACCACTTACCGGCTGCCGGACCCGGTTGTCTTACGCGCGGATGGAGAGGGCATCATGCGCCGTGCATCGAATACCCCTTCCACTTCGCAAAGTTTCTTGAGTATACGATCGATGGCGGAGGTATCGGAGACCTGGAAGAGAAAACGCATCTCCACCATACCGTCACGATGCGTCGAGGAGGTAACCGACAAAACATTGGCTCCGTAGCTCGACAGAACATCGGCGACATCACGAAGGAGATTCATGCGATCGAGCGCCTCGATGAATATCTCGACATTGAAGGTTCTATCCCCCGACGGCGCATGATCCTCCCAGAACACCTCGATGATGCGTTCGGGATGCTGCATGAGCTCTTGGGCATTGGGGCAATCGGCCCGATGAACCGACACGCCACGACCGCGTGTCACGAACCCGACTATCTCATCTCCGGGAACAGGATTGCAGCAACGGGAAATGCGAACCAAAACATCATCGATACCCTTCACCACCACGCCCGTCGAAGTGTGGGTCTCGTGCTTTTTGGGACGCTTCACGCTGGTTATCATCGGAGGCATCTTACCCGTCGATGAAGCCGACATTCCGACACCGGGCTTTTCCGCCTCTTCGGTTCCCCGGTCGACTAGGATCTTGAGTAAGCGGTTGGTGACATGGGTGGGGGTTTCCTTGTTGGTTCCAATGTTGACCAACATATCGTCGGAATCCTTGTAACCCAGCGCCTCGGCCACCTGTTTGATGGCCCGCATGCTCTGAGCCGAAGAGATGCCGAGACCATGTTTGCGCATCTCACGCTGGAGTTTATCGCGTCCGGTCTGAAGATCGTCGCTGCGGCTCACCTTCGAGAAGTAGGAACGTATCTTCGAACGGGCCGAAGGGGTTTTCACGATATTGAGCCAGTCGCGTGAAGGGGTAGCACTTTTCTGCGTCAGAATTTCCACACGATCGCCCAGCTGCAGCTGATAGCTCAACGGTACGATGGAGCCGTTTACTTTGGCTCCCACACAATGATGCCCCACTTCGGTATGGATGGCATAGGCGAAATCGACCGGCGTGGACCCCACTCTGAGGCTCATCGCCTTACCCTTCGGGGTGAAAACATAGACTTCCTTGGGGGCCAGATCAACCTTGAGTGATTTCAGGAATTCGCGGGAGTCCTTCGTCTCGTCCTGCCAGTCGACCATCTCGCGCAACCACGCGATCTGCTTGTCGAGGTCAGCATCGGAACCCTTGCCCTTTTCCTTGTAGCGCCAATGGGCGGCAACGCCGTATTCGCTCATGCGATGCATCTCTTCGGTGCGGATCTGCACTTCGAGGGGGCGTCCGGTCGGGCCGATAACCGTCGTATGAAGACTTTGATACATGTTGAACTTGGGCATGGCGATGTAATCTTTGAAACGGCCCGGCATCGGATGCCATAAACTATGCACCGCACCAAGCGCCGAATAACAATCCTTGACCGACGTGACGATGATGCGCACGGCGATGAGGTCGTATATTTCAGAAAAGCCCTTGCCCTTCTTCGTCATCTTGGAATAGATGGAATACAGGTGTTTGGGTCGGCCCATGATTTGGGCCTCAACGCCGATTTTCTCCATTTCGCCATGGAGAATGGAGATGATATCGGCAAGATATTCTTCGCGTTCGAGACGCGTTTCGGAAACCATGCGGGAAACCTGTTTGAATTTATTGGGCTCCAGATAATAGAAGGCAAGATCCTCAAGCTCCCATTTGATGGAGCTGATGCCGAGACGATGGGCGATGGGTGCATAGATTTCCAAGGTTTCACGGGATTTGAATATGCGCCTGTCTTCGCGAAGAGCGGATAGCGTACGCATGTTATGAAGGCGGTCGGCCAGCTTGATGACGACCACGCGAATATCCTTGCTCATCGCGATGAGCATCTTTCTGAACGTCTGAGCCTGCTCGTCGGAGAGGTTTTCCACTTCGAGCTTGGTGATTTTGGTCACTCCATCGACCAGATCGGCCACCTGCTGCCCGAAAAAGGAGGATACCTCTTCCTTGGTTGTGGAAGAATCCTCGACGGTGTCATGGAGCAGAGCCGCGCACAATGTTTCGACATCCATGTGCAGATCGGCCAAGATGATGGCCACTTCGATGGGATGGATGATGAAGGGCTCACCCGATTTCCTGAACTGTCCTTCGTGGGCTTTACGCGCGAAGACAAAGGCGGCTTCGAGCATGGCGATATCATCGGAATCCAGATACGTGGACACAATGGCGCGCAGAGCTTCGAAACGCTGTTCGGGTGGGGCACCTACCGGAGCGGTCATCGAAGCTTTGATGGTGGGATCAAGGCTTTGTTCGGATGGATTGGGCTTGGGAGCGGAATCTCGTTTCGTAGAATCCATAACCTAGTCTCCTTTCGCCTCATTGGGAAGTAACGGCTTCTGAATGCGATCCTGCAGAGAATCGGCCGACTGATGGAGCACCCATTCCAGGAAATGGGCGAACGCTTCGATCTCGTCGGTTCCCTCACGGTAACGGACGCTGTCGGTCAATTCGACCTTTCCTTCATAGTCTACGACATGGATCTGCTCTCTGACCACATCGTTTACAACTTCTCTTCTGATTTCGACAAGACCCAACTCCTCGAAAACCGCAACGGCACAGCGCGCTTGGGAAGGCGATATGGTAAAGGGTGGATGGGTTTTGGAGGCTCTTGAGGCGAGCTGTTGCTCATCGAGGGGGAAATACCCCGACCCCTGCTGGCGCTGGTCACTGCGCAGTCGACGATAGACCTGAGCCATATCGTCATGATGAGGCGTGGCTTCGTTGAGAATGGAACGGTTGATGTCCGCATCCGATTTTCCGAAGAGCAGATGTATCCAACACGGTTTTCCATCACGTCCGGCACGTCCACTCATCTGATTGAATTCCACCTCGCTGAAGGGCAGATGATAGAGAACGACATGACGGATACCGGGAATGTCGACACCCTCTCCGAAGGCTGAGGTCGCCACTAAAATCTGGATATCGTCCGACCTGAACAGCGCCTCCACCCTGTCGCGTTCCTCACGGGTCAAACCCGCATTGTAGAACCCGATCAGAGAAGCGACTTGGGGGACCTGGTGCCTGAGTTCACGCGCCAGCACCAAAGACTCCATACGGGAGTTGACGTAAATGAGCGTTTTTTCCCCTTGTGAGACGAGGTTCGCCAGATAGCGATCACGTTTGCGTATGTTACGACGATCGTCGATAAGCAGATTGGGGCGAGCGGTTTCATCGAATACCTGCCCGTCGAGGAAAAGGGCATCCTTGATCTGCCGAGCCACGCCTCCGGCGGCAGTTGCCGTCAACGCGAGAACCGGAGGGTCACCCAGCGCAGCGAGCGTTTCGCCGAGACGGGTATAGGCTTGGCGATATCCCGCACGGGAAAGAGCGACATGATGAGCTTCGTCTACCGTGACGAAGCCCCATGAGCCCCTCCGAGTAAATTCGTCGAGGTGGATGGTGAGATACTCCGGCGTAGTAAGGACGATATCGACCTCACCGGCTTCCATGGCCTGTGCAGCACGAGCTCGTTCGTCTTGTGAGAGTTCACCGGTGAGCACCTGAACCGTCACACCGAAAGGCTCCAAGGCCCTACGCAGATGAAACGCCTGATCGGCAATGAGGGCGCGAAGGGGGTAGACGAACAGACTCATCTCATGACGAATCAGAGCGATCTCGGCGGCGTGAAGGGAGAAGATGAGGGATTTCCCCCGACCCGTTCCCATGACACCCAATACCGATTCGCCCCGATCGAGCGAATCGAGAATCTCAACCTGCGAAGAATGAAGAGAACCCCCCGGAATGAAGGCCTCGATGAGGTCGGCGCGCAACGCTTCGGGGTCGGGAGATTCCCCCGGCTGCGAAAAGCGGCCCCGTCGATCGGGTGCGCTTTGCACGGGCGCGGAATCGAAACACTCTCCTTCGAAGCACATCTCATCCCGATCGATCAGGTCGCTGATGAAATCCCGACTATCCCCTTCCAAGCAGGCTTCAAGGGCGACGCAAGGTTCGACCGGAGCCAAAGACGAGATAACCGCCTTGACCGAACGCTTTCCCCGCCACGTATCGATCTGTAGTTCGAACACCGCATCGACGACCGAAGAACAGGCAAGCAGATCGGTCACTTCGGCGCAGTGGAACATGATACCCGCCAAAGAATGACTGCCGTCGGTCAAGGTACAGGAAAGATGATTCTTGTCGGCCCCCACCGCACGGGCACGGGAGATCATGACGCTGTGCGCAAGGAATTTGGGCATCGGGTTTTCCTGGCCGAAAGGCGCGAGCAAGTCCAGCTTCTCGACATTCTCACGCGTGAGTTCGCTCAAATCGATGAGGGCATCGACTCGGATGCGGGGATGAAAACTTTCCGCCGGCAGGGCGTCCATGTAGGCACAGAGACGATCGTTGAATTCGGCGAGCTTGTCGGTTTTCACCGTCACGCCCACCGCCGCACCGTGTCCGCCGAAACGCACCAGAATATCCTTGCAGGATTCGACGGCCTTGAAGAGATTGATCTCGCCCACGCTGCGACCGGAGCCGCGGGCTTCGTCTCCGTCGATGGTGAAGAGAATGGAAGGAACACCGTAGCGATTGGTCAGGCGTGAAGCGACGATACCCTTGACCCCTTCGTGCCAATTCTCCCCCGCAACCACAAGCGCACGCTGACCGTGGTAGACTTCCTGAGCTTTTTCTTCGGCCACCTGAGCGAGCTCCGCCTCGATGCGGCGGCGAGACGTATTGGTCTTCTCCAATTCGCCGGCAAGACGAAGGGCTTCGGTGAAGTCGTCGCACATAAGCAGATCGAGCGCCAGCTGAGCATTACCCATACGACCTGCGGCATTGAGTCGAGGCACCAATGTGAAACTGAGATTGGTGGCGGTTATCGGCTTGTCGGCGAAACCGGATTCCGCCAGAAGAGCCGCGATGCAGGTCCGAGGGGATTCGTTCATGACGGCGACACCCTTTGAGACCAAAGCGCGGTTCTCGTCGATCATGGGCATGAGGTCCGCCACCGTTCCCAGCGTAGCGAGGTCGATGAAATCACGCCAAAGATGAGGGCGACCGAAACGGGCGCCGGTGGCTTGAACCACCTTGAGAGCAACACCGGCACCGGAGAGGATGGCGCTCGGCGAAGATGAACACTTGGGATCGACGAGAGGAACCCCTTGAGGAACCGACCCCGAGGGTTCGTGATGGTCGGTGATGATGAGATCGACTCCCGCCCGAGCAAGGATTTGGGCCTCTTCAGCTGCGGCAATACCGTTGTCGACCGTGATCACCAAGTCGGGTTCATAGGTCATCACGCGTTCGAGAGCGGCTTCGGTCAAACCATAGCCTTCCTCGAAACGCAATGGTATGAAGGGAATGACCTCGGCGCCCAACTCACGCAACCCACGGGTCATAGTGGCCGTGGCGGATATGCCGTCAAGATCGAAATCCCCGAACACCAGCAAACGTTTGTCTTCGCGGATCGCTTCGACCAAAGCGTCGACCACCTCGTCCATCCCTTCGATATCGCAGGGATTACGCCAATCCCGATCGAGCGAAGGAGCGAGAAATTCCCGTGCCTGCTTGGGCGTATCGATTCCGCGCGAGGCGAGAATCGTCGCGATGAAAGAGGGAACTTCGAGATTTTCGGCCAAATGACCGACAACGGCCGGATCGGCCGAAACAACATTGATATGCGCTGACATGGCACTACCTACCCTGAATCGTTTTTCAGGATTCATTGTCTCACAACAGCGCGCCACGGGTGAACCCGATAGAGTCGAAACATAACCGAACGGTCATATCCACTGAGGGGAAACATCCGATCACCCACGAATCGGGCAAACGAATCGCAGGTATTGCGCGATGCGACTTCGTGGGCAGAGAAGAAATCCCGCAGCGACACATGCTCCGGACGGTCTTGTCAGGCATTGAATTCCGTTTGGGTTTTCTGCAACCCGCGCACCACCAACGACGTTACCGCCGAAGCCCCCTTTTCAACGGCAAGGGAGAAATCATCGAGGGCATCTTTGCGGGGAACAGCCAAGACGTAATCGACCACACTCATACGTCCCGGCGGACGACCGATCCCTATACGCACCCGGAGAAAATCGCGTGACCCCGTTTTTTCGATGATGGAACGCAAACCGTTATGACCGGCGTGCCCTCCGCCCTGCTTCACCTTCACGGTGGCGGCGGGAATATCCAGTTCGTCGTGGATGACGATCAGATGATCGACAGGGACGTCGTATTCATCCAGAATACGCGCTACCGGCCCACCGGAGCGATTCATGAAGCTTTGAGGCTTGGCGAGAAGGACCTCTTCGACACCACCATCGGCAAGACCGATGGTGGCAAGGCCCAGAAGAGACCCGCAGGTATTCTTCCAGTAGGTTACACCGAGCTCCGAAGCCAGACGATCTATCGTTTCGAACCCCGCATTATGACGGGTGTGGGCATACTCTTGTCCGGGGTTGCCCAATCCCACGATGGCATACATGGATCAGAGCGCGAAATCGGGATCGAAGAGTTCGGAGATGGATCCGTTTCCGAAAACATTCTGAATGGCATGAGCGAAAAGTGGTGCAACCGAAACCACTTTGATCTTGCCGCCGAGATGTTCTTCGGGAATGGGAATGGTATTGCATACCACGACTTCTTCGATATCGGGATCTTCCAAACGCTCGTAAGCGGGACCGGAAAACACGGGATGAGTGGCGCAGACGTAGATTTTGTCAGCACCGTTTTTCTTGAGCGTCTTGACCGCCGCGACAACCGATCCAGCCGTATCGATCATGTCATCGTTGAGAATACAGGTCTTACCGTTGACATCGCCGATGAGAGCCGTGATTTCCGCAGCGTTGTGCTTGGGACGATCTTTGTGGAGGATAGCCAGATCGGAACCCATGATCTCACCCAGTTTCTTAGCCGCCTTGGCACGACCGAGATCGGGGCTCACCACGCAAAGAGACGAGGGGTCGAACTTCTTGTTCTTGAAGTAATCCCCCATCAGCCAAAGCGCCGTCAGATGGTTTACGGGCGTATCGAAAAAGCCTTGGATCTGGCCTTGATGAAGATCGATCGTGATGGTGCGATCGACACCTGCGGTGGTAAGCATGTTGGCAACCAGCTTCGCCGTGATGGGCTCACGTGCCGCCGCTTTGCGGTCTTGGCGGGCGTAGCCGTAATGGGACACGACGGCGGTGACGGTACGGGCGGAAGCGCGCTTAGCGGCATCGGTCATGATGAGAAGTTCCATGAGGGAATCGTTGACTTCGGGGCCGGCGATGGATTGAACGATGAACACATCGGCACCACGGACGCTTTCAAGGTAGCGTGCATAGATTTCCCCGTTGGCGAACTTTTCGAGTTTGACCTTGCCTAAAGGGGTGCCGAGTGCCTGTGCTATCTCCTCAGCCAAATCCGGGTAGGTCGAACCGGAAAAGATTGCCATCGTCTTAGTCATATTGCTCATAGTGGTTTCCTCTACTTGCCTCGTCCGCGCGCTTCGCACGCATCGCATCCGCCTGTCAGTTCTATCCTCACGGCTGAGGGATTGCTCTTCCCCACCACCGAAACGAACATAGTCGTCTACTTCTTTTCGTTCCAATGTTCAATCTCGGTCTGTCGAGCACGACCTAAGCCGAGCGCACCGGCCGAAACGTCGGCGGTGATGACCGACCCGGCGCCGATAAGGGAGTCGGCACCGAGATGAACCGGAGCAACCAACATGGTATCACTGCCGACGAAACAGCGATCGTCGATAACGGTGGGCCATTTCTTTTCTCCGTCATAATTGCAGGTGATCGTACCGGCTCCGATGTTGACATCTTCACCTATCGTAGCATCCCCCACGTAGGAAAGATGCGGAACCTTGGAGCGGGGACCCACCGTGGACTTCTTGATTTCCACATGCGTTCCCGCTTTGGCACCCTCACATAGATGTGCACCCGGTCTGAGATAGGCGCGGGGGCCCGTCTGGACTTCGTTGTCGATGCGCGATTCGAGTGCAATCGTTTCCTCGACCACGCAATCGGTACCGACGCAGGTATCGACAAGGCGGGATTGGGGGCCGATGACGGACCCACAGCCCACCGTCGTATTTCCGAAGAGAAATGACATCGGCAGGATTTCGACATCGGAGTCGATCGTCACGTCCGGACCGATCCATGTGGTTTCGGGATCCATGATGGTGACGCCGTTATCCATGTGGAATCCATTGATGCGCTCCTGCAGCAGAGCCGTCGCTTCGACGAGTTGCCTGCGGGAATTCACCCCGAGACATTCAGCGGGATCATCGGCTTCGAGGGCAAGAACGCCCTCGCCTCTCGCACGGGCGATAGCCAAAACATCGGTGAGATAGTATTCCCCTTGGGCGTTGTCGGTAGAAACCTCACGCAACGCGGAAAACAGGAACTCGCGATCGAAACAATAGAATCCCGAATTGCATTCCGTAACGCACGCCTGCTCGGGCGTGCAATCCTTCTGCTCAACGATAGAGCTGACCCGACCGTCATCGTCACGGATGATGCGTCCGTAACCGGTGGGGTCTTCAACGCGCATCGTGAGAACGACGACCGCCGCCTTCTCCCGCTCGCGCAAGGCAACGAGCTCGGCGATGGTTGAGGAACGCACCAGAGGTGAGTCGCCGGTCAACACGACCAGGGAATCTCCCGCATCCCGCAACGCGGGTTCCGCAATGGATACCGCATGCGCAGTGCCCAGTTGCTCGGCCTGCACCACGGTGCGGCAATCGGCGAGCAAGGGTTCAACGAATTCCCGACCATGCCCGACGACGCTTACGATTTCATCTATTCCGGCCTCCCGTGCGGCATCGACCACCCAACGAACGAGGGGTTTGCGCATGATTTCATGAACTACCTTGGGTTTTCGGGATTTCATGCGGGTGCCTGCACCCGCCGCAAGAATGATCGCTGAAGCTTTCATGAGCGCCTTTCATCTCATGGCATATTACGGGTTCCCAGTATAGCAAAAGCGCACGATACTCAACGGGAAGAGCCTTCATCTTCTCGAAGCCATCTACGACAAGTGTGGATGGATGCGCCGAAAAAAGGCCTTCGGGAAGAAGGCCTTTTCAATGGTATGTCTATCCGTCTTCGCGAAGAGCGAGCAGTGCGGTGCAGATGGCATCGAGTAAAACGATAGCGTAGTGCTGAGCCGATCTGCTTTCCCCCGCATCCTCCCATGTTTCACCCGGCAGACGCAAGGCGATGCGTTCGACGTTGTTTTTCGCTACCTGAAACGCCTGCTGCAAGCGGAAAGCCAACGATTCGTCGGGATTGAATTCAACGACGGGAATCTTGTCCACCGGCTGTTGATCTCCCACGAGAATCTGAACGAACACCGTTGACTCATCGGGTTGAACCAAAAGGGATTCGGCGCTGATGACCTTGGAAGTAGGTGTGGTGGCCAAGGCGAGATTCGACATACGGGCGGCTACCGCACGGGTGAAGTCCGTCGTGCCGAAAAGACACAGATAGTTCGTATCCAGAACATCGGCAGCTCGAGCAAAACCGAGGTGGGGAGCAGGACTGAAAGCTTCTTTGTCCTTCCATGAATGCTGTAGATGATAGAGCGTACGGAAGGTAAGCGCGCCGGCAATGCCATCGGAGGGAAGACCAAGATTGAGCTGGAATTTACGCAGAGCGTCTTCGGTATGGGGGCCGAATATCCCATCGACACCGCCGCACGAAAAGCCCAGAGCCGAAAGAGCCTTCTGCAACACCTTGATATCCTGACCATGGAAAAAGGGAACCCGGAGATAGAGAACCCTATCTCCCAGTTCGAATGTTTCATCGACGAGCTTAGCCCAGACAACCGCATCGACACAGCATGCCTCTTCGAGATCGTTGTCCAGACAAAACGAGCGCACCGCTGATTCCGTATTGTCATCGAAAACGGATGTTATTTCGGCATCGGCAAGGTAACCCAGAGAATGCAGCTTGCGCTGAACGTCTTCCACGGCAACGCCAGTATCATATTTACGAATCGTATCCATGTACTCCATTGTAGCCCCAGCGATCGATATTTTCAGAGTCGTTCGCGGCGTTTAAGAAAGGTTCTAGGAAAAGAACGGGAATTCTCAACAAAAAGTGTATTTATTTCAGGCGGTCGATAAACCAATCGGCCATGGATATGAGTAGATCGTAGGCTTCGGTAGGTTCGATGAAGCGGGAAAGGCGGCTTTTCGCATCGACGATGAGATTCTGCGCGTAATCGCGCGCGTAATCGATACTACCCGCACGACGCATCAGTGAAACGGCTTCATCCAGCACCGCCGGGTCTTTTTCCTTAGACGACAGGATCTCGATCAGACGATCACGATCGGAAGAATGTTGCAGTGCGTGCACCACCACGAGAGTACGCTTACCTTCGGTTATATCGCTGCGGAAATCCTTTTCCTTGGCCTCTTTCGTTCCGACGAGATTGAGAAGATCGTCCTGTATCTGGAAGGCGAGGCCGGTATCCATACCATACGCACGAAGGCCTTCGACCCGAGCTTCATCGGCTCCACCCACGATGGCACCGACCGCCAGAGGGACCGCCCCTGAATAATAAGCCGTCTTATGGGTGGCCATAGCCAGATAATCTTCGACCCCGATGTCATAGCGCGCATCCCGTGCCCACCCGATATCGAGCGCCTGGCCTTCGACGGTGCTTTGCGCCATGGAAACCAATTCGAGGGCGACACGGACCTTCATGGCATCGTCGAGCAGAGGGTCGCGCATGACGATACCGTTGACGATGGATAGAGCCAGATCGCCCGCATTGATGGCGATACCCTCACCCTGAGTGCGATGCATGCAGGGCTTTCCGCGCCTCAATTCGGCTTCATCGGCGATGTCATCGTGGATAAGCGCGGCGGTATGAAAATGCTCGATGGCCGCAGCGGCGGAGAAAGCACGACGATAATCCCCACCGACAGCGCGACAGGCAAGAATACAGATGAGAGGGCGATGACGCTTTCCGGCGTTTTCGCTATAGTCAAGCAAGGGGTCATAGAGATAGGTACGCATATCGGGGTGGGATCCCTGCGGAATGAACGAATTGATGATGTCCCCCACCTCGGCGGCACATTCGTTGAGGTAACCCTCGAAGGTGAGCGCCGCCGCATCGGATGCGGAAAGGTCCGCATTACCCGCATTCGAAAACACCGTGGCGATAGCGCCACCATCCCTGTACTGATCGATCGTTGTCATCATCAAACGCTTCCCATTGTGAGGTTGTATCGGAGGTGGACGGATAAACGACGGAACCGATTCCGCCGACACCGCGCCACAGAACAGACGCCGCCCGAAAAAGGACTGGTAGGAGCGGAGGGACTCGAACCCTCAAGCCCGAAGGCGGCGGATTTTAAGTCCGCTGCGTATGCCAATTCCGCCACGCTCCCCCGTATTCACTTTTCAAGCTGAACCATCATAACAAAACTTCGCGCCAACAAAAACAGAGCGGAGTGCTATTTCCCGTGGCCGAAACGAAAGAAGCAGTCGAATTCCACTGAATCACGCACTCACATGCGCCGATGCGCACCCTCACAGGTTCGTCATGATGATTTCCTCGATGCGCGCTGCAGCCATCTCACAGGCATCGAGGGCGTTTTCGAACCGTTCGTAAACGCGACCATAGGCTATCATTTCGACGGGGGTGTAGTCCCGTTCGGGATCGTGAAGGTCGTGCATCGCCGCCAAGAACAGACGATCGCCCGCCTCTTCGGCATCATTGACCGAGATGAGTACGGGAAGGATGTCTTCGGTGGCTTTCTTGAAACGGGGTAGCACCTCCACAGCCGCAAGAAGGCTTCGGGCGGAACGCTGCAGGGCCGTGGACATGGCCAACATATCATCGGTCACCTGAGGGACATGATACATATAAAACGTCATGAGCACGTCTTCGATGGCATCGACCACTTCGTCGAGATCCTGGGAAAACTGAGCTATATCGTCGCGCTCGAGCGGTGTTACGAAATCACGACGCAGATTAGCCTTCACGTCATGATTCACCCGATCAGCCGCATTTTCGATTTCATGCATGCGCTCGAGATCGGTGGAAAGCGTAGAACGATTGTAGGTATTGAGTGCGCTATCGAGAAATTCGCCGGCCTGTAAACCGAAGGAAGCCTGACGCGTGAAAGCGTCGAAGTAATCGAAGTTCTTCATGAAAGAAGATCCTTTCGTTTCGAAGGATGATCGCTAGAACAACAAGAAAAGCTTGGCGAGGGCGTAGCCTATGAGACCACATCCCGGAAAGGTGAGAATCCAGGTCAGGACCATATTGCCTGCGAGATTCCACTTGACCGCCCTGAGACGCCGCGCGGCACCCACGCCCATGATGGCGGTCGTCTTGGTATGGGTGGTTGAAACGGGCATACCCGTGAACGTGGCCAATCCGATACAGAATATTGCCGAAGCGCAAGCGGAAAACCCCTGATAGGGTTCCATCTTAACCATATCCATACCCACCGACTTGATGATCTTCTTGCCGCCGATAGCCGTACCTAGACCCATGGTGGCGGCACAGAGGATGATAAGCCACATGGGGAACGTGACCGAAGAGGTGTCGCCCGTACCCATGCAGAGCATGATACCCAGCATACTGACGGATAGAAATTTCTGACCATCCTGAGCGCCGTGGAGCACCGCAACGCCGGCACCCGCGATGATTTGAAGCCAATGCCAAAAACCAGCCGAACGGCGACGGTCGACGTTTTTACAGAGTTTTTCTATCCCCTTGGTAAAGAGCCACCCACTCCCGAAACCGAGACCCGTGGAGATGACGAGGCCGTAGAGAACCTTGATCCATTCGGCACCGTTGACACCACCTAGACCGTTTTGAAGGGCAATGGCGGCACCGGTGATGCCGGCGATAAGGGAGTGACTTTGCGAAGTGGGGATACCGAAGAACCAAGCGACGACGCCCCATACGATGATGGCCACCATGGCAGCGGCGAGAGCGAGAAGTGCAGCATGGTTATCGCCCCCGAAATTGACCATACCGAAAATGGTCTTGGCAACCGCAGCGCTGATCGAAGTGATGAGGACCAAACCGATGAAATTACAGATGGCAGCCATGAGAATAGCCGCACCGGGAGACATGCAACGGGTTCCCACGACCGTGGCGATGGCGTTAGGGGCATCCGTGGCACCGTTGACGACCGTCGCACCCAGCGTCAGAAGAAGTATCACCATTAAAAGCGGATCGCCGACAAGCATGCCGAGAAAAGTACTGAAGTCGAGCACTGACCATATCCTCCGATGTCGGACGGTTCACTTTACCTATTGCAACCATCAAATCCTACAACTGTACTAAATCCTTGTAAAAGGCTAATTAAGACAAGCTGGCAGATGGTTAAAGAAATGTAATGAAATGTTACATTTCCGTTACATCATCATTATGGGAGAAATTGCGCGCCGCGTCCATCACGATTCCCTGCAGAATATCGGATTCACTCACCGTGAACTCGCCTTTGCCCGCAAGCTCCAAGATAACGAGCAGGATAAGCATTCCCGCCACGATAACCGAAGCCCGGTCGGGTTCGAGACCAACGACTTCCCTGCGATCGGTAAGCGGAAGTGCACGCAGCTCATCGTAGATGCGCTCGAGTGTATCATGGGGCACCACCGTGGAATCGACTCGGGCGGGATCGTAGACCTCCATCTTCTTGTCGATCGCCACCGTCGACGTGGCCGTTCCGGCCACCGCCACGATGCGATCGATCACGCATCCCTGCCTTTCGGCGGCATCGAAGAGGGGTTTCATGGTTTCGTATATCCAGTTACGGGCGATATCGAGCTCGTCGACTAGAGGGGGGTCGGAAAAGAGAAAGCGCTCCGTCACCCTTCGGCAACCGATGTCGAAGGAATGGGAGAATACGGGATCCTCTCCTCCCTTACCCATGATGACCTCCGTCGACCCTCCTCCTATGTCGACCACGAGAAGATTCTCGCCCGGAAACGCCCGTGACGCCCCCTTGAAGGAAAGGGCTGCTTCCCTCTGGCCTGCTATCACCGAAAGCTCAACGCCTAAATCGTCAAGGCGTTTCACCAGATCGGAAGCATTTTTCGCATCGCGTGAAGCGCTGGTCGCGATAGCGGTGAGCGGAATGGTGCTTGCCGAATCGGTATAGGATTTCACCCGAGATACGTAGTGCGACACCTGGTCGACGACACGATCGATCGCATCGGATCTGAGAACACCCGTCTTATCGACATCGATCCCAAGATTGGTTATGGCACATTGCCTTTCGATCTCGACGAGCTTATCGCCTTCCACGGATGCGATAAGCAGCCGACAGGTGACCGTTCCGATATCGAGGGCGGCGAAACGCATCATTTACCGCCGTATCCGAATACCGCATCGAGAACACCCGAATACCACGTGGCGGGAGCGGCTACGGTATCGGAGGGAATGGAGCGGAAGATGTCACCCGAATCGGTGGATGACGTATCGGCCTGCACCCCTTCCACGACAACGACGTTGTCATCGGGGCGAACCCAACCGAGCTCGGAGCGTGCGTAGTCTTCCAGCCCCTCGTCCGTATTCAAGTAATCGATCTGCGACTGAAGGAGTTCGTTATGACTTTCAAGAGCCGAATATTCCGCCTCGAGTTGCTGGAGCTGACGCACCTCACCGTAATAGTCGGCAAGAGGTTGATAGAGCATGACAACCGCGAAAACGACACCACACAGCGCTATCGCCCAACGGGAAAGAAAAAACGATGCCGGCAAAGAGAATCCGCGTTTTGCGGAAAAAGGTTTGCCGACTCCTTCATCCTGCATCCGTGAAGACTTCTTGTGCGAAGACCCCATGCGCATTTCATAGAGTGCCGCTCGGCTCGTTTGAGGGGCTTGATCCGACTCGCGGGAGGCGATCGTGCGATCGAAGGCGCGATCGGCCTTACGCGAACGATGTTTTTTGCGCAGGCTTTCGAAACGGGAAGTCTTTTCCACGCTTTCACGATGCGAAGATCGTTGCCCTTCCCCATTGCGGGAAGAACGTGAGGATCCGGTGCGAGCATCGGCTCTCCCGCGGGCTCCCGTAGCCGAAGCACTTCTTCCACGAATGGATTCCGAACCACCGTCCACGTGGCGGGAAACGTTGCGGGATGCACTCTTTCCTGATCGTGACGATGTCTGAGACGCTATACGGGATTCCGTTGATTCGACCGAGGAGGTGGCGTGCCGACGGTTGACCGACGGACGGGAGGAGGGTTTTTCGGTAGCACGAGAACGCACGCTACCACGTGTTTTCGCCTCGTCAAACGAGAGAATATTCGTTCGCTGCTCCACCGAAACAAACCCCTTGAGCATCCTAGTGTGTTTGATTGCTGTGTTTAATGCTTAGAGTGTCTTCACTATATCATACGATCACCCGCTCGTTACAAGAAAACGGAAGGCCGTAAACGAGCATCAACTAAAAAACAAGGAGCCGACAAAGCGGCTCCTTAACAGGTGAAACAATAAAGAAACGAAAACTAATCGTCGAGTGCCGATGCGATCTCGTCGGTGATATCCATGGTGTGGAATACATTCTGAAGATCTTCCAATTCTTCCAGTTTATCAATGAGACGCATAACCTTCTTAGCATCGGAAACGGTGACGGTCGTAGGCGTGGTGGGTTCCATGATGAATTCCGCACCCTTGGTGACGATGCCGGCTTCCTCGAGCGCCTTCTTGACGGCCATCAGATCACCGGGATTGGTATAGACGATCCATTCCTCGTCGGCATCTTCATAATCGTCTCCCCCGGCCTCGGCGACGGCGAGCATGAACTCTTCCTCATCACCGGCCGAACCATTGGGACGCGTGGGGTTTTTCTTGTCACCCTCGATTTCCTTGGGAACGAGAATCTGACCTTTGCGCTCGAACTGGAACGCAACCGACCCGCTGGTACCCAGATTGCCATTGGCGTGGGCAAACGCAGAACGCACATCGGCGGCGGTGCGGTTGCGATTGTCGGTCAATGCTTCGCAGTAGACCGCGACACCGGCCGGCCCGTAGCCTTCATAGATGACCGTTTCATAGTTCGCGGCATCCTTGCCCGAACCGAAAGCCTTGTCGATAGCGGTCTTGATTTTATCTTTGGGAAGCGAATACCCCTTCGCCTTGTCGATTGCCGCTGCAAGACTGGCATTGTTGTCAGGGTTGGGATCGCCGCCTTCTTTAGCTGCAACCGTGATGTTACGGGAGAGCTTGGAGAATAGTGCCGAACGCTTTGCGTCCTGAGCTGCTTTGCGGTGCTTGGTAGTTGCCCATTTTGAGTGACCTGACATGGGGCGCCTTCCCTTCCTATGCTGATATATGGTAATACGTGCGGTCTGCTAGTTTACCACAGCATCCCCGCGACCGAAAACACACCAGACAAACCGCGCAACTCGGCCCCGAATCCTCCACGACGGCAAAGTGAGCGAGAGATGACGAAAGGAAGGAGGCATTCGCAACGATGGGGACTGCCGCGATCAAAGAGTGAGATCGATGGTACGCGTGGCGATGCGACGCATGAGGGCATCCGAATGGGACACCATGATCAAACCGACCTCATGACATTCACAATAGGACAGCAGGAATTCCCATATCTGCACCTGGGTTATGGCATCGAGCATGGTGGATATCTCATCGGCGATGAGGAAGCGAGGGTGTACGCGCAGTGTACGCGCGATACAGCATCGCTGTAATTCGCCACCGGAAAGCTCATGAGGGTAGCGGACCAACCATTCGTCACGGATTCCCAATCCATCCAAAAGCGAACGATCGAGAGAACCCGCCTCCTCAAGCGAGTCGATCATCTTCAGACGCGGATCGAGAGCCTGCTCGGGATGCTGCCAGATCATCTGTATCGGACAGGCCCCCGATTCGGAAACAGGCGCCCCATCGAGGAGGATCCTGCCCGAAGTGGGTTTCAGAAACCCGGCGATCAAACGACAAAGCGTGCTTTTACCGAACCCGGAAGGCGCACGGAGGGCTAAGCGTTGCTGCGAAGTCACGGAGAAAGACACCTTTTCGAGAACGGGCGTCGACTCTTTATAGGAAAACGTGACGTCTTCAACCGTCAGCGTATTCATAGCACCTCTCCCCTCACGCGGAAATCGTGTTCGGGCAGCGCATGCCAGAGCATGCGCGAAAACGGATGTTCCAACAATTCGGGAGAGGCGAAGTTCTCCACCGCCGTTTCCTCAACGACCGTACCGTCTTTGAATACCGCCACCCTATCGGCCACGCGAAGGGCGAGTTCGATATCATGGGTAATCAGTAAAACGCCGCCGCCTTCATCGGCGAAATGCCTCAGATCCTCCATCGCCGCCACCGCAAGCTCCAGATCGAGCCCCGGCGTAGGTTCGTCGGCGATGATGAGTTGCGGATCGATGATGAGAGCCGTGCAGAGAAGCACCCTGCGCGCCATACCGCCCGACAACTCGAAGGGATAGAGCTCCTCAACATCGGGGGAAAGACCGTAGCGAGCGAAGAGATCGGCGCGCTTTCGAGGGTCACCGCCTATTTGTTTACCCACTTTCATCAGGGGATCAAGCGCTTTGACGCTCTGGGGGACGAACGCTATCTCGCTGCCGCGCAAGGCTTCAAGATCCGCCGCATCCCGTTCGATACCGTCATAGAAAATCGTCCCTGTAACCAAGGAATTGGGGGCATAGAGACCCATGATGGCATCGGCGAGCAGTGTTTTCCCCGAACCGGATGCACCCACGATGGCGACCAATTCCCCCTTATGTACCGAAATGCTCAGCTCGTCGATAATCGGAGAGAGAACTTTTTCGCCCATCCAGAATCCATCGGTAGGACGGTAGAGCGAAAACCCGACCGAAAGCCGATCAACCTGCAGGAGATGATGACCCCGTTCATGATGTGAGGTCGATGCATGGGAATGATGATGATGGCGCTCATCCGCTATATGATCTTGATCATAGTGCCCGTCGATCATATCCACCCCCTAGTCCTGAGCCCGTGCCGGATCAACCAAACGGCGCAGACATTGCCCCGCCAGATCGAAGAGAAGAACCACTGCCACCAAAGCGACACCGGGGAACAGAGCCAACCACCACATACCCATGGATAGATAATTCATCGATTCACTCAAGATGACACCGATGGCAGGTTGTTCGGGCGGAAGACCGAACCCCAAGAAGGTAATGGCCGCTTCATGCAGAATGGCATGAGGAAACAATAGGATCAATCCGACGATGAATTGCGGTAACACGGCGGGAAGCATATGACGCAGGGCGATGGAGATCGAGCCATGGCCCAGCTTACGCGCCACGTCGACATAGGTGCTTTGCTTGACTTGAAGAACCTCGGCACGGACGACTCGGCACAGGCTTGGCCAATGGGTAATCGCAACACCGATGGTAACTCCCCAGAATCCTTTACCGAGCGCATAGGAGATGAGCAGCAGCAGCACGATATGGGGAAGACCCATCATCAGGTCGACCAACCAGGTGATGCAGGCATCGACCTTCCTGCCACCCAAAGCGGCAAGCGTACCCAAAACAAGCGCGATCAGCGATGAAACCGTCGCGGCCAGAAGCCCGATACCGATACTCGTCGAAAGACCCGAAAGCGTACGCAAGAGCATGTCGCGACCCAGATTATCGGTTCCGAAAAGATGTTCCCAGCCGGGTTGCTGGTTTTTCACCGTCAGATCGCTTACGGTAGCCAAAGGCGTAAGCAAAGCACCGCCGATGGCGATACCCGCCAGAATGACGATGGCGACGATGCAGACGACCAAGGTCTTTTTGCGATTGTTGATCTTCACCACCCGTGGGGCATGGAAAAGAGAGACCGATGAAGTCGTCATAGACCATCTCCTCCCCGTTTTATACGCGGGTCCACCACGCGATAAAGGATATTGGCGATCAGATTACCTCCGAAAACGATAGCAGCCGATACGAGCGTGATGCCCACCAGCAACGCCACGTCCCCACCCAGTCCGACCGTTACCGCGGCCTGACCGAGGCCGGGATAGGAAAACACCTGCTCGACGAGGACCGAACCACCGAATATTTCAGAAATGGAAGCAAACTGAAGCGTGAGAGCCGGAAGTACGAGGTTGCGAAGACCGTGGCGTCGCGCCGCTTCGATACGACTCATTCCGCGTGCCTGCGCGAAACGAATGTAATCGCTTTCCATGATGTCGATGGTTTTCTCCCGCGTATGAAGTGCGATGTTGGCCACCCCGATCACCGACAGGGTGATCGCCGGAAGAATCATGTGGTGTAGGGCATCGAAAAGCGTGACATCGGCGGCGCTTTTTCCGATCGGCACGGAAAACCCGAGGGGGAACCACCCCAGTCCCACCGAGAAAACGATAAGCATGACCAGACCCAGCCAGAAAGCCGGCGTGGAAGCCAACACGAAACAATACGCCTTGATGGCCTTATCGATGCGGGTATCCCGCTTGATGCCGGCGACGATACCCATGATGAGACCGAAAACACCGCTCAACACCCATGCGGCCACCATGAGGGCAAGCGTGTTGAGCGAACGGTTGGCCAACACCTCGGTCACGGGAGCATTGTAGCGAAGCGAAGTACCCATATCTCCCTGCAGAGCTGCCGTGAGCCAGTTGATATAGCGCTCCCACAAGGGAACATCACTCCCCCAATAGCTGGCGAGTTGAGCACGCTTGGCTTCGCTCATGTTGGCATAGGCTGCCTGACCGACATTAGCCTGAACGGGATCGATGGGAGACACCCCCACCAAAAAGAAGGTGACGATGCTCACAGCCACCATGAGCAGGAGGAATTTAACGAGATTTCGCGCAATCGTCTGCGTCATATCGCAAGGGCGCACCGTGTAGCCGGCCGCTCATATCCTTTCTACCAAGACCACTGATCGATGTTGTTCACCAACGACCATCCATGTCCGTGCGGATGGGGCTTCTGATCCGCCACCTGAAGACCAAAACGTTTGAAGTAGAGATGGTCTATATTGGCAAGCCAAACCCACGTCGCCGCACCCTGTGGAGCAATACCTTCCCGACCGTCCCATTGAGCCGCCTTGTATTCGGCGTACGAATCCGCAAAGTCCGTTTTGGCGAGAGCGGCATCGAGATGGGCATCGACCGTTTTGTTTTCGTAAGCGGGAAAGTTGCCCCATCCCGTGGAATAGGTGAGATCATAGAGCTCCGTCGGACTATTCGATCCCCATCCCCACAATACGGGGTCGGAAAATTCCCGAGGATAGAGATCATCCCACCCGGCTCCCTTGATGGTAACCTCGATACCCACCGACTTGAGCTGATTGCTGAATTCGGAAGCAAGAGCCTGACGAACGGAGTCATTGGAACTGTAATACAGATCGAAGCTCGCCCGCAGACCGGATTTCTCATAGATGCCATCGGAGCCGAGAGTCCATCCCCCTTCTTCGAGGATCGCCTTGGCATAGGCGACATCGGTTTTGACGATCATGTCGTCGGAAGCCCAAGGCATTCCATCGGAGACGCTGTAAGCCGGCGAGCCGTAGCCGTTCAAAACATTGGTGATCATCACGTCGCGATCGACCGCGTAATTGAGCGCACGACGCAAGGCCGTATCCCGTTCTATCTCGGAGAAACCCCGGTAGCCGTGCGTGACCGGGAAAATAGTTCGG
>CAJMLT010000021.1 GCA_905214325.1 uncultured bacterium
GATCCTTCGATCGCCGAGCGTGTCGATGCTCACTTCGACGAGATGACCGCCGCCCTGAAGGATGCTGATAAGCATGCTCGTATGGCTAAGGTCGAAGAAGTCAAGAAGGCCGTCAAGGAAAATGACTTCACCGAAGAAGAGCGTGGGGCATGGGGAAGCGATATCGCCGCCGCACTCAAGTCCCTCGAAAAGCATGCCATGCGTGCTATGGTCATTGAAACAGGCGAGCGCGCCGATGGTCGTGCAAGCGATGCGATCCGTCCTCTCTACATCAAGGCAGGCTATCTGCCCCGCGTCCATGGTTCAGGTCTTTTCCAGCGTGGCCAGACCCAAGCGCTTTCCATTGCGACGTTGGGTATGCTCAACGAATGGCAGCGTCTCGACACCATCGATCCCGCCGAAGGCAAGCGTTATATGCATCAGTACAATTTCCCTCCCTATTGCACGGGTGAGGTAGGTCGCATGGGTGCTCCCAAGCGTCGTGAAATCGGTCATGGTGCTCTTGCGGAACGCGCTCTTCTGCCTGTTTTGCCCGACGAAGAGGAGTTCCCCTACGCGATTCGTGTTGTTTCCGAGGTTCTGGAATCCAACGGCTCTTCTTCTATGGCTTCAACGTGCGGTTCCACCCTCGCGCTGATGGATGCCGGTGTTCCGATCAAGGCACCTGTCGCCGGTATCGCCATGGGTCTGATTAAGGAAGGCGACGATATCGTCATTCTCTCCGACATCCAGGGTCTCGAGGATTTCCTCGGCGACATGGACTTCAAGGTCTGCGGTACCGATTCCGGCATTACCGCCCTTCAGATGGACAACAAGGCCAAGGGTCTTTCGGTCGACATCCTCGCCAGCGCACTTGCACAGGCCAAGGCGGGTCGTGCCTTCATCATGGAGAACATGCTCGAAGCAATCGCCGAGCCCCGCGAGGAAATTTCTCCTTATGCGCCTCATATCGAAACCATCCAGATTCCTTCCGACAAGATTCGCGACGTCATCGGTTCCGGTGGTAAGGTCATCCGCGGTCTCCAGGAGGAAACGGGTGCGGTTATCGAAATCCAGGAAGACGGAACCATCCATATCGCATCGGTCGAGGCTGCTTCCGGCGCTGCTGCCAAGGCGGCCATCCTCGGTATCGTCAAGGTTCCCGAGCTGGGCGAAATCTACGACGGTGAAGTCGTGGGCATCAAAGATTTCGGTGCCTTTATCCGTCTGACGCCGGGTAAAGACGGTCTTCTTCATATCTCGCGTATGGCCAATGGTCGTGTCGGCAAGGTCGAAGACGTTCTCAGCATCGGCGATATCGTGAAGGTTGAGGTCATCGAAGTTGGAGACAACGGCAAGATCTCCCTCGATCGCGTCGATAAGCCCGACGTGAAGAGCGCTCCGGCGGGGGAACGTCCTCGTCGTGACGACCACAACGGCAACAACCGTAAACCCCGTCGTCGTCATAACTAACGACCTTCTGTAATCGCCTCGATTGCGATTTTGACAGATGCCCTCGGATTCCCTGAAACAAGGGGGAATCCGAGGGCTTTTTCTTTCTTCATGGTCAAACATCGTCCGCCCATAAACACCGTTTATGCTTGTGCTATAGTCAGTGTCCGTAAACGATGAGGAGAAGTGTATGTATAGTTATAAAACCTCGGGAACCTGTTCGAAGATGATCCATTTCGATGTCGTTGACGGCAAAATCACCGGCCTGCATTTCGACGGTGGCTGCAACGGTAATCTTCAGGGTATAGGAAAGCTCGTGGAGGGTCGCCCGATCGATGAGGTGATCGATGTTCTCGGTGGCATCACGTGTGGTCCCCGCTCCACCAGTTGCCCCGACCAGCTTGCCCGCGCTCTCGCGCAGGTGAAAGAAGGTCGTTAACCGCTTTTCCCTGTACGTTTCGATAGGGTATCCGCATTGTATGTCAATCAGGGTGTCGGAACAACACCATTGCGAATAGCCCCCACGTGAAATAGGAGAGATATGTTTTATCGGAAAACCGAACTGGATAATGGAATGACCGTTATCAGCGAAACGATGCCGAGTGTGCATTCCGTCTCTTTGGGCTTATGGTTCAACGTGGGATCACGCGACGAAACGGGTGATCAAGCGGGATTGACCCACTTCATGGAGCACATGATGTTCAAGGGAACCCTACAGCGCTCGCCTTTGGATATATCCATGCATTTCGATTCACTCGGTGCCGAGCTCAATGCCTTCACCTCAAAAGAGTACACCTGCTATTACGCGCGGTTCGTCGAGGACAAATTGGCCGAAGCACTCGAGGTCTTAAGCGATATGGTTATTAACTCCACCTTCGCGCAGGATGCCATCGATACCGAACGAGAGGTCGTCATCGAGGAAATCGCACGCAGCGAGGATACCCCCGACGATCATGTCTTCGAACTTTTTTCAGGCTCCATGCTCGAAGGCCATGAACTGGGTTTGCCTGTTCTCGGAACACGTCAGAGGGTTGGCTCGTATGTGCAGGCGGACTGTCGGGCATTCCATGACACTCACTACCACGCGGGCGAACTCACCCTTGCCGCCGCCGGGGCCATCGATCACGATGTCCTCGTTGATCTCGCACAGCGTTTCTTTTCCGCTCTTCCCGCAGGGCACAAGACGATAAGGGCATCCGCTAGCGCCTCTACACACGCGGGTCTCTTCTCGCTCGAGCGCGATATAGAGCAGGCCCATATGGTCTACGGTGTTCCTTGGCTTGCTTCGGGAGACGAGCGTCGTTGGGCGGCTTCGGTTCTGACGTCACTGTTGGGAGGCTCGATGTCCTCGCGCTTGTTCCAGGAAGTGCGTGAAAAACGGGGGCTGGTGTATTCGATATACGCGATGCAGGCCCTCTACCAAGGGGTAGGTCAGTGGTGTATCTATGCTGGTACACGACCTGATAATCTCGGTGAGGTTCTTTCGATCATACGTGCCGAATTAGAGCGCATTGCTCGGGAAAAGGTAGACGCGGAGGAGCTGCAGCGCAATGTCGACCTCATCTGTGGTCAGCTTTCACTCGGTCTCGAAACGACCAACTCCCACATGGTGCGTCTCGGCAAACGCGAGACGCTCGGTCTTATCCAGGAATCTCCGGAGGAAAGCCTTGCGCATTATCGTGCGGTGACTCCCGAAGACGTTTCCCGTATTGCAAAGGAGATGCTTGTCTCGCAGCCGACCATAGCGGTGATTTCACCCTATGATTCCGATCGCCTCGCTGAAATGATCGATTGATATATCAACTGGTTTTCGATGTCTGAAAGAAAGGATACGATGATGATAAGAGTTGCCGTTGCCGGATATAAGGGAAGAATGGGATCTGCGGTTGTCGATGCGGTAACCGCAGCGGATGATATGGAAATCGTCTGTGGGGTGGACCCTCATGCCGAGCATGAATCCTTCGATACCTTCACCGATATCGATGCCGCCCTCGAGAAAGGCTCCTTCGACGTGCTTGTCGATTTCACTCAGCCGGATGTTGTTGCCGCTACACTCGGGAAAGCTTTGCCGAAAGGCGTTGATTGCGTCGTCGGCACGACGGGACTCTCTCAGGAAACACTCGAAACGCTCGCTTCATCCGCGGCGTCGGGAACCTGTCTTTTCTATGCTCCCAATTTCACGACGGGCGCTGTTCTCATGATGGAATTCGCCCGTATCGCGGCTCCTTATTTTCCCGAGGCCGAGGTGATGGAGTTCCATCACTGCAACAAGAAGGACGCCCCGAGTGGCACGGCGATTCGCACGGCTGAAATCATCGCCGAGAATCGTGATTTCGTCTCACAGGCACCGGGAAGTGAGACCGAAATAGCGGGTGCCGAAGGTGCTCGTGGGGCCTTGATCGATGGCGTGCCCGTTCATTCGGTGCGTTCGATGGGTTATGTTGCCAGTCAAGAAGTCGTATTCGGTTCTTTGGGGCAGACTTTGACGTTGCGTCACGATTCATGGGATCGCGGTTCCTATATGCCCGGTGTCATATTGGGTATTCGAAGTGTCGGATCGAGGGAAGGTCTGATTGTAGGTTTGGAGAACTTCATGGCATAGACTCTCCAGTCGTGCCATAATTATTTCGTCAGAAGATCAACAACAAAGGAGACACCTATGTCGCTCGCTCACACACCTCGCTTCGGTCGTATGATCCCTGCTATGGTCACACCTTTCGATGAGAATCGTGAGCTCGACTTGAATCAGGCGCGTGCTTTGGCGCGGCGTCTCGTCGAGGGTGGCAGTGATGCCCTCATCATCAACGGCACCACAGGCGAAAGTCCCACGGTATTCTATCCTCAGAAGATGAAACTTTTCGAAGCGGTCGTCTCCGAGGTTGCCGGACAGGTTCCGGTTATTGCGAATGTCGGCGATAATTGCACAGCCGATACCCTTGATTTCGCCCGCGAGGTCGAAGCTCTGGGCGTAGATGGCTTCATGCTGGTCGTCCCGTATTACAACAAGCCTCCCCAAGAAGGTCTCTATCAGCATTTCAAGACCATTGCGCAGGCAGTCGATCTCCCTTGTATTCTCTATAACATTCCCGGTCGTTGCGTTATCAATATGACCGCACAGACCACTTTGCGTCTCGCTCACGATTGTCCCAATATCGTCGCCATCAAAGAGGCTTCAGGTGATCTCGAGCAGGTTAAGGCAATCATTGCCGACGCGCCGGCCGACTTCGATGTCTATTCCGGTGACGATGCTCTAACCTATGACATGATGAAACTCGGTGCCGACGGAGTTATCTCCACCATCGGAAACGTCGCGCCCGATCGCATGAAGGAAATCGTGACCCTTTGCGCTTCCGGTGACTTCGATCAGGCGCGCAAGGCGCATGAGGCGCTGCTGCCTCTGATGGACGAGTTGTTCATCACTTCGAATCCCATCATGGTCAAAGAAGCCCTCAATCTTCTCGGCTTCTCCGTCGGCGGGGTTCGCCTTCCCTTAGTCGACGCAACTCCCGAACAATCAGAGGAATTGGCTCGGGTTATGCGTGAAGTGGGTGTTCTTTCATAGCTCCTTTTCGTTTCACATTATTTGTCCGTACCCTTCACGGTCTTACCGTGAAGGGTGCTTGTTTGTTTTAGATAGGAAGTAATTGATGGTTCAACAAAACACCGAAACACCAATCCAACAGTCATCGAACCAGAAGGAATCGCTCAAGCATGTCCATCTGGAACGCTCGAGACCCAAGCTCTCGAAGTTCGACGATAAAAAAGATGCGCAAGCGCACACGAATCGCTCCAGAAACAGAAACAACGCCAAGGGAACCCAGAATCGTGGTCCTCGGGCATCCCTGAAGATCATTCCTCTCGGTGGTCTCGATGCCATCGGGAAGAATATGACTTGCTTCGAGTGCGGCGATGACATGATCCTCGACGATGCCGGTCTCATGTTCCCCGATGACGATCATCCCGGTATCGACCTCATCTTGCCCGATTACACCTACGTTCTGGAAAACGCGGAAAAATTGCGCGGGATCGTGATAACCCATGGTCATGAGGATCATACGGGTTCGTTGCCGTATCTGCTCAAGGATCTCGATCGTCAGGTGCCCATCTATGCCACGAAACTCACCTTGGGCCTTATCGAAGGTAAGCTCAAAGAACACAAGATCAAAAACGCGAAGCTTTGTGAAATCAAGCCGGGTCAAACCATAAAGCTGGGCTGCATACAGGCGGAGTTCTTCGCGGTCAACCATTCCATCCCCGATGCCGTGGGAGTGTTTTTCCAGTCACCTGCTGGTAATGTACTGCATACCGGGGACTTCAAATTGGACCAGTCTCCCATCGATGGCGTGCGTACCGACTTTGCCGCGCTGGCACGTTTTTCCAAGATGGGCGTCGATCTCATGATGTCGGATTCGACGAACGCTACCAACCCCAATTTCACTCCTTCGGAAGCCGAAGTGGGCAAGGCGCTCGACGCGATCGTCGCCTCCGCAAAGGGGCGCGTCATCATAGCTTCGTTCGCCTCGCATATCCATCGTATGCAGCAGATCTGCGACGCCGCGGTCAAGAATGGTAGGAAGGTCGCGGTGACGGGTCGCTCCATGGTCCAGAACACTGATATCGCCCGTCGTTTGGGGTATCTCAATATTTCAGATAACGATATCATCGATGCCTACGAGCTCAAGGACATTCCTTCTTCGAATTATGTGGTTATGTGTACCGGCTCGCAGGGTGAACCCCTCTCGGCTCTCGCTCGTATCGCAAGCGGTAACCACAAGACGATATCGATCGAGGAGGGGGATACCGTCATCATTTCGGCGACCCCCGTTCCAGGAAACGAAAAAGCCGTCACCCGCGTTGTCAATTCTCTGGCAAAAATCGGTGCCGATGTGTACGACAAGTCACGTGCCCGCGTTCATGTTTCCGGCCATGCCGCCGCTGAAGAATTGAAATTGGTACTTTCCATCGTGGAGCCCAAGGCCTTTATGCCCGTTCACGGTGAGGCAACTCACCTGCGTGCCCATGCGCGTCTCGCAATCGCCACCGGGGTCCGCAGCGACCGCATCTTCATATGTGAAAACGGTGAGTCGCTCGAACTTTCGTCTCGCGGAGTCCGCCGGGGTAAGAGCGTGCCCAGTGGTATCGTACTCGTCGATGGACTCAGCGTTGGTGACACCTCGGAATTCGTTTTGAGCGAGAGAAGCAACCTAGGGGCCCAGGGTGTTGCCGTGGTCGCCTGTGGTCTCAAAGCTAAAAGGACCCAACTGGCCACCGAGGTGCAGGTTGAAATGCACGGTATCCCCGGAGGAGACGATCCCGATCTGATCGCCGTCGCAACCGGATCGGTCACCAGCGCCATCAAGCGTTCGCTCTCCCGTAAAGACGACCTGAAAGCTATCAAAAAAGCCGCGCGAAGTGCGCTTTTGTCGATTCTTTGGGAAAGGACCAACCAACGGCCCATGGTTGTTGTTAATATTCTCGAGCTTTAGATATAATCTCACGGTAAACGCACTCGAAACACACTAAGGAAAAGCTCCATGGCTCGACAGCAAACAGGCCGCAACTCCCGGAAGAAGGCTGAATCACGCCCCCTTAAGGGAAATGCATCGAAGGCCAAAGGTAAACCCGCTTACGGAGAAGCGAAGGAGTCCGCTTCGCTTTTCGATGCACGTACCAAACGTGACATTGTCGGAGTTCTTCTTGCGGTGTTCGCCGTTGCTCTTTTCGTGACCGCGATACTGCCACCCGAAGGCATGGTGACCTCGCTGCTTTCCTCGGGGCTCCATTATGCTTTCGGTGTCGGTGTCTATATTCTGCCATTTCTTCTCCTTGGCCTTGCCGTCACGTTTCTGGTTCGTTTCGAACGAGAAATGGTTTCGGCGCGGGCGGCTATAGGCTTCGCAATCATCTTCTTCGCGTTGTTGGCCCTCGTCGCGCTGTTTACGCCCGGTGCTGATGCCGACCCCAATCGACTCTTTCGCGAAGTTCACCTGGTAGCACGTGGGGGGTATTGCGGTGCCGGCATCGCCTGGGTGTGTCTTAACCTGTTTGGACTCACGGTGTCGTGCATCCTCATGGGCGGATTCATCATCCTCGCCATCGTGATCATCGGGTTTTCGATATCCTCGCTCATCGAGCGTGTCCGTCAACATGACGAAGACGAAGAAGGGGAGGGGGACTTCACTCATCTTCCCTTCGCGCGTATCCGGCGTGGTCGCAGCGAAGGCGATCATCCCGGACGGGAGAGGGGCAAAGCCCTCAATGAGGCTATGACTCAGAAGATCTCGCCCTCCAAAAACTCCCTTCCCAAAAAACGTGGTGAGGTGGCCGACCAACGTACTCTCGTGTTGGATGGCGAATCGGATACACCCTCCGTAGCGAAACAGATGACGCGTAAGTTGGGATCCCGTTCGGAGGAACAGGAGAAGACGCCGCGTGCTTCCGCGGGAAAGAAAGCATCGAAGGGCAATCAGGTGATGACAGCCATTCCGAAACCTCTCGAGGGATTCGAGTTGCCCGATTTCGGCCTGTTGCGCGTTGCCGGCTCGAATTCGAAGGGCAAGGAAACGGAAGCGACCTTGCGTAAGACGGCTCAACGTCTTCAGGATACTCTGTCCGATTTCGGTGTGTTCGCAGAAGTGGTGGGATGGGTCCCCGGACCCACCGTTACGCTTTTCAAGGTGGATCTTCCTTCGGGCGTGCGTGTCAGTCGTGTGTCGAACCTCGAAGACGATATCGCGCTTGCCCTTGCGGCACCGGGGGTTCGCATATTCGCCCCCGTTCCCGGCACCAATTACGTAGGCATCGAAGTTCCCAATAAAAAACGCGATACCGTACTTTTAGGGGACGTTTTGAAAGATGCCCCCGCCGGTCCTCTGCAGATCGCCATCGGTAAGGACGTAGAAGGGGACAGTATCGTAAGCGATCTGGCGACCATGCCTCACCTGTTGATCGGTGGTACGACCGGATCCGGTAAATCAGTAGCTATCAACGCGATGATCATGTCGATTCTCATGCGGGCCACCCCCGCCGAAGTCCGTATGATCATGATCGATCCCAAGCGCGTCGAATTCACTCCCTACAACGGCATTCCCCATCTCTATGTTCCCGTAGTGACGGAATCGCGAGAAGCGGCGAGTGCACTGGCCTGGGCAGTTGCCGAAATGGAACGCAGGCTCAAGATATTCTCCTCGATGGGCGCACGTAATATCGGTCAATACAACGCCAAGGTACAGAAGGGTTTGGAGATCGAAGGTAATTCCGCCGAGGAGATGCCTTATCTCGTCATCGTCATCGATGAGTTGGCCGATCTCATGATGAACGTCGGCAAGGAAGTCGAATTTTCCATCTCGCGGTTGGCTCAGCTTGCCCGTGCCGCCGGAATACACCTCATCGTCGCAACACAGCGTCCTTCCACCAATGTTGTAACCGGTCTGATAAAGGCGAACATCACCAATCGTATCGCCTTCAATGTCGCCTCCGGTATCGATTCGAGGGTCATCCTCGACACGCCCGGCGCAGAAAACCTCATTGGTCTCGGTGATCTGCTTCTCTCCAAGCCGGAATTGGCTAAACCGCAGCGCATCCAAGGATGCTTCGTGTCCGAAGAAGAGATAACAGCGGTTGTGGAAAAACTTAAAACACAAGGTGAGCCCGAGTATCACAATGATATTCTGAAAACCAATCTCATAACACTCGGTGAAACCGCCACCGATGGATCGGGCGGGGGAGCGGGTGGCCCGGATGATCCTCTTGTGTGGGAGGCGGCGGAGATCGTCTGCTCTTCGGGCATGGGGTCAACATCTAATCTACAAAGGCGTTTGAGTGTTGGTTATTCCCGTGCGGGACGTATAATGGATTTGCTTGAGGAAAAAGGGATCGTCGGGCCTCCTAACGGCTCGAAACCGCGTGAAGTATTGGTTGATCCCGTTGAATTGGAGACGCTGAAGGCGTTCGAGGCTCAGGATGCCACTACGTAAGGGGAGGGGGCGAGTCGTGAATCATATCAGTTTCGGCAGTGTGCTGAAGGAAGCGCGTATCCGAAAGGGCTATGAGCTCACCACGGTCGCCCGTCGTTTGCGTATCCGCCCCGACATCCTCCAAGCGATCGAAGAAAGCAACTTCGAAAACATGCCACCACGTGGTTATTCGCGTAATATGGTCAATGCCTACGCTCGCTTCCTCGGCCTGAATGCCAACGATGTCACCAGAATGTATCTCGATGAAGCTTATGCCCATCAGATCAGCCAAGCCCATAAGACGGCCACGGAGAACCGCTACCTTCAGCGCAATACCTCACACGCCACGACGAGGGCAACCACATCGTCTTCTTCGTCGTCCGTTTCGGATAACCGATTCAAAAATCAGCGGCAACGCTATTCCGAGGATGGATCTTCCCTCAATAGCCTCGGTCGCAGGATGTATAGTCAGGATATGCCGACGACCTCCGGGGATCCCCAGCAGCTTCATCCGTCGCGTCGACCCGTTATCACCGAGGGTAAATATACCAATCTCTACACAGCACCACGCTCCACCCATCAAAACCGCTCCAAACTGCCCTTTATCGTGGGCGGTATCGTGGTGATTGTCATCATTATCATCGTGTGCGTGTTTGCTTTCGGTGGCAAAAGTCAGGAACAGACGACCAACATTCCCGTCACCGGGCTCGAAACGACCGAGAAGAAACAGACCGAACAACCCGTCGCCGTTGCACCGACGGAATTCGTTTTCTCCTACCAGGTGGCCGAAGGTGCCTCCTCATGGGTCGAAGTCTACATCGATGATGTGGTTCAAGAGGCGGGAGATGTCACCGGTCCTCATTCTCAGGAGTATCGCAGTTCCTCCACCATCCGTTTCGTATCGTCGGCCACCGATGGGGTAAGCACCACGATAGATGGGGTTGTCCAGGAACTTTCTGCAAATTCGAATGGCATCATCACCGTCACCTATACGTTCGATGATATCCTTGATGCGTGGTACGCCGCTCATCCCGAAGTGCAGAGGCCAGCCTCCACAACTACGACAGGCAGTACAACCACCACCGCCTAACACGGATGGATTCGTCGAAGTGCTGCGGCACTCGAAGGCGTTTCATCGCAAAAGGACGTTTTACATGACGCTAAGATATGAAGGAAAGGATTACGATGGCTAAGGATTCGAGTTTCGATATCGTCTCGCAAGTGGATTTACAGGAAGTCGACAACGCATTCGGTCAGGCTAAAAAGGAACTGGCGCAACGCTATGATCTCAAGGATTCCGGCGCCTCTCTCTCGCTGGACAAGACCAACAAGACGCTTTCGGTCAATGCACCGAGCGATTTCGTAGCCAAGCAGGTTATCGATGTGCTCACCTCGAAACTGGTGAAGCGCGGTGTCGACCTTGCTTCGTTGAAGTGGGGAAACGTGGAATCGGCTTCGGGAGGCGTTCGTCAAAGTGCGTCTATCGTCGAGGGTATAGACCGTGATACCTCAGCTAAGATAAACAAGGATATCAAGGCTGAAAAATTCAAGGTGAAAGTCACTATCGAAGGTGACAAGTTGCGCGTTTCCGGTCCTAAACTGGACACCCTTCAAGAAGTCATCGCCTTTCTGAAAAACAAAGACTACGGACAGCCGATCCAGTTCGTCAACTACCGCTAATCATACATCGATATCGTTCGTAGGGGTTCTATCATGTCAGGAAGAATAGCGTTCGTCACCCTCGGCTGCGCGAAAAATGAGGTGGATTCTGCCCATATGCAGCGAAGGCTCCGTCAGGCCGGCTACACTATAGTCTCTCCGGAGGAGCCTTCGGATGTCGTGGTGATCAATACCTGTTCGTTTATTCAGGATGCCATCGAGGAAAGCCTTGATGCCATATTCGAAATCGCAGGGGAATATGCCGTGGTTTCAGGTGAGACCAAGCTCGTCGTCGCCGGGTGTCTTCCGGCGCGCTTCGGCGAAGATTTGGAAACCGAGCTTACCGAACCCGACCGCTTTCTTCCCTGTGACGACGAAGAGCATATCGTCGAAGTGGTCGACGAGCTGCTCAGTGTTTCCTCTCCGCGTGAAGCACTCCGACTCGACGATGCTCTCGTACATGATTCCCCGAGTGCGTATGTCAAGATATCCGACGGATGCGATCGATTCTGTTCCTACTGCACCATTCCCTATATCAGGGGACGTTATCGCAGCTTCGCCCAAAGCGACATTGTCGCAGAGGTCGAGCGTCTAAGCGGAATCGGTGTCAGGGAAGTGGTTCTCATCGCGCAGGATTCCGGTATATGGGGAAACGATCTGGTTCCACCCACTTCGCTCGATCGTCTGCTTCGTCTTCTCGCCACCACATTCCCCGATCTCTGGTTCAGGGTCATGTATCTTCAGCCTGCAGGCGTTACCGATCAGCTTCTCAGTGTGATGGAAGACTTCGATAACGTGTGTAACTATTTCGATATCCCTCTTCAGCATTGCAGTGAAACTTTGCTGAAATCCATGAACCGCGGCGGTTCACGCGACGAATTCCTCGACATGGTCGAACGTATTCGGTTGCGCCTCAACGATGTCGCCCTTCGAACGACTCTCATCGTCGGTTACCCCGGAGAGACGGAAGATGATTTTGCCGACCTTTGTGACTTCGTGACGGAGGCGGAGTTCGATTACGTGGGGATATTCGCCTACTCGCCCGAAGAAGGAACACGGGCGGCCGATATGGCCGATCAGATCGATCCCGAAACGAAACACGATCGCCTTCAGGAGTTGCGTGATATCGCCGACACGGTATCTACGCGTAAAATTGCCGAACGCATAGGCAGACGCATGGACGTATTGATCGAAGGGACCGAAGAAGACGGTCAGCTCTATGGTCGCGCACAATGTCAGGCACCCGAAGTCGATGGTGTCACCTATATCAACGGTGGATCCATCGGTGATGTAGTTCCCTGTCTTATCACCGATACGCTTTTCTATGAGATGGAGGGGACCTGTGACTGACCCCTCTTCCGGCGAAAACAGGCTTTGGACCCCTGCCAATATCGTAACGCTCACCCGTATCCTTCTGGTTCCGGTTTTCGTCGTTGCACTTCTGAGCCCCTGGCCTCAGTGGCTTTCCTTCTGGCCTGAGGCAGATCTTTGGAAGCCCTGGTTGGCTGCATTTCTCTTCACGATTCTCGCCTGCACCGATGCACTCGATGGATATCTCGCGCGCAGCAGGGGAGAGGTGACCAATTTCGGGAAATTCATGGATCCCCTCGCCGACAAGATACTCGTTGCGGCCGCCCTCCTCGCTCTTGTCGAACTTCAGATGCTCCCCTCGTGGGTCGCTCTTGTGATTCTGGTACGGGAATTCATCGTATCGGGCTTGCGTATGGTGGCCGCATCGCAGGGAATCGTCATAGCGGCGAGTTGGTATGGGAAGGCCAAAACGGTTTCCCAGATCATCGCCATCCTCCTATTCATCGTCAAAGGCTCACCTTTGCTTCTCGACCTCCATCATGCCATGGGGGATGTTCTTTATTGTGTTTCATGGTTCGCGATGATCGTCGCTCTTGTTCTGACGGTTCTCTCCATGCTCGATTATTTCGTGAAATCGAAAGATGTTCTGGGATTCGGGTCGGGTGCAAAACGGGCTTCGGATAGCTTTTTCATTACCGAAACCACTACACGAGGCACTGACGAAACCGCTGCCATTTCCGCTCTCGCCGCATCGGTGATCGCGGCAGCCGTGGAAAAGGGAATCACGCTTTCCACTGCGGAAAGTTGTACGGGCGGCCTCATCGCCGGGTCTCTGACGGGTGTCGCAGGGAGTTCGCAGGTTGTCGAAGGTGGAGTCGTCAGCTATTCGAATGAAGTGAAGAATGAGGTGCTCAAGGTAAGCGAGGACGACCTTCGACGGCATGGTGCGGTGAGTTCCGTCGTCGCCGAGGAAATGGCTCTTGGATCCCGAACGTTGCTGGGCACGGATGTGGCCGTATCGGTCACCGGAGTGGCGGGACCGGGAGGCGGAACGGATGAAAAGCCGGTTGGAACCGTCTGGTTCGGCGTAAGTTCTTCGGCTGGCACCCATAGCGAGGTACGTCATTTCGAGGGTGATCGGGATGCAGTCAGAGCTCAGACGGTTGTGCATGCTCTGGAGTTATTCGCCATCACGATCACCGAACGATGATTGTGAACGACGACGATTCTTTTCAGGTTGCATTCAAAGTTCTTTCAGATCACAGACATATCATCTATCTCAGATAACCGCTTGATAACGAACGCATGTTCGTGTATGGTAAATACGTTCTGAATGAACCGCCCCGATAAGGAGAAACAATGAAGCAAGATAAAGAGGGAACGCTCAAGATCACTACCGATCAGATCGAGCAGAAGTTCGGTAAAGGTAGCATCATGAAATTGGGGGACAGTTCGATTCTTCAGGTCGAAGCCATTCCCACCGGTTCCCTTCCTCTCGATATCGCTCTCGGGATCGGCGGTGTTCCCCGTGGACGAATCGTCGAGATATATGGCCCTGAGGCCAGTGGTAAAACAACCATTGCGCTTCATATTATCGCCGAAGCTCAAGCGGCAGGAGGTATTGTCGCCTTCATCGATGCCGAACATGCTCTCGATCCGGTTTACGCTGCCAAGCTCGGGGTTGACGTCGATGAGATGTTGATTTCACAGCCCGATACCGGAGAGCAGGCACTCGAGATCTGCGACATGCTCGTCAGAAGCAACGCTATCGATTGTATCGTCATCGACTCCGTTGCGGCTCTCGTTCCCCGTGCTGAAATAGAGGGGGACATTGGTGATACCACGGTTGGGCTTCAGGCACGCCTTATGAGTCAGGCTCTCAGAAAGCTGGCCGGCTCGCTGTCCAAATCAAACACCACCTGCATTTTCATCAATCAGCTCCGCGAGAAGATCGGAGTCATGTTCGGCAGCCCTGAAACGACAACAGGTGGACGTGCGCTCAAATTCTATTCTTCGGTCCGCATCGATATCCGCCGCTTCGATTCAGTTAAAAAGGATGGCGAATTCATCGGAAATCGCGTTCGGGCGAAAATCGTCAAGAACAAAGTTGCTCCCCCTTTCAGACAGGCCGAATTCGATCTCATGTATGGAGAAGGGGTTTCCAAGGAGGGCTGTATTCTCGATATGGGCGTAGAGGCCGGGATCGTCAAGAAAAGCGGTTCATGGTTCAATTACGGCGAAGAGCGCCTCGGTCAAGGACGAGAAGCTGCCAAAAACACGCTTCGGGAAGCTCCCGACCTGCGTGACGAAATCGAAAATAAGGTACGGGAATACTATGAACTTCCTACTCTCGATCGCCATACCGCAAAGGATATCACCACCGATTCGGAATAACGTTCTTTTCGGAGGTCGTGGCTATTCTCATGCTGATCGATGAAACATATATCGCCGAACATTTCGGAGTAAACCCGCCAGCGACTTTGAAAAAGTCTAAGGAGCGTGGATGCGGGAATGCTTCTTTTTCCGACGAGTCACTCAAAGCTTCATCTACAGAAGAGGCTTTCGCGAAAATCGAATGTTGGGTTACCGTACGGGAGCGCTCGGTGAAGGAAGTCCGTACCCGTCTTCTCGATGGGGGCTATTCGGAAGAAACAACGCAAGACGCTCTTGATCGGGCACTTACATGTGGTTATCTCGATGATGCCCGTTTTGCCGACGTGCTTATTCGTTGTCGACTTCAAGCAGGGAAGGGCATGATGGGTGTCAGAAGAGAATTGGCTTCGGCTGATATCGATTGTGATGCTCTAGAAGGGTTTCCCGACTATTATCTTGATATGATCGGAGATCAGGCACAGGCTGCCTACGAATTGCTTCTCAAAAAACCTCCACGGGCAAAGAACAAACTTCAAGCAGCCTATGCAAAACTCATACGATCTGGCTATTCGTCAGATGATGCTTCCACTGCTGCACGGCGGTGGGTGGCAGCGCAGCAAGTCTAGCATTTACCTTGGATTTATCGGCCCCCACCGAAGTGTGACCTATGCAAAAAGAGTGCTTTGCATTATCATTTCTAGGAGCTTGAGATTTCGTGCCATTTGGTACTTATTCTATAATAACGACATTTTGAATAAGATTGCGTATCTGTGCGCGTGCTCATGCCCTAGTATTCTGGGCATTTTTTATGCCCCATAGTCGAATACCACCACAAACGTAGTAAACGAAAGGGGATTCCATGGTTGAAATCATCGTCACCGGTATAGTGGCAATCATCATCGGGCTTCTCATCGGCTACTTCTTGCTTCAGAAAATTCAAAAGGGACGTAATGAAGCTGCCGCACAGGAAGCTCGCAGCGTCCTTGAAGATGCACAGCGTAGGGCGGAAAGCCTCCGCCGGGAAGCGTTGGTAGAAGCAAAAGATGAAGCTCTCAAGATGAAGCAGGATGCAGAACAAGAAAGCAAGGAACGCATGAAGGAGGTGCGCTCGGCCGAGAGTCATCTCAATCAACGAGAACAGAATCTCGACAAACGCATCGAAACCCTTGATCATCGTGAACATCAGATCGCTTCTCTGCAAGGTCAACTCGACCGTAAGGCCAAGGATCTTGCTGAAAATGAAAAGGAAATCACCACCCGCCTCGAGCATGTGGCCAGCCTTTCTTCAGATGAAGCGAAGGCCGAACTTCTCGATGGTCTGAAAGATGAAGTTATCCACGAATCGGCAGCCATCATCCGTGACTCGGAGATGCGTACGCGCGCTGAATCCGATAAGAAAGCCCGAGAGATTCTCAGCCTTTCCATCCAGCGTCTCGCTGCGGACTATACGGCTCAGATCACCGTGTCCACCATTCATATCCCTTCGGATGACCTCAAAGGACGTATCATCGGTCGAGAGGGACGCAACATTCGTTCTTTCGAGCAGATTACCGGAACCAATCTCATCATTGATGATACGCCTGAATGCGTGACGGTTTCCTCCCATGATCCCGTGCGCCGCGAAATCGCAAGCGTCACCATGGAAAACCTCATCGCCGATGGCCGCATTCATCCCGCACGTATCGAAGAGATGTTCAATAAAGCTCAGAAATACGTCAATCAGCAGATCAAGGAAGCCGCCGCACAGGCGACTTTCGATACCGGTATTCACGATCTTCATCCCGAACTGGAAAAGACTCTCGGACGTCTGCGTTATCGTACCTCCTATGGTCAAAACGTCTTGAATCATTCACTTGAAGTTGCCTATCTGTGTGGCATCATGGCGTCTGAGTTGGGTCTCGACCCCATTCCCGTGAAGCGTGCAGGTCTCCTTCACGATCTCGGCAAGGCCATCGATCATGAAGTCGAAGGCTCGCATGCCGTCATCGGTGCGGATCTCGCCCGTCGCTACGGGGAAGACCCGGCTATCGTGCATGCCATCGAGGCGCATCACAACGATATCGAACCGAACAGCGTGATGGACGTGCTGGTCCAAGCAGCCGACGCTGTATCGGCAGCTCGTCCTGGCGCTCGTAAGGAAAATCTCGAATCCTACATCAAACGACTTGAGAAACTTGAGGAAATCGCCAACTCCTATAAGGGTGTTGAACGCACCCATGCCATCCAGGCGGGACGTGAAGTACGCGTTATCGTCACGCCCGAGGAAATCGACGAGTCCCGTGCAACCGTACTGGCGCATGATATCGCCCACCAGATCCAAAGTGAGACGAAGTATCCCGGTCAGGTCAAGGTCGTCGTCATCCGCGAAACCCGTGCGGTGGATTACGCGAAATAACATATGCTCGACGAGTCTCTGAAAGACTTCATCGTAGAAACCACAGGCGAAAGCCATCTCCGTGTCCAAGATGATCTCGGGGATGGCTTCGTTCGTCTTCGCGCGGCTGAAGCTCAACGCCGTCAGGCAAAACAGGATATTCGCTCATTCGAAGATGTGGTCATCGAAATGTTGCGCAATGCCCGCGATGCCGGTGCAACCATGATCTTCGTGGCGACGTGGCGTGATAAACACCATCGTTTCATGACTATGATCGACAACGGATCGGGTATTCCGGAGCCCCTTCACGCAACGGTGTTCGAACCGTTCGTCACGTCGAAACTAGACAGTTTTCATGCCGATCGATGGGGTGTGCATGGGCGCGGTATGGCTCTTTATTCCATCAAGCAGAATACAAACGATGCCCGTATCATCGCTTCCGCCCCCGGACGTGGATCGGTGTTTTTCATCGAGGGCTCTCCGTCTGATCTTCCGGAAAAAGCCGATCAGTCCACACTTCCCCGTATTGTGGAATCGGAGGAGGGTGCCCCTTTGTTACGCGGTCCCCACAATATCCCGAGGACGGTTATGGAGTTCGCCATTGACGAACGAAAGCATATCGTCGTCTATATGGGAACCCCTACGGAAATAGCGGCAACACTCTATCATCTTTCCGATCATGCTTCAGATGGGCTTTCTGGTCTCCTCGTCGATGAGGAAACTCTTCCTTATCTGCAAACCTTCAATTTCGTTCATGATCCCGAAGACTTCAGTCAACGGGCAAACGAATTCGGCCTCCCTTTATCAGGCCGCAGCGCACGTCGCATCATGAATTCCGAAATAGCACCGCTTCGCCCTCATCTGGAATCTCTGGTGGAGCGTGAAGTTGCATCCGCCACGAAGACGAACGGAAGTCACGATTCCGAGAAGACGCTCGAGCGTATTTCGAAAGATGCACGGGGTCTCAAGATCGCCGACGATGATCTCGAACGGTTCAAACGGCAGCTTATGGCGGCGTATGACGAATTGGCGCAAAGCTATTACCTGGAAACGCGGGAGCCTCGGATCAGGGTGGAGAAAGGGAGTATACGCGTGGTGTTCCCCGTCGAAAAACTCCGCTAGTTTGCGCATATGTGAACTAATCGATACAATGAACGCCCATACTTGAATTGAATGTAGATGCACTATAAATGAAGCAGTTCTTCCACTATAAACTTTGAAAGAAACGAACCATGAATGAGCATACTGAAAAAGGAATCCCCACTCATCAAGCTCCGACGGGATGCCTTAAGGTTTCCTCCAAATCCTCACCCGCTTCGGTGGCGGGAGCTATCGCGGGCATGATCAAGGATGGCGTTCCGGTCGAAATCCAATCGGTCGGCGCCGGTGCGGTCAATCAGGCTGTGAAGGCCATCGCTATTTCACGTGGATTTCTTTCTCCCATAGGCATAGAGATAGTCTGCATCCCCTCCTTCGCCGACATCGTCATCGACGGGGAATACCGCACCGCCATCAGGTTCACGGTCGAGCCGCGTTCTCATCACGGACAGCACGAAGATCGAGACCCTTCGGTTATCGCATCCACTCCCCAGTGAGGTAATGATTCGACCATGATCAATCCGATTTTTTCCGACAAGACGTTTTCCGTTATTACGTACGGCTGCCAGATGAATAAGCACGATTCCGAAAGGATCGTCGGCATGATGAAGTCACTCGGTGCTCATCAGGTACACACGATCGAGGATTCCGACATCATCATTTTCGTCACCTGCTGCGTTCGCGAGGCGGCCGATGTTCGCTTGATGGGGCAAGTTGCCTCCCTGAAAAACGTTACTCTGCGTGAGGGATCTCCCGTCGACAAGCGCATTGTTGCCATAGGTGGTTGCATTGGGCAGCGTGATGGGGCAAAACTTGTCGAAGCCTTGCCCCATGTGGATGTGGTCTTCGGAACATTCAATCTCGCGAGCCTTCCCCGTCTCATCGAGCAGGCTCTTGTTACCGGTGACTCCTATACCGAGATTCTAGATGCCGCCGATTCCTTTCCCACCGATCTGCCGACACAGCGCGAGGTTCCCTGGTCGGCATGGCTTCCCATTTCCATCGGTTGCAATAATTTCTGCACATATTGCGTTGTTCCCTATGTGAGGGGAAGGGAAAAATCCCGCTCGATCGAAGAAGTAATCCATGATGCCGAAGTGCTCGTCGCTGATGGCGTCAAGGAGTTGACGCTTCTGGGCCAAAACGTCAATTCTTATGGCCGAGACCTCTATGGAAAGCCCCGTTTCGCCGAGCTTCTCCATCGTGTTTCGGCAACAGGAATCGAGCGTTTGCGATTCGCCACTTCGCACCCGAAGGATTTGAACGATGAGGTCATCGCCGCTTTCGGTTCTCTGGAGAATCTGATGCCTTCCCTTCATCTACCGGTACAGTCGGGATCGAACGCCATCTTGAAATCCATGAACCGCCGTTATACCCGTGAACACTATCTTGAAATCGTCGGGAAACTGCGAGATGCACGTCCCGACATCGCCCTATCGACCGATGTCATCGTCGGTTTTCCCGGTGAAACGGAAAAAGACTTCCAAGATACCTACGATCTTATCGACGACGTGGGATATCAGCAGGTATTCACCTTCCTCTATTCGAAGCGGGAAGGTACCCCTGCAGCGGAAATGCCCGACGATACACCGCGAGAAATCATTCATGATCGCTTCGAGCGTTTGGTCGACTTGGTTCAGAAGCGTGCTTTCGAAGTGAATCAGGTCGATGCCGGCACTACGGTGGAGGTTCTCATCGAGGGATCCTCCAAGCGTGATGAACAGGTGCTGGTTGGGCGAAGCCCCAAGAACCAGACGGTTCATGCGCGTATCCCGCAAAACAGATCCCTCGATGAGCTTAAAGGCTCCTCGGTCTCCGTTGCCATCAAAGAGGCACGTACGTGGTACTTAAGCGGGGAAGTGCTCTAATGTCGCAGGATCGGGGTTTTTCACCGATCATCTGTATCGTCGGCCCCACTGCTTCGGGAAAAAGCAGTCTTGCCCAGAAGGTCGCTTTGAATCTCGGTGGGGAAGTGGTCTCGGCTGATTCGATGCAGATTTACCGCGGTATGGACATCGGCACGGCTAAGCTCACGGCGAAAGAAATGTATGTTCCCCATCATCTCATCGATATCGTCGATCCGGGAGAGCCTTTCTCCGCCCAGGTGTTTCAGGAGCGTGCCCGCACGGCTTTTCGCGATATTCAAGACCGGGAGCGTATTGCCTTACTGTGCGGAGGAACGGGCCTCTATGTCCAGGCGGCTTTGGAAGCCATGGAGTTTCCCGCCGGAGAGCAGCGAAGTAATCCGCTGAGAGAACATTATGAGGGCTTGGTGCGGGAAAGGGGCGCCCAATACCTTTGGGATCACCTCGCCGTCATCGATTCCGCTTCCGCCCGTCTCATTCATCCCAATAATACCCGTCGTGTGATCCGTGCGCTCGAAATGAACCATGAAGGTGTTTCTTATGCCCATCAAGTCCAAAATCTGAAATCACTCGACGAAGTGGTTCCTTCGTTGCGCTTCGGCCTTAAAGTAGACCCGGATGTTTTGAACCGACGAATAGAGCGGCGGGTCGACATGATGATGGAAAAGGGTCTCGTCGGGGAAGTTACGTCTTTGTTAAGACAGGGTTTCGAGGGGGCTCTCACGGCCCCACAGGCCATAGGATATAAGGAGATCGTTTCCGCTTTCAAAGATGGGACACCTATCGAAGAAGCATTCGATCGCATCAAAACGGCAACACGACGTTATGCCAAACGCCAGCGCAGTTGGTTCAAACGCGATAATCGCATCGTGTGGCTCGATACTGATGAAAATACCGAAGATGAAATGTGCGAAAAGATAGAAGAAGCCTACCGCAGGTTTCTTCTACGGCGCTGATGACGCCGACACGGAAAGGATGACGATATGAAAATCCGCTTCACCAAGCTTCACGGATTGGGTAATGATTTCGTCTTCATCGATGACTTCGATTGTGTCATCGAGCTTTCCGCAGAGCAGGTTGCCCATATATGTGATCGCCATTTCGGCATCGGTGCTGATGGGGTCATTTTGGTGAGACCCTCTCAACGGGACTCCTGCGTAGCCTACATGCACTACATCAATTCAGATGGTACGCTTGCTGAAATGTGTGGTAACGGTATTCGCTGTTTCGCTAAATTCCTCGTCGACAACGGCTACGTTGATCCTTCCGCCGGGTTCTGCACCGTCGACACCCTGAGGGGCCCGCTTTCTCTTTCTTTCGAAGTGGATGAGGAAAACCATCTTCGTATCGCTACGGTCGACATGGACAAGCCCATTTTGGATCCGAGTCTCATCCCGGTTACGTTGGAGGCGAATGCGGTTTCGGCCGAAGGTGCCCCTTTCGTCAGGGAAGCGCCCCTCCGCTCGCCTTGGGGAGTGTTCGAATTCACATGCGTCTCCATGGGAAATCCCCACGCGGTCTGCTTCTTGGATGACATGACCGCACTTCCCGACGAGGTGTTCACTACCTCCGAGAAAAGTCTTGCGTCATTCGACCTGAACCGCATTGGCGCTTATTTCGAAGCACATGAGGTCTTTCCCGCGAAAAGCAACATAGAATTCGCCGCAGTCACCCCCGAAGGCCTGTCCATGAGGGTTTTCGAGCGGGGCTGTGCGGAGACGCTCGCTTGCGGAACCGGAACCTGTGCCACACTCGTAGCGGCTGTTCTGACGCAGCGCTCACCGGCAGAGGCCGACGTTGAACTTCTCGGTGGCACACTCCACATATGCTGGAACGATGATGGACATGTCATGATGACCGGGCCCGCCACCGAAAGCTTTTCCGGTGTTATTGAAATCAACTAGAGCTCATTTGTTTGAAACGCTATCATAAAGATCGATAGGGAAAGGATTTTTCCAATGAAGACGGCTGAATGCCTCAATCACATGGCCCCTTATCTGTTTGCTCAGATAGATAAGAAACGCGACGCACTCGAAGCTAAAGGAGTGGATGTCATCTCTCTCGGTATCGGAGATCCCGATATGCCCACGCCTGACCATATCATCGACGCGATGATAGAAGCGGTGAAAAAGCCTGCTAACCATCGTTATCCCGATTATGCGGGCTCTCGTGAATATCGTGAGGCTTGTGCTTGCTGGATGAAGTCTCGCTTCGGGGTCGACGTCGATCCGGATACGGAAGTTCTCGCCCTTATCGGATCCAAAGAAGGTATCGCGCACCTACATACGGCTTTCGTCGATCCCGGTGACTATGTTCTTGCCCCCTCCATCGGCTATCCGGTTTATTCAGGAGGTGCGACGCTACAAAGCGCGAACACCTATTTCATGCCCATGAAGGAGGAGCAAGGATTTCTCGCCGACTTCACCGCCGTTCCCGAAGACGTTCTCGCCAAAACGAAAATCATGTTCTTGGGCTACCCCAATAATCCCACCGGTGCCATTGCGACCGACGAGTATTTCGATGCCGCCATTGCCTTTTGCATCGAGCATGATATTCTCCTTTGTCACGACAACGCTTATTGCGAGATCGGGTTCGATGGCTATCGAGCACCTTCCATTCTCGAGCGTCCCCGCGCAAAGGAATGCTGTATCGAATTCTTCAGTCTTTCCAAGGCCTACAATATGACCGGATGGCGTATAGCGTTCGCCTGCGGCAACGAACAGGCCGTTCAAGCTTTGGGTACCATCAAGAATAATCTTGACTCAGGTCAATTCGGCGCAATCCAGGATGCCGCCATCGTGGCGCTCACCTCCTCCCAGAGCTGCATCGACGACATGTGTGCGCTCTACCAACGTCGACGCGATCTCGTGCTGGATGCTCTTCACGCCATAGGGGTGGAGTGCGCTTCTCCGAAAGCGACCATTTATGTGTGGGCAAAGGTTCCCGAAGGCTATACCTCAGCCGAATTCGCCGAGAAACTTCTCGAACAAGCTCATGTTATCGTCACGCCCGGCAGCGGTTACGGCCCCGATGGGGAAGGGTATATCCGCATCTCCCTGACCACTCCCGATGACCGTCTTCTCGAGGCGGTCGATCGTATGAAGAAAACCATGGTGAATGGCTAAACTACACGCTAAAAAAATACAGGGCGGCTATGCTGAACGTGCGGTACTCGTAGGGGTCAAACGTCCCCAGAGCGCATGGAGTATCGACTCTTCTCTCGAAGAGCTCGCTCGTCTTGTGGAAACAGCCGGTGCTGAGGTGGTGGCTACCACCTATCAGAAGCTCGACTCCCTGAACCCGAGAACCTTCATAGGAACGGGCAAAGCGGAAGAAGTTGCTTCGCTATGTCGCTCCTACGCGGCCGATTTGGTCGTATTCGATGATGAGCTGTCCCCTTCGCAGCAATCGAATCTTGAATCCATCATGGGAAAACAGATAAAGGTGATCGACCGCACGGCGCTCATTCTGGATATCTTCGCCTTACATGCTACCAGCAGGGAAGGTCGCCTTCAGGTCAAGCTGGCACAAAACGAATACCTTCTTCCCCGCCTCAAGGGAATGTGGGCTCACTTAGCCTCCAACCGTATGGGCGGTGGTGTCGGGTCGCGCTTTGGAGAAGGGGAGAGTCAGCTCGAAGTCGACCGACGTATGGTGCGCAAACGGATTACCTCCATCCGTCGCGAACTTGCGGAAGTTTCCAAAACACGTACGCTACAGCGTAAACAACGATATGATTCGGGAATCTTCAAAGTGGCTTTAGCCGGTTACACCAATGCGGGTAAGTCGAGTCTTCTCAATGCGCTCACCGATTCAGAGGTGTTGAGCTATGACAAACTGTTCGCTACCCTCGATTCGACGACAAGAAAACTCGTTTTGCCTGAAGGCAAGGAGATCACCCTCACCGATACCGTGGGGTTCATCCAGAAGCTACCGACGACATTGGTCGAAGCATTCAAGTCGACCTTGGATGAAATCAATGGTGCTAACCTCATTCTTCATGTCGTCGATGCGTCCGATCCCAGTTTTCTCGATCAGATAGATACGGTGAATGTCGTATTGGAGCAGATCGGTGCCGAAGAAATAGGGCGGATCGAAGTGTTCAACAAAATAGACCTCCTCGACGAGGCTCAGATCGAAGGACTGCATTCCCGCTTCCCTCACGCTGTTTTAATTTCAACCATCAGTGGGCGAGGTTTAGATGATTTAATCGAACGTATGGCGCTAGTAGCGTCAGCACAGGAAACCCTTCTGCAGGTTGTTATTCCCTTCCAACGCGGTGATCTTGTTTCCTTGGCGCATCAACGGGGCAGTATCCTCAATGAGGAATACGACGAACGGGGTACCCGCATGACCCTTCGTGTCCCCTCGGGGCTCATAGGGCGTTTCGAAGCCTACGAAGAGGATTCCACCGTTCGGCTTTAATATATCTTACGTAGTACGGCAACCACTTTACCCACGATGCTCACGTCACGCGTGATGATGGGGTCGAGCGCGGAATTTTCCGGCTGAAGTCGTACATGATCCGCCTCGCGATAGAAGCGCTTTACCGTTGCCCCGTCTTCCAGAAGAGCGACCACTATTTCACCGTTATGGGCGGTTTGTTGCTGCCGAACGACAACGTAATCCCCGTCGTTGATACCCGCTTCGATCATGGAGTCACCGTGAACGGAAAGAATGAACGATGCCGAATCCCCGACGATGTCGGTGGGAAGCGTCATGGTGTCGGTTATGTTTTCCTCAGCCAAGAGGGGCTCACCTGCAGCTACGTTTCCTACCAGAGGTAAGGTAAGCGTGTTATCGAAAGCCATAGAGCCCAATACTTCGATCGGTTCGGATTTATGGGCAAGGGCTATGGAGCGGGATTTCAGGGGATCGCGCACGATATAACCCTTGTCCTCGAGTGTTTTCAAATGGACATGGACAGTGGAGGGGGAGGAGAGATCGACCGCTTCGCCGATTTCCCTTACGGTGGGACCGAATCCTTTCTGTGTGATATAGGATTCGATGAAGTCATAAACCTGCTGTTGTCGCTTAGTTAAAGGCTTGTCCATGATCTTTCCTTAATACGAACAAATGTTTGATTTCTTATTGACAGGAACCTATGTTCGATTTATAGTATACACGAACATTCGTTCTATGCAAGTAGGGAGGGTCCCATGGAAAAGCAAACACGCTACACGACAAACGGCACATCAGCACTTAAAAACGACCTCGTTTATCCGAGTCATGAAGCTTCCATCATTGATTTCGAATATGTGGCTCATGCGAGAAATGACCATCGGTCTTGCACGTCATCTATCGAACCCACCTTCATACAGAAAAGCGTCTCCCGCTTGAAAAACGATTCTCTTTTCGGTGAATTTTGGAAACCCGCCTCCGATAAACATGTTTTCAGGCCAGTGGAAACGAAG
>CAJMLT010000022.1 GCA_905214325.1 uncultured bacterium
AATGCACATTTCTCGTGTTTCGCAATGCTTCACCATGATACCAGCTTGGGAAGCTCAAGTCCTACCATTGAACCACGCCCGCAATGTAGCGAAGACAGTATAGCGCATCGTATCGGGTGTTGAGCGGATAAACCTCCTTACCTTCATAAAGCAGGCAGAGGCTTGTTCGCGCAGGGCGTATCGCGTGGTGACTAGGAGTGTTCCTGTTCTATGTCGGCATCCATGTAGAAGGAATAATGCCCCTCTCCCAATTGCTTGGATCGATAGAGGGCTTCATCGGCATGGCGGAACAGTTCGTCGTAGGTTGTGCCGGAGTCGGGATAGAATGCGATGCCTATACTGCCGTAGATGCAGCGCGCAGATTCGGGAACTTCTATCCGCTCGTTCATGAGGGCGGCAAGATGGTCGACACGCTGCACGACGGTTTCCTCTTTTTCCATATAGGGAAGGAAGAGCACGAATTCATCGCCACCGAAGCGCCCCAGAATGTCGCTGTCGCGGAACGCCTGCCTGATGCATTCGCCCATCAAACGGATCACCGCGTCTCCATAGGCGTGACCATACGTGTCGTTGACGGTTTTGAAGTCGTCGATGTCTATAACGAGGAGCGCTGCTCTCTTGTCCGTGCTGTCAATATATTTCTGGGTTTCCCGCTGTGCGGCCGCCTTGGTCATCAGTTGAGTCAGATTATCCGTGTCGCGTTCTTTTTCGATGAAGCGCTGCTGCACCAGATCGCGCATACGCATGCGCATCATGTAGGCGTTGGCACCGATGCCCAGCACCAGAAAGCTGACCGTGTTCGTGATGTCGAGATAGGCGATATCGACCCGTTTCACCTGAAGGGATATCAAGCAGAAGACAACCGTGATGGCAATCAGGAACAAAGACATGCGGTAGGGCTTGTCGGGAAAGAGAAGCGGCACGGCGAAGAGGAAAACACAAAACGTCGTCGCGGGCATATCGGGCTGGTTGATCGTGCCCAACACGATGGCGAACCCGAAGATGATCGTTATGAACAAGTAGCAAAGGGGCAGGGCGACTGCGGGGTGCTTTCGTGCGAGGGTGCGCGACAAGACGAAGAGGGTGAGAACAACGACAAGCGTGGCCGCATAGGCTATACGGTTCTGTTCGGCCGTTCCCAGAAAAAGCGACAAGATGAGCAGCAGGATCAAAACGACGAAGGTTATCAGGGTTGCACCCGACAGAGCCGCAACGGTTTTCTTCTGGAGGGCATCACGGACGTTTCCGTGGTCTTCGGGAGAAATTCCCGCATAGACGAAGGCGTCCTTGAGCAGGCTCAGCGTCTTTTGCATGAAAGCCTCCTTTCGTCGATACGAACCTTGCGAGCGTGGCACGTTTCCGCTGTTGGGTGAAAATAAAATGATGTATCAATTCCGTATCAAATGATTCTAGTACAAGGGTGTAGATGACCCACCGGGATGCCTTGTATCCAGACTCAATTTCTTTGGAAGTCTGCGGCGTCTTTTTGCGGCGGAATCGTTTTCCGGTATGCGAAACGAAAACGCCCGGCACTTTCGTGGGAAAGTCCGGGCGTGGCGGGTGTTCGGCGTTGAGGGGGAATTCGGGATATCAGCTGTTGTATCCGTTGGGATTGGTGCTTTGCCAGCGCCACGAATCCGCGCACATACGCGCCAGATCGTATTCGGCAACCCAACCCAACTCTTCGCGCGCTTTGTCGCAGGCTGCGTAGTTTTCCGCTATGTCTCCCGCACGGCGCGGTTGGATTTCGTAGGGCAGCGTTTTTCCGCAGGCTTTTTCGAAAGCCGCGATGACTTCGAGCACACTCGATCCCGTGCCGGTACCCAGGTTGAAGACACCCACACCGCTGCGGGTTCCGTTGTCGTAGGCGGCACCTTCGATACTGCCGAGCCCGATGGCTTTACCGGTGCCCACTTTGCCGCCCATCCAGTCAAGTGCTTTCACATGACCGCGTGCCAGGTCGACGACGTGGATATAGTCGCGCACTCCGGTGCCGTCGGGGGTGGGGTAGTCGTTGCCGAAGACACGGATGCAGGACAGCTTGCCCGTTGCGACTTGGGCCACATAGGGCAACAGGTTGTTGGGAATGCCCTTGGGGTCTTCACCGATCATGCCGCTGGCGTGTGCTCCGATGGGATTGAAGTAGCGGAGCAAAACGACGTTCCATTCGGGATCGGCGCGGTAAAGGTCGCTCAGAATGCGTTCGAGCATGACCTTGGTTTCACCGTAGGGATTGGTGGAGGGATGCAAGGGGCAATCCTCGGTGATGGGGATGGTTTCGGGTTCGCCGTAGACGGTGGCGCTGCTGGAGAAGATGATGTTCTTCACCTGATGGTTGCGTGCCACGTCGAACAGGATCAAAGACCCTGCGACGTTGTTCCAATAGTATTCCAGAGGCTTTTCCGTGCTCTCTCCCACCGCTTTGAAACCGGCGAAGTGGATGATGGCGTCGATGTCGTGTTGGGAGAACACCTTTTCGAGCCCATCCCTATCCAGGATGGAACATTCGTGGAAGGCGAGTTGCCCTTCGGTGGCGTTCGACAAGGTGGCGATGCGCTCGACGGCGACATGACTCGAATTGGAAAGATCGTCGACGATGACCACCTTATAACCCTGTTCGATCAGTTCGACGCAGGTGTGACTTCCGATGAAACCGGCGCCTCCCGTGACGAGGATCGTGAGATCGTCATGAGGCAATGCGAGATTTTTATTGGGCATGATTCACCTTTCGAAAAGCGGATGTATCGCGTCGGATGGCTGTCGTGTGATCCGCGTGATCCGTTGGGGTCGATGACAAGGAAGAGAATAGCACGCCTGTCTTTGCATGGATGTTAAAACTAAGATTCTCCAAGATGCGCGGGAGGGAGTGTTTTCAGAAGGCCCCAGGCGAAATGTTTGGATGTTTCCCCATTAAGCAGAGAGGGGAAGTCTTTGAAGCAGCAGAGAGGGCGTCCCGCGAGAAAGCCCGGTGCATCGAGGGTTATCTTGGCGTGATAGGCCTGTGCCACACAATGGGTTGCCGGTGTGTCGGTTATCACCACACAGAGAGGATCGAGGGATTCCACCAGGGTGAGAATGTCGTGAGGTCCCGCTTCTTCGGATGTTTCGGGGTGAAGCGTGATGAAGGTGGTACCGGTGATTCCATACCCGAGTGCCCGTGCGGCACCGATGAGGGCGTCGTGTGCTTTTTGCCCCAACGCGTCATGACTGATGATGCAAAGCAGACCGGAGCGGGCACCGAAAAGATAAGGGCGGTAGTGATCCCAGATGATGTTTCGCGGTTGATCATAGAGAGAACGAGCCGATTCCACCGATGCCCCTTCCGTTTCCCTTCGTGCTTCAGTTATAGCAGATTCGGCGGCTCTTTTCGCGTGGCAAGCGGTAGGCTGTGGAGGGGATGCTACACTTTATGGAAAAAATCACACCGCTTGTATATACCAAGGGATGCTCCATCGGATCCCGCCCGATAATGTGGACAGATGGTTTTACCTGAAAAGGAGTTGTTATGTGTACGAATGGAATCAACACCGGCCAGTTCGGGCAGATGATAGAACAGATCGACGACCACATCAAACTCGAGCGTCGCTGGGCTCACAATCTGGCTCATCAGGCGGGAGATGCCGGTTTCGCCGCCACGAACGAGAAGCTGCATAAGGTGCAGAGTCTTCTCGATGAAGTACGTGCCACTCTCGATGACGCGAAGGAATCGCTCGAAGACGATGCGGAGAACACAAGCGGCGTGACGGTCAATCTGGTCTAAGTCGCAGCCTTTCTTCAGGCGGTGAATGGGTGCGCGTCTCGCGGGTGCCCTTCTGCCGGCGGTCTTCGATGAGAAATTTCAGAGGATATGAATTATGAGCAATGATCTGATGCGTTTTTCCGTTGCGATGCCGGAAGGTCTTCTGGTGCGCTTCGATCACCTGGTTGCCCGTCGGGGCTTGGCGAAGAACCGAAGCGAGGTCATTCGCGATCTGGTTCGTGAAGCCTTGGTCGAGGATGAATGTGCGACCCCCGGCAGAATGGTTATGGGGTCGCTCACCATCGTTTATAACCATCACAGTAACGACCTGCAGGAAAAACTTCACCACATCCAACATTCCTATCTCGACATGATCGTGTCATCGATGCATGTTCATATCGATGCCGACAATTGCCTCGAGGTGATCGTGCTCAAAGGTGAGACGGGTTTGGTTCAGGATGTGGCCAATCTGATTTTGGGCACCAAAGGTGTTAAAACGGGGCGTCTCGTCATAACGACGACGGGGGCCTTTATCTGAAAGACCCCGATCCATCTGATCGGCATGCGAATCGCTAAAGGAAGTGGAGCACGTGGACGAAACGGTATTACTGGGACATGGCAGCGGTGGCACGATGATGAAACGCATCATCGACGAGGTATTTTTCGCCGCGTATGCGGGAGGCGAATTGCGTGCGGGCAACGACGCCGCCACCCTTCCCCTGGCCGAAGAGGGGGCGCTGGCGTTTTCCACCGATAGCTTCGTGGTGACCCCGCAGTTCTTTCCCGGCGGTGACATAGGTAAGCTGGCCGTGTGCGGCACGGTCAACGATGTGGCTACAAGCGGTGCCGTTCCGCGTTTTCTCAGCTGCGGGTTCATTTTGGAAGAGGGTTTCCCCATCGCCGATCTGAAGCGCATCTGCTCCAGCATGGCCGAAATGACTGCGGAAGCGGGCGTGCGCATCGTTACGGGCGACACCAAAGTCGTCAACCGTGGACATGGTGACGGGGTGTTCATCAATACCAGCGGCATCGGCTACATTCCCCGTGGTGTCGACCTTTCGGGTGCCTATTGCAAGCCGGGCGACAAGATATTGGTGACGGGAACCCTAGGCGATCACGGCATCACCATCATGAGCTGTCGTGAGGAGCTGAGTTTCTCGGCCGACATCCAAACGGATGCCGCCCCCCTCAACCACCTTATCGCCGAAGTGATTGCCGCCGCTCCCGATACGCGTTGTTTCCGCGATCCGACGCGCGGGGGTCTTGCCTCCACACTCAATGAATTGGCCGAACAATCCGGCGTTGATTTCCTCGTGGAAGAAGAAGCCATTCCGGTCAAGGATGCCGTTCGCGGGGCCTGCGAGATGCTGGGTTACGATGTGTATCAGGTGGCCAACGAAGGTAAGATGGTCTGCGTTGTCGCCGCCGATCAGGCCGAAGCGGCTCTCGGTGCCATGCGCGCGAACAAGTACGGTGTCGATGCGGCCATTATCGGAGAAGTGGTGGCCAAGCCTGCGGATCGTGACCCACGGGTTTCATTGCGCACGGGCTTCGGCTCTTTGCGCATCATGGACATGCTTGTCGGTGAACAGTTGCCCCGCATCTGTTAGGCGGCCTTTTTCGCGCTCGGAGGGGTCAATGATGCCGTCCTTAGAAAATCTCCCGAATTCGCTTGCATTTATTGGTGCGCATGGTATTTTCGGCAAGAGGTTTTCCCTCCTTGAAGGATTTTGATATAGAGAAAAGAGGTATTCAATGGCACATCCGGTTATCGAAGCAGATGAATGTATTGGTTGCGGCATTTGCGTGGACGCATGTCCTCAGGGCGTTCTTGAGGTGGTAGATGGTGTGGTCGCCGTCGTCAACGAAGATGCCTGCATCGCGTGCGGAGACTGCGTTGAAGAATGTCCCATGGGTGCCATCCCCGAGGTCATCGAAGACTAATTCGTTCGTGACCTTTTACGATTCATCGATTATCGAAGGCAGGATTCGTTCCTGCCTTTTTCTTTGGGATCGGGTGGTTTGCAGTTTTGATGTCGGGCGCATGATGGAGCGCTGACTTGGTACGGTAATGGTGCGCTTGGGGGCGTAGGGTAACTCACGATTGACGGTTTATGCTTGAATGCGCATCGTCGCTGTAGGGGTGGGCCGTCTGATATATCGGGTGGCACGTCCTAAAGGATCAGCATGAGTAACGAGCAAACCGCGGAGGAAACAGATCGGATCTTCGTTTTCTCCTCCTCATCGAAAATTCCCCTTGTTTCCGAAATATACAAACGTTTCTGGCGGATCGTCGACGAAAACAGTATCGCCGATACGCCGGCGGGGGATGCGCGTCTGTTCGGCAGGATGCAGCTGGTGTTCTGCGTGGTTCTTTTCGTCATGAGCTGCATGAACTGGTACACCCAGTCCTATTATGCCCTGATCACCACGTCTTCGGTTTTCGTCATCACGTTGGGTTGCGCTCTGTGGTGCCTTATCAAAAGAAGGCACCGTGGCCCCTGCACGGTTTGCGGCATAGCCGTCTACTTCATGCTCACGTTCTTTCTCTATGACGGGTGCAACGATGGATTCGCGGTTAATTGGATGCTGGTCGCGCCTATCTGTTCCATGCTGTGGTTCAATATCAAGCAGGGCATGGTCTACAGCGGATGTCTTTTTCTCGAACTGATCATCTTCTTTTGGGCGGGTGCTTCGGATTTCCTCGCTTTCCAGTACACCGATACGTATATGTTGCGTTTCCCTATGCTGTATCTTTGTATATGGGCGATCACCCTCGTCATCGTTTTCCGCCTGAGGATGCTTCAACTCATGAATCGTGATCGTAAGGCGGAAACCCTTGCTGCCTTGAAGGCCGAAAGGGAAAAAACCCAGAACGCATCCATCGAAGTCATCCATCTCATGTGTGCCGCCATGGAGGCGAAGGACTCTTACACACAGGGTCACTCTTCCCGTGTCGCCCTCATGTCAAGACGTCTGGCCTATTACTTTGCTGTCGATGAGGCAGAAGCGGAAGCCATCTACCATGCGGCGCTGTTGCACGATATCGGTAAGATCGGGATTTCGGATGCCATTCTCAGCAAGACGGGCAAACTGACGCAGGAGGAATACGGTGTCATCAAAACCCATCCGCTCATTTCCCGCGATATCCTTACGAGCACCTTCTTGGCTCATGACGTATTGAACGGGGCGCTCTATCACCATGAGCGATGGGACGGGCATGGCTACCCCGAAGGCCTTAAAGGAAACGACATTCCCCGCGATGCCCGCATCATCAGTGTCGCCGATGCCATCGACGCCATGGCAAGCAAGCGAACCTATCAGGATGCTCAGAGTTTCGACACCATTTTGGATCAGCTGCGCTCCAATGCAGGGTCACAGTTCGACCCCGCCGTTGTGGAAGCCGCCGTATTTCTTATCAAACGGGGGGCATTCAACGATGTTATCAGCTGCGGATCAGATGTTCGGGTCCCGGAAATGCATCTTGCTTGATTTGAAACAGGCCTCTCACCTGCATAAATAAATCAACTCATAAAATCTTCAACGATTCGGTTACAAAACTTGACAATGGTACACTTAGATTTTATTATGGTCCTTGTCGAAAGAACCGCGTTCAGCGGCGTGGGAGTGGTGCACTCATTCGAGCGCGCCTCGCCGAAACGCCGAAGGAAGGCACTCTTGCTGCGATGGGGGACATGAAAAAAGACCCGTCGGCGACATCACGAAGGTAAGAACAGGGGTCTGCTCGCGGGCGGATCGGAACTGAAAGGACATATACAATGGGAAAAATCATCGGTATTGACTTGGGCACCACCAATTCGGCTATGGCTATCATGGAAGGTGCCGAACCCGACATCCTCGTAAACGCAGAAGGGGACCGCACCACTCCTTCCGTCGTGGGATTCGGCAAAGACGGCGAACGCGTCGTAGGTAAGGCCGCTAAGAACAAGGCGGTTACCAACCCCGAGAATACTATTGCCTCGGTCAAGCGTTTCATCGGTCGTTCCTTCTCCGAAACCTCGGACGAACAGAAGACCGTTTCCTACACCGTGAAGAACGGCAACGGCAGTCGTGCCGTCGTCGATATCGACGGCAAGGATTACATGCCGGAGGAAATTTCGGCAATGGTGCTGCAGAAGATCAAGTCCGATGCGGAAAAACGTGTGGGCGAACCTATCACCCAGGCGGTCATCACCGTTCCGGCTTACTTCAACGATGCTCAGCGTCAGGCTACCAAGGACGCCGGCAAGATCGCAGGCCTCGAGGTCATGCGCATCATCAACGAGCCTACGGCGGCAGCGCTCGCTTACGGCTTGGATAAAACCAACAAGGACGAAAAGGTTCTCGTGTTCGACCTCGGCGGCGGTACGTTCGACGTGTCCGTTCTGGAATTAGGCGACGGCGTGTTCGAGGTTTGCTCCACGGCGGGCGACAACCATCTCGGCGGTGACGACTGGGATCAGCGTGTCATCGATTGGTTGGCCGACAAGTTCAAGGCGGACAATGGTATCGATCTGCGTTCTGACAAGATGGCTCTGCAGCGTTTGAAGGAAGCGGCCGAAAAGGCGAAGATGGAACTTTCTTCCACCACTCAGGCCAGCATCAATCTGCCGTTCATCTCGGCCGGTGCCGATGGCCCTCTGCATCTCGACTACACGTTGACCCGCGCCGAATTCGAGCGCATCACCAAGGATCTGCTGGATCGTTGCAAGAAGCCCGTCGAGCAGGCGTTGCGAGATGCCGACCTGAAGACCGGCGACGTCAACGAGGTCATTCTCGTCGGTGGTTCCACCCGTATGCCCGCCGTTCAGGAACTGGTCAAGACCATCACCGGTAAGAACCCCAACATGTCGGTTAATCCCGACGAAGTGGTCGCCATGGGCGCGGCTGTTCAGGGTGGCGTTCTCGCCGGCGACGTCGAGGGCATTCTGTTGCTCGATGTCACGCCTCTTTCCCTGGGTGTCGAAACCATGGGCGGCGTGATGACCAAGATGATCGAGCGCAACACCACCATTCCCACGCGCAAGACCGAGATCTACTCCACTGCAGCCGACAATCAGACTTCGGTCGAGATCCACGTCCTGCAGGGTGAGCGTGAAATGGCCGCCGGTAACAAGACGTTGGGCAAATTCCAACTCACGGGCATTCCCGCCGCACGCCGCGGTATGCCGCAGATCGAGGTCACGTTCGACATCGACGCGAACGGTATCGTGAACGTATCCGCTAAGGATCTGGGCACGGGCAAGCAGCAGCAGATCACCATTTCGGGATCTACCGCTTTGACCGACGACGAAGTGGATCGTATGGTCAAGGACGCGGAATCCCATGCCGAAGAGGACAAGCTCCGCAAGGAAGAAGTGGAAGTCCGCAACAACTGCGACTCCCTGATCAACGCCACCGAAACCACGCTCGGTGAAGTGGGCGACAAAGTGGGAGACGACGTCAAGAAGCAGGCCGAGGACGCCATCGCCACGGCGAAGAGCGCACTCGAGGGTGACGATATCGAAGCGGTCAAATCCGCAACCGAAGCCCTGCAGGCCGCAGGCTACAAGTTGGCCGAAGTGGTCTACAGCACCGAAGGTCAGCCTGCCGACGCCGCCGCCGGTGCCGCTCCTGCCGATGACGGCACCATCGAAGCTGACTTCGAGGTCGTCGACGACGACGCGGATAAAAAGGAGAACTAGTCATGGCTGCCCCGGGTACCGACGAGGTACGGGACGATCCTCGGGCTGAAAAGCCTGAGGAGGCCGAGGTTCTTGAGGCGGAAGTGCTCGACGGCGAAGCCGAAGGAGATTCTGAAACCGTTGACGGTCAAAGCGGCGAAAATGCCGAAGACGCGTTGGCGAAAGCCCTCGAAGAGGCGGCGTTGTGGAAGGATAAGTACCTCAGGCTCCATGCCGAATGGGACACCTACCGTCGCCGCATGAACGAGCAGCGCGCGGAGGAGAAGGTTCGCGCGACGGAAAAGCTGGTCGAAGAATTGATTCCCGTTATCGATGACTTCGAAAGAACCATCGACTATGCGGAGAAGAACGGGGAAGCGGGATTGCTCGGTGGAGTCCAAGCGGTCCACACCAAGCTCAACGATGTGTTGGTGAAGGAAGGGGTCGAGATCATCGACCCGCAAGGTGAAGCCTTCGACGCCCTCGAGGCGCAAGCCGTCGCCACCGTCGATGACGCGAGTGTCCCCGACGAAACGGTTGCCGAGGTGTACCAGAAAGGGTACCGCATGGGTAACAAAGTCATCCGATCCGCCATGGTGACGGTGACATGCGGTGGTCCGAAAAGGGAAACCCCTCAATCGGAAGAGTAAGAGCAATACGATCAGACAGGCGGGCCATCGGAGTGCTCGCCTGTTTTGTCAAAGGGTGGCACAGGCGGAAAATGCTCCGCTGCCACCACGACGGATAATACGACGGAGAAGACGAACCCGATAGGCATCGATCTTATGCTTCGGGGTGCACCTTTTCCGCATGAATGCTTAAGGAAAGAGAGGTGGAACGAATGGCATCCACACCTGATTACTACAAGACGCTAGGCGTTCCACGCAGCGCTTCGGCCGATGAGATAAAGAAGGCCTTCCGTAAGCTCGCGCGCACCCATCATCCCGATGCCGGTGGCGACGAGGCGAAGTTCAAGGAAATCAACGAAGCTTACGAAGTGTTGAGTGACGACAAGAAACGCTCACTCTACGACCAATACGGAACGGCTAACGAACACCAGATTCCCCAAGGATGGGGAGGATCCGCTGCCGCGGGAGGCGATCCCTTCGCGGGATCCGGTTTCGGCGGTTGGGCGGATATTCTGGAAAGTATCCGCAACGGCGAGGGTGCGTTCGGCACCGAATGGAATTTCGGCGGCCAACCGCCTCAGCCCCGTGCGCAGCGCGGACAGGATAAAACCGTAACCCTCGAGCTCTCCTTCGAGGAGGCGTTTTCGGGGTGCGAGAAGAAAGTGAAGATACGCCTTCCCGGCAGCAAGGAATCCGAGTCCCTCTCGATAAAGATTCCCGCCGGTGCCGTTGATGGCGGTCGTGTTCGCCTGAAGGGCAAAGGTATGCCGGGGAGCAACGGTGGGCCGGCGGGTGATCTGCTGGTCACGGTGAAAATAAAGGAACACCCGCTCTATCGTCGCGAAAAAGCCGACGTGGTCATGGATGTTCCTGTGACGTTTCCCGAAGCGGCTCTGGGCGCTTCGATCGTCATCCCCACGCCCGATGGCGGAAAAGTACGCTTGAAGGTTCCGGCGGGAACACAGGATGCAACCGTGTTGACCATCAAGGGCAAAGGTGCCCCCCGCCTAGGGAAGGAAGCCACGGGCAACGGCGACTTCAAGGTCGTGATACATGTGGTGGTACCCACGCATCTCAGCGACGACCAGAAAAACGCTTTGGAGCGTTTCGAAGCCGCGACGGAAGAAGAAGTGAGGACATGGTGATGAATGACAGAGAACGACCGCTCTATATGATCAGCGTCGCAGCGGAACTCGCCGGCGTTCATCCGCAGACCCTTCGCATCTACGAACAGAAGGGGCTCGTATCGCCGCAGAGGACAAGCGGTAATACCCGCATGTACTCACAGGCCGACATCGATCGGCTCAGACTGATCAACGAATTGACCAGCGAGGGGATCAACCTCGCTGGTGTCATCCGCATTCTCGATCTGCAGGGACGCATCGACGAGCGTGATGACGAAATAGATTTACTGCATAAACGGGTACGCCGTCTCGCCGATCGGGTGCATGAACTGGAGACCAGGGAAAGCGTCACCTCCCTCGTCCGTTCAAGCACCGCGATCGAGTTGCGGCGGCTAACCTAGACTTTTTCATGAATAGCAAGGAGGAATGCTATGAGATTCGATAAGTTGGCGCTTACCGCTCAAGAGGCCTTGCAGTCCGCGATGGGGATCGCGTCTGAGGCCGAAGCCGCAGCGGTGGAGCCGCTCCATCTCCTGGATGCTCTTCTGACATCGGGAGAAAACAATATGAACGCTATCATCAGCCGCATCGGTGCCGATCCGGCGCTCATCAAACGTCAGGTGGCCGAAGAAGAAGCCCGTATGCCCAAAGTCCAAAACGGTGGATTCATGGGCATGGCGGTTCCTTCGCAGGCATTTGTTTCCGTGATGACGCAGGCGGTGAAGATCGCCGAGAAGCTGGGTGATTCCTATGCCACGAGCGAGCATCTTCTGATCGCGCTTGCCGAAGACAAGGGCAGCGCGGGGAAGATTCTGAACGACGCGGGCATCACGCGCAAGAATATCGAAGAGGCGTATGAGGAGTTGCGTGGGGACACCCGCGTGACCGACGTCCAGAGCAAGCCGGAGTTCGAGGTGCTGGAACAGTACGGGCAGAATCTCACTCAGGCCGCGCGCGAGGGTAAGCTTGATCCGGTGATCGGGCGTTCGGAGGAAATCCGTCGCACGATCCAGGTTCTTTCGCGTCGCACCAAAAACAATCCCGTGCTCATCGGTGAGCCGGGAACGGGAAAGACGGCTATCGTCGAGGGACTGGCTCAGCGCATCGTTGCCGGAGACGTTCCCTCCAGCCTGAAGGATCGCGAACTGATAGCGCTCGATCTTCCCGCTATGTTGGCCGGGGCGAAGTACCGCGGTGAATTCGAGGATCGTCTCAAAGCCGTACTGCGCGAAGTCAAGCAGTCGGATGGACAGATCATCTTGTTCATCGACGAATTACATACCATCGTAGGTGCCGGATCGACGGGCGAAAACTCCATGGATGCGGGCAATATGCTCAAGCCGGCGTTGGCGCGCGGTGAACTTCATGCCATCGGCGCGACAACGCTGGACGAATACCGCAAATACATCGAAAAAGATGCCGCGCTCGAGCGCCGCTTCCAGCCGGTGTTGGTGGGCGAGCCGTCCGTCGAAGACACGATCGCCATTTTGCGTGGTCTCAAGGAGAAATACGAAATCCATCACGGCGTCCGTATCACCGACCCCGCGTTGGTGGCTGCCGCCGAACTGTCGAACCGCTACATTTCGGACCGCTTCCTGCCCGACAAGGCCATCGATTTGATGGACGAAGCAGCCAGTCGTCTGCGTATCGAAATAGACAGCATGCCCGAAGAGGTCGATATCGCGGAGCGCAAGCTCACGCAGATGCAGATCGAGGAGCAGGCTCTCATGAAGGAGACGGACGAACCCAGCAAGGAACGTCTCGAAGCGTTGCGCAAGGATATCTCCGAGGCGCGTGAATCGCTCGACCAGCGCAAGGCCATGTGGAAAAACGAGAAGGACGCCATCGTGAGCGTTCAAATGTTGAAAGCCGACATTGAGACGGCGCAGATGGAAGAGGAACGGGCCACGCGCGAAGGCGATCTGTCCCGTGCTTCCGAATTGCGCTACGGTCGCATTCCCGAACTGCAGGCGCAGCTCAAGCAGGCCGAGGAGGCCCTGACGGTTCGCCAGCAGGACGGCGCGATCCTCAAAGAGGAAGTCAGCGAAGAGGAAATCGCCGAAGTCGTTTCCTCGTGGACGGGTATTCCGGTTACCAAGATGATGCAGGGAGAAATGGCCAAGCTCATCGATCTGGAAGACAAGCTGCATGAACGCGTGGTAGGTCAGGATCAGGCGGTTGCCGCTGTTGCCGGCGCGATTCGCCGTTCGCGCGCCGGACTCGCGGATCCCGAAAAGCCCATCGGTAGTTTCCTGTTCTTGGGACCCACTGGTGTGGGAAAGACGGAATTGGCGAAGGCCCTTGCCGAGTATCTTTTCGACAGCGACCGCGCGATGGTGCGTATCGACATGAGCGAATACATGGAGAAGTTTTCCGTGCAGCGTCTGATAGGTGCACCTCCGGGATATGTGGGTTATGACGAGGGTGGTCAATTGACCGAAGCCGTTCGCCGCAAACCCTACAGCGTCATTTTGCTCGACGAAATAGAAAAAGCCCATCCCGATGTGTTCAACATCCTGCTGCAGGTGCTCGATGACGGTCGTTTGACCGATGGTCAGGGGCGCGTGGTGAGCTTCAAGAACGCCATTGTCATCATGACCTCCAATGTGGGAAGCCAGTTCATCCGCGAGTTTGCGGAAAACGGGGACGAAAAGGCCATGAAGCAGGCCATCGATGGCGCCTTGCGAGCCACGTTCAGACCCGAATTCATCAACCGCATCGATGACATCGTGGTGTTCAACGCCCTTTCGATCGGCAACATCGAACCCATCGTCGATCTACAGCTTGCCGAAGTGAGTCAGCGCCTGCGCGACCGCCATATCGATCTGGTGGTATCGCCGGCGGCCAAAGAGCGCCTTTCCATCGATGGTTACGATCCCATCTTCGGTGCTCGTCCGTTGAAGCGTCTTATTCAGCGTGAAGTGGTCGACCGCATAGCGGCCCACATCATAGAAGGCGCGATAGAAGACGGAGCCCGTGTCACCATCGACCTCGATCGGGACGGCAACTACTGTTCGACCGTCGAAAACCGCCAGGGGTCTTCGTCTCTGCCCGAAGGGGCGGATGGCCTGCTCGAAGAAGCTCAAAGCATTCTCGATGATATCGATCTAGGCGAGTGATTGCGCGTCTGCTTCGGCAATGATCGAACCATCTCCATCCCTTCGACGACCTCCCTCCGTGCTCCCCGCGCGGGGGGAGGTTTTTTTCGCGACTTGTACTAAAATAGCCCGTATGGATAAACGGCAGGAAATAAAGGAACGGATTCTGGTGCCCCTGTGCGCTATTTCCGTCATATTCATGAGCATTATCGCTTTGCTGCTGGTGCTCTATGTTCTGACCATTCTGATTCGTTTCCTGTTCGCCCTCGGATAAGGAAGAAGTAAGGCGCGTTATTGAGATTGACCAATCGACAGAACAGCGGTGGCGCTCACGTGTGCTTTCCTGAGGCGACGTTCTGATGTGGCCCCGATTCTCCCTTTATGACTTGCGCGTCATCGGGCATTATCTCGGCGTGCTCACGTCTTTTTTCTCTTTGGCGCTCTTGGCTCCGCTGATCACGGCTCTCATCTTCCAGGAATGGGAAGCGGCATCGCGCTATCTGTTGGGAGTAGGCGTGGCCCTTATCGTCGGGTCGGGATTGCGTATGTTGCGCGTCCAGCCCGGGCGGCTCACCTTCCAGCAGGCGTTCGCGGTTACGGGGTTCGCGTGGATGTTCCTTGCCTTCATCGCTTCGGTTCCCCTGTTTCTCTCCGGTCATTACGGATCATACCTCGACGCTCTTTTCGAAGGGGTGTCGGGTTTGACCACCACCGGCGCGTCCCTCGTGGTGGATCTGGACCACATGTCGTATGCGGATAACATGTGGCGCTTCGTCATGCATTTCATCGGCGGTCTGGGATTGATCGTCATCGCCCTTTCGCTGGGCGTTTTGGGTAAGGGGTCTTCGGGCCTCTACTCCACCGAAGGGCGCAGCGAACATGTGCTACCCAACGTGGTCAACACCACGCGTCTCATCGCCACCATCGCCCTTGCCGTCGTCGGGGTGGCGACGGTCGTGCTCACCGTGTTTTGTTTCGCCTCCGGTATGGAGCCGGTGAGGGCGTTCCTTCATTCGCTGTGGGTGTCGGTCTCCGGTTTCATGACGGCGGGATTCGCACCCACGAGTCAGTCGATCATGTATTATCACTCCTTTGCCCTCGAGGTCGTCTGTATCGTGTTGATGATCTTCGGCATCATCAATTTCGGTTTGCTCGTCGAAGTGTGGCGGGGTAACACGAAGGCGTTTTTCAAAGATCTCGAAATCCGTACTGCGGTTATCTGGCTGGTCATCACCTGTCTGGTGTTCATGGCGTCCCTCAGCGCCACGAATATGTTCTCCGATCTACCCGCCATGTTGCGCAGGGGAACCTTCATGATGATTTCCGCCGCCACGACGACGGGATTCCAGGTCATCACCAACAATCAGATAACCACCGTCATATCGTCGGGTGCCCTTCTGATTCTTGCTCTGCTGATGGCCGTCGGTGGTTCGAGCGGCAGTACGGCCGGTGGTATGAAGTTGCTCCGCATCGGTTTGATCGCGAAGTCGGTCGTCGCCACGATCAAAGAAGCGCTCGCCCCCGATTCGGCGCGGGTGTCGGTCGTGTATACGCACATCCGGAAAAATGTTCTTACCACCGACGTGGTCAAAAGCGCCATGACGGTATCGGCTCTGTTCGTTCTCACGTATCTTCTGGGGTCTCTCGCCGGGCTTCTGCATGGCTACGAAGCGACGTCGGCCATTTTCGAATCGGTTGCCATGGCTTCCAACGGTGGTCTTTCTTCGGGAATACTTTCGCGTGGTATGCCGCCGACTCTCGAGGTGGTCTATATTCTGGAAATGTGGGCGGGTCGTCTTGAATTCATCACGCTACTCGCGTTGTTGGTGAAAATCGTGGTCTCGCTCGTGCCGCGTCGGAAAACGGGGTCGAAATGAAGCAGCATTCCGGTCGGCATATCTTTGACGCGCCTATCGCCGCGGTGTGTGCGGTGGTGTTGTGTCTGGTGCTGCTTCCCGCTGTTGCCTTCGCCGACGGTAACAAAGTGAATACCAACCAGTTACCCGACAGTTCGTTTCTCTATGACACCGACCTCGCCGAATTGGCGCAAGCCGATTCCTACCACGACAAGCAGACCGTGCAGGTGCGCGGCGAAGTGGTGGGCGACCGCATCAGCGATGAAGTCAACGGCGATGAGTGTTGGATATCGCTCCAAGATGATGACGAGCTGAACCCGGTCACCGTTCCGATACTCATGACCAAGGAACAAGCCGAGGTGATCGACCACTATGGTCGCTACGGCGTTCGAGGCACGACCCTCCAGGTCCGGGGCACCTATTATCTCGATTGTGTCGACCATCAGGGCTTGAGTGATATCCATGCCGAAGAGGTGAGTGTCGTTACGCCGGGGAAGGATGATCCCCTTGCCGTCAACCCGGTCGTTTTGTCGGCGGGTGTCCTCAGCGTGCTTTTGGGCGGGGTGCTCCTCGTTGTGTATTATCGCTGGCGCGAGAGGATGCGATAGATGCAGGGCGTGGTGATCAAGCTGGACCGTGGTTTCCCCTTGGTGCGTCTCGAGGGTGGTCGTGAAATCCGCTGCGAACACGCGACCACGTTCGCAAAGGGCGCCGAGGTGCGACCTGTGGTGGGGGATCGTGTTGAAGTGGATCTGCCCGATGTGCACGATAAGGGCATCATCGCCGAAATTCTTCCCCGCACAACACAGTTCATCCGCAAAGACCCCACCGAACGTGCGCTCCCCCAAACGCTCGCAGCCAATTTCGATGTCGTGCTGGTGGCTCAACCCATCGAGGATATCAACGATCGTCGCCTCGAGCGTGAATTGGTGCTGGCCCATGAAACGGGTGCGGAAGTGGCCGTCGTGCTGACCAAGGCGGATCTTGCGGCAAGCAGGGATGCGGTTGCCGCCGTGCGTGAACGTATCCGTTGCCTCGCAGGGAAAGACAAGGTGCTGGTCGTTTCAGAAAAAGACCCCGAATCCCTAGAGGACCTGAAGGGGTTTCTCGCGCAGGGAGAAAAGACGGCGGTTCTCATCGGGCGCAGTGGCGTGGGGAAATCAAGCCTGGTCAACATGATGGTCGGCTACGATCTTCAGAGCACCACACCCGTTCGAGAAAAGGACGGCAAAGGGCGTCACACCACCGTTTCACGTGAAATCATCGATCTTCCTTCGGGCGGAGCGTTGATCGACATGCCGGGGGTGAGGGGATTGGGTCTTTGGGATGCCGAAGAAGGTATAGAAGCGGCCTTCTCCGATGTCGAATCCCTGGCAGAGACGTGCCGTTTCCGGGACTGCACGCATACCACCGAACCGGGTTGTGCGGTGAGGAAGGCCGTTGAGGATGGGGCATTGTCGCCACAGCGTCTCGAATCCTATGTGCGTCTGAAGGAGGAGAGCGATTCCGTGCGTCGTCGCCGAGAAGAAGCCGATCGCATCCGAACCCGCCGCGGGCATCCCCGTCGGCGCTCCCATCCCTAAGTTTCCCGTTGTAGGTTGCGGTTTCCGTTCGGTGCGTTTGCGCCGTATGATTCGAGCAAGACCCGAAGGGAATGATATACTGATCCGCGTCCGTACACCGTTGGGCCCTGTGCGGATCGTTTATTCGTTGCCCATAGCCCGTGGCCATAGCCACGTGGAAAAGGAGTTCCCATGAAACAGACGTCCTATGTGGCGCAGGCTGGAATGATAGCTGCGCTCTACGCAACCGCGACCGTTATCGCCTTACTTTTTCTGCAAGGGTTGGCGTGGGGTCCCGTTCAGTTTCGCATATCCGAAGCCCTTACAGTCGTCGCGCTGCTTACCCGCGCCGCCATCCCGGGCCTGACGATCGGCTGCGTCATCGCCAACGTAGTGGCTCTCGTCATCAATGGCACGGGAGCCCTGGGTTTGCTCGATGTCGCTTTCGGCGCATTGGCAACGTTTCTTGCGGCGCTGTGGTGCTATCACTTTCGTGACCGTGAGGGGATAGCGTTGTTGGGTCCCGTGATCATGAATGCCCTTATCGTGCCGGCCTATCTGCCTATTCTGTTGCAGGGCTTGGGTTTTTACACCATACCCTTTACCGCCATCGATCTCGATGGGGCCTATTGGGCCATGTATCTGTTCGGGTTCGTGGCGACGGGCATTGGAGAGGCGATTGTGATGTATTGCCTCGGGTTGCCGCTGCTGCGCGCGATCAAGAAGCACGGCGGCAACGACTGGGATGTTCTTGACGTCCGCCCGAAAGCATAATCAAGAGCCGTTCTAGCCGAAAGAACTTCGTGCAGGCGTGGTTCACTCAAGCAACCATGCTCCGCCTACAGGTATTTCCTACGCTGACGCTTTGGGCGTTAAGAACAAAATCAGGAACTACATGGAGGTGCTTTTGCGAAAACGGTTAACGCCATGCAGCTTAAAGCGGTCATCAGTAAAAGGGCTAGAGAGCTTGGGCTTATTTCGAAACGTGAAATCGGGAAAAAGAGAATAGTTCGGTCCCCTTTGAGAGGTTGACGGCAAAGGGGGCCGTTGTCGTTGTTGCTTGGTACGGTTGTGGTACGCAGGTAGGTGTAGGGTGCCTTCTGAATAGGGTTCACCTTGTCGATTTGCATGTCGATGAGAGTGGATCTTGCAGAGTTACCTACCGAAGGACATGTGCCATGCGCAATATTCAAGACATTCAGGGCAACTCATCCCATCGTGATGAAATGTGCGGGGGGGGGGGGCTCTCTAAGGCCTTCGCCTGCTGCTTCGGAGACGCTGGTCCGTATACCGCGTAAAGCGCTCAATATCGCGCTGACGATCATCTTGGTCATCGGCCTCATGCCGGTGTTACCTTCCGCCCAAGCGCAGGCAGCCGAGGCCGCAACACCCGTCGAAGCCGCCCTGACCGCCGATCTTGGAGCCGACTGGTTCACGAACACCGTTGTGACCGACAAGGCCAGTGTTTCCAGTATCGAGTTCACCACCGTTGCTCCGGATTCTTACTCTACCAGCTGGGATGCGTCGGCGTCCGATGCTGGTACCATCAAAGCCTACGCGGTGCCCAACCGTTCCGATTCGACCCTATACGATATAAAACTCGTGGGGCCATCCACGATATTCGCCCCGGCGGATGCGACGAGCCTATTCGCGGATTTTACGGTGTGCACCTCTATCGATTTCAAAGGCATGCTCAACACCTCCAACGTGACTAATATGAATTCCCTGTTCTACCGGTGTCTAGCTCTTGAATCGCTCGACCTATCATCTTTCGACACCTCCAACGTGACGAGCATGAGGTATCTGCTTTACTTCTGTCAGACGCTTTCCTCACTCGACATATCGTCTTTCGATACCTCTAAGGTGACGGACATGTACACCATGTTCTATGGTTGCTTGGTCCTACCCGAGCCCGACCTGACGGTGCTCGATACCTCCAATGTGACGAATATGGAATATATGTTCCGGTATTGTAAAGCCTTCAAATCGCTCGACCTGTCGCTTTTCAACACCTCCAAGGTGAAGAATATGGGCGGCATGTTCGACAGTTGTAGTGGCTTGACATCGCTCGACCTGTCATCTTTCGACACCTCCAACGTGACGAAGATGGACTACATGTTCACCGGCTGCACTCAGCTCAAATCGCTCGACCTGTCATCTTTCGACACCTCCAACGTGACGCTTATGATGGGTATGTTCCAGAATGATTACTACCTCGCCGCGCTCGATCTGTCGTCCTTCGATACCTCCAAAGTGTCGGATACGGGCACAAACAGTATGTTCAAGAGTTGTGGTGCCAACTTGTCTGCGTCTACAACGGTGTGCTGCAGAACCGATGAGGACAAGACGAAGCTCAGCGCTTCAAGTGACTGCTCGGTTCCCGAAGAAAACTTCATTGGTCCAAGTGGTGTGGTGTTCAACGTGAACACGCCCGCCGGTGAAGGAGTGCCTACCGCCCCCGTGCCGTCGTCTCTCAGTGGCGTGCAGGCCGGCACGGCGATCACCCAGCCCGAAACCGCCGACATGAAGATTCCCGGCTGGACCTTCGGCGGTTGGTACAAGGATGCTGCTTGCACTTCGGGTCAAGAGTGGGATTTTGCGACCGATACCATGCCGGATGTTGCCCTGATGCTCCATGCCAAATGGACGCAGAACGAATACACCGTTCACTATGACATGAACGATGACGATTCTGCTTCCAAGGCGACCCCCGCATCCATCGATGATGCAACGGGACTTCACTGGAAAGACAACAGTACCGTTCCTGCTGCCGCTCCAACCCGCGCAGGTTACAAGTTCAACGGTTGGATGGTCGAGGGCGATAGCACTACTACGCGGTATTCCGCCGGCTCAAAGGTACTCTATTCCGCCCTTGTCGGTAGGGTATCCGGTGACGACAAGACGGCCGAGATCACCTTGAAAGCCGTGTGGACTCTTCGCACCGATGTGAAAATCACACTGAACGCCAACGGGTCTACGGCTGCCCCCGCAACCATCGAGGGCCAGCCCACCAAATCATACGAGAACCAGACGAGCTTCGAGTTGCGTAACTATCCGGCTCCGACCCGCGCAGGATACGAATTCCAAGGCTGGTCCGAGAAGAAGTCATCCGCCGAAGCCATATACGACCCCAGTACGGGAATCGACTATTCCCCGCGCATGAGTATCGACGTGCCCGGTCTGTCGGAAGACGTTAAGGAAGTAACGTACTACGCCATTTGGAAAGCGCTCGACATCAACGTTGAGTACAATCTGATGGGCGGCAAGCTTCCCGCCACCGCCGATCTCCAATTCCACGGCAACCCGGGTGATGCCTACACCACGCCTGCCACCCCCACGCGTGTCGGCTATACCTTCCAGGGTTGGTTCACCTCTCCCAATAAAAACACCGACGATTACAAGGCAACCGGCTTGGGCACCATTCCCACTATGGACGTGGTGTATTACGCCCAGTGGAAGGCAAACGAAGTCGAGGTGGTCTTGGTGGCGGATAAGGCCACACCTGCGCTGCAGAGCAAGCAAGGCACCTATGCCGACGTGCTGGCGTACGAACTTCCCGTCAAGGATGGCTATACCTTCGTCGGCTGGAAGAAACGCGGTGAATCCGACGACACGGCCAAGTTCTTCTTGAGCTACCCCGAGGAGTCCACCACCTATGAGGCAGTATTCGAACTCAATAATGTCGTGGTGGCCTATGATCCAAACGGCGGCAAGTGGAAAGACACCGATCTCAAGCCCGGAACGACCGAAAAGGAAGATGGCATCCGCAAGGGCGACTACCTTGATTCGTATGCTTCGGTTGTGGTTCCCACACGTGAGGGCTATGTGTTCAAGGGTTGGTACACCAGCCTAGATCATTCCACCTCTGCGCCGACGGCCCTTACCATTCCAAAGCAAAGCGTTACCTACTATGCGTATTGGGAGAAGCGCACCGACATCGAAATAACGCTGCTGGCTCCCGATGCCGAAGATGCCTCCCTCAAGCAGCAGGTGCTTGAGAACGGCACCTTCGAGGAAGCGGTGCTCTACACCACGCCGCTTCGCGACGGTTACGCCTTCGTGGGTTGGAAACTCCCCGGTACCGCCGACTCCACGGCTGAAATGTCTTTGACCTATCCTGCCGAAAACGCAACGTATGAGGCGGTATGGAAAGAAGGAGCATCAGCCGTTCTGTACAACGCCGAGGGTGGCACCTGGAAGAAAACCGCAACACCAACCGAATCCGGTGTGCGTACAGGCTCTACGGATGAAACATATACCGTGCCCGTTGACCCCTTGCGTGCAGGATACACCTTCGCAGGCTGGTGGACGGGTGCCGGCGGCACGGGTACGAAGGTGACGACGAACGTCTACACCGACAAAAGCAACGTGACCTACTATGCCAAGTGGACCGCCAACGAAATCACCCTTCTGCTCGATGCGGGCGAGGGTGCCACGCCTCGAACACAGGAGAAGAAAGGTACCGTGACCGCTGCGGTTTCCTACACCGCGCCAACGCGCCCGGGCTATACCTTCAAGGGATGGAAGACCGCCTCTTCGGATGCCTCCGCTACGCTTTCGCCTACGTTCCCTGCAGAGAACGGCACCTATCAAGCGCTTTGGGTACCCAACGATATACAGGTGACGTTTGAATCCAACAAGGGCACGCTTGTGGGTAGTGCCACGTACAAAGGCATCTCGAAAGGTACCTATACGGCTCCGAGTGCAACCCGCGTCGGCTACGACTTCGCGGGTTGGTTCACCTTGCCCGTCGGTGGCACGAAGGTGGTTTCACCCACGTTGGGAACCTTCCCTGACGAATCGGTTACCTACTACGCTCAGTGGACACCCAAGCGTATCACCGTAACGCTTTCGGGTAACGGCGGCACGCCTGAGTCGCAAGAGAAAACGGGCGACTACGACACCGCCGTGACCGACTACACCATGCCCACCAAGGCCGGAAGTGCCTTCATGGGGTGGAAGGTGGAAGGTGCCGCCGACGATACCGCCGACATGTTCCTGACCTACCCCGAGGCGAACACCACATACGTGGCGGTTTGGGAAGCCGGAAAGGCCGTTCTCGCTTTCGATCCTCAGGGTGGTTCGTTTACCGACGCTGCCGAGAAGGGTGTGCGCGAGGGCAATGCGGGCGACACCATCACCACGCCTTCTAATCCCAATCGCGAGGGCTATACCTTCAAGGGCTGGTTCGATGCACCTTCGGGCGGCACCCAGCAAACCGGCGACGTGCTTACCAAATTACCTACCGATACCGCCAACAAGACCCTCTATGCTCAGTGGCAGGTCAAACAGACCAGAGTTTCCCTGATGAAGAATGACGGCACCACCGGTATTCATGCAACCTATACCGGCGACTACGGTTCCCAGCTGGATTACAAGGCACCCGTGCGTGAAGGCTACGGCTTTATAGGTTGGTCTACGGATCCGAAAGCCACCGTCGGCACGTTTGCCCTGTCGTATCCCGTTGCGAATGCAAACGGCACGGCTTCTTTGTTCTATGCCGTGTGGGACCCCACACAACAGACCGTGACGTATGACCCTGCGGGTGGTACCTTCGCCGGAGGCGAAACCGGCATCCGCACCGGTAAGGTGGGAAGTGCGGCATCTGCCCCCGCCGCGAATCCCACGCGTTCGGGATACACGTTCGAGAAGTGGGTGACCACCGTCGACGGTGACGTGGAAGCCCCTGTTCTCACAACCATTCCAACGGATGCCGTTACCTACTACGCCAAATGGGCTCTTGCCGAAACCACCGTTACGTTCCATGGCAACGGCGGTACCATTGCGGGTGCCGAAAAACAGCAGAAGACGGGCACCTACAACGACCCGATCGACTACACGCTTCCCGTGCGTGAAGGTTACACGTTCCTCGGCTGGAACACGAGCGGCAGTGCGGCGGATCCCTACGATATCGCGTTGGACTATCCTACGATCAACACCGAATACAAGGCGGTATGGCGGGCCGATGAAGTTACGTTGACCTACGATACCGTGGGCGGCGCCATCGTCGAGGGCGGTACTACCACCGCCGATGCCGAGAAGTCCTACGCGGGTACCGTCGATACCCGATTCACCCATGCGGTTCCCGTCGCATACAAGAAGGGCTACAAATTCCTCGGTTGGTTCGATGCGCCTTACGGTGGCAATGCTGCACCCACCACCATATACCCCAAGGCCTCTGCTACGTACTATGCTCATTACGAGTTGGCAGATGTTGCGCTTACGCTCAATCTGACGGGCGGCACGGTGAGCGGCAGCACCGCTGACGTGAAAGTGCAGGGCAAGTACGGCAATCCCGTTGAATACAAGACACCTGCCAAAGAGGGCTACATCTTCGTAGGTTGGAAGAAGGCCGGCAGCGATGCCGATTCCACGGCAACTCCGTTTATCACCTACCCGAGCGAAGATGCCACCTACTATGCGGTTTGGGTGGATGCGGACAACGTGACCGTTTCCTATAACCTCATGGGTGGCGCGTATGCCGACCCGGTGCCGCAAACAACGTTTGTCGCCAAGTCGGGTACTACCTTTGTGGTTCCCGCAGCACCGGTGCGCGAAGGCTACGATTTCGTCGGCTGGGCGCTTTCGCCCACGGCTACCGCAGCGGATCAGCAACCCGCCTCGAATGCCACCATGCCGACGGACAACAAGACCACGAGCTATTACGCCCTGTGGTCGGTTCGGGAGATGACGGTCAAGCTCGACCCCAACGGTGGCACCATGGAAGGTAGCACCAACATTGCGACGAAGACGGGCGACTTCGGATCCGTGGTGAACTACGTCGTTCCCGAGCGCGCCGGCTATGCGTTCCTCGGCTGGAACACAACGGGTCTCGCCACCGATGCCGCCGTCTATACGTTGGAGTACGAAACCGCTACCAACGACAAGACCTATAAGGCGGTTTGGAAAGAAAACTCCAAGTCCGTCGCCTTCGTAACCCAAGGTGCCACGGGTGATCCGACGGGCACCATCACGCCCGATACGGTATATGAAGGCAAGGTGGGCGAGACCTTTATCGTTCCCGCCGACCCGGTGCGCAAGGGCTACACCTTCGATGGTTGGTTCACCAAAGACGCTACGAAGTTGAATGTTGCTGCGGGTACCAAGCTCACCTTCGCAGATGAAACTCCTGTTGTCTATTACGCCCGATGGAGTGAAGCCAAGACAACCGTTGTTTTGAAGAAGAACGATAAAACCACCGCTGTGGTTGCCACGCTCGATGGTTTTCAGGGTGATGCGATCAGCTACGACGCCATGCAGCGTGATGGCTACACGTTCGTCGGTTGGTCGACCGACGCCGATGCTACCACCGGAGAGATGACGCCGGTATTCCCCGAGCGCCCGGCCGGCGGATCTTCCGTGACCATCTATGCCATTTGGACGGCGGATATCACGAAGTTGGTCTATGAGACCAACGGTGGTACATGGGATGGCACTGCTGCGGTAGGCGAAACCGGTTTGCGCGAAAATGCAACCGATACGGCTATCGCTGTTCCTGCAGCAGATCCGGTGCGCGAAGGCTATACCTTTGTTGGTTGGTATGACTCCCTTACTGGCGGCACTAAGATAGAAAGTGCTAACTTACCCACCACCCAGCCCGAGGCCAACACCACCTACTACGCCCACTGGG
>CAJMLT010000023.1 GCA_905214325.1 uncultured bacterium
CCGTGGTCAAGCTGGTGCCACTGGTAGACTCTCTTAGGAATGCGATCTTAGACGTATCGATATCCATAGAGGGACGTACACCGTAAGAGCCTGCTGTGAGGGTAGAGCCGATGATGGGAGTATCTTTCGCATAAAACTTAGACAAGCCATAGACGCTTCGTGTTTCTATGTAGCCTTGTACCGTGATGGTAGAAGATGCTCGAGCAAAGCCTATCCATGACGAGGAAGAGGCAGCGAAGTTACTCGGATCTACCAGTTGGTGTTGCCAGAACTGAAAGCAATACATGCATACCGTACCGGCAGGGATGACATCTCCCGGCTTTGCTTGAACGATACGGTTGTTCTTAACGTAGGCAAAGATTCTATTACCACCATCGAGGTACATGTTTCTGATGGTGGTTGAGGCATAGGGGCGTCCTCCTGCATCGACTCCTGAGCTTTTAAGGTTGAAGTTGTTGTAGAAGGTATCTCCATTGTTAATGAACTGAGCAGAGGTTCTATACTCATCGAGGCAAACGGTGGTAGCACGATCCAAGTCCCAGCTACCTCCGGCACTTGCCGTGTAGTTATTCAAGTTGTAGTTCTGTGACCATGCGTAGGGTCCTTTTGCTACAAGAGTGTCATCATATTGGGAGCCGTTAAGCTCTCCCGATACCCTCAGGTCATTGGATGAGGTAGTGTTGTTGGTATTGGCATAGGCTTGCCAGGAAAAGGGGCTGGATGATCCTGAATCGCTTAACCAGTATCCCTTGTCACTCGAGGGAAGCACGCTTCTCCATGAGTTGAGATCGGATACGGAAGGAATACTCACGTTGGAGAGTGCTCCTACCGCCGCATCACTTCCGTATTGGTTGGTGGTGAAGGAGTTCTTTGTTGAGGTGATGTTTCCTGCAGTAACCGCACTGCTGGTGGTATCGGCCATGAGTTTGCCGCTATTGTTTACGGCGGTGGCTGTTTTGTTGTTTAAGGAAAGTCTTGCACCCTGATAGATTGATACATCGTTGAAAGAAGGTGCGTCAGCGGCATAGGCTGCTTGGGTGGAGGGAGATGATACGAGGGGAATAAGAGTTATTACCAGTATGAGTGCCAGTACTATACGGAAGGCTTTAGAGAGATGCCCCCCCCCCCGAAGATGGTATTCAGCAGGGGTGAGTCTACCCTACCGTCCATCGCGCTGGTGCGGTAATCGTTCATGGTGTCGTATCCTTCGCTCTCAGTTCCAACGAACTCGCACGCCTGCAGGTAAGACCTACGAGTTCTCGATCAGCAAGACACCCTACACCACCCTGTGCATCAAAAGCGTATCAGGGACGAAAGCGTTCCCGTCGCGCCCCTTCTGGTTCACCAACGAAAAAAATCAGGCCGAAGATTTCCTTCGGCCTGATTACCTCTATCCCCTGCAAGCAGGGAATAGTTTCTTTTTTCAAAACAGAGACTTCGAGTGCGCCCCTGAAAACTCTTCTCTATTTTTTGACGCCACCGATGAGAGACATCTTGGTGCCGCAGTCCGGACAGGTGCCCTTGGTGATAACACGTCCGTTTTTGGTGACGCCTTCCTGAGGGTCTACCATTTCCTTCTTTGCCTTGCACTTCACGCAATAAGCGACGACTGCCATAACGACCTCTTTCCTTTCGATTGAGCTATCCCAGATAGCAGGCCTACAAAAACAGCTCGTTCATTGTACCGATGTTATAAGCATTTTACCAGTTCAAAGAAAGTTTTCCCTAAATGCTCTTCAAAATCGATAAAACGAACCGAGAATTGTCCTGAAGGGTTGTTTCGTCGAGATTTTCCAGAATGTCGCCCTCTTCGGCGAACAGCGCCGTGGCACCCTTGTCCATGCCGGCAAGCGTCATAGCCTGATACCCTTTGCGCATGGCCACCGCGGCAGGTGTTTCACGACTGTTCAAGGTTCCCGTTGCATACGACACCCGAGCCCTGTCACTTGCCTGACGCAAGAAACGCCTCATGCGCGAAGAAGCCGCTTTGGAGCGATACGTTCCTTCCTTTTCGAGGAAGGTCAGACGACCCGCTCCCAATGCTTCGAGATTGATGATGATGGCTCCCTTGAGTTCGTCTTGATGTTCGTCCAAGAACGCCTTCATACCGGAATTGAGGGACAGTTCGGCACCCAGCGCAACGAACCACACTTCGGTGTCGATGTCGGGGTGACGGAAGTTCTGCAAGCGGCGCAATTCATGATTGATTTCTTCGGCGGGATTGGGCTCATAGGCGGGCAGGGGCATATCGTCGAGGGCCACCGCGTCCGATGTCATGGTGTCCTCGTCGAATTCATCTTCGAAATAATCTTCGGCTTCGGTATCCACGTCCTTGGTGCCCCGACGCAGACGGCCGAGTGAGAAGGCGCCACCGTTCCAACCACGCGGATTGTCGAAGGAGTCGTCCGAATAATCAACATCGACGAAAAGATCCTCTGCGGGAGGAGCATCGTCTTCTTCACGGAAGCTTTCCCAACTGCCACGGGCCTTGCCAACGCTACGGGCATCGTAGTTTTCGTCCGCACCGACCCATTCACCCACCGTGGGCTCGGGGGCGTTTTTCTTCTTTTTGGAACGGAAACGTCCGAACAGACGACCTGCACGGGACGTGGGCATATCCACATAACCCGGACCGGCGAATGCGCCCGTTTGAGTGTATTCCTCTTCGTAGGCCGAATCGTCGGCATCGTCAACATAGATTTCATCGGGGGCGACATCGGCTACCAATTCATCCCCGACCGGGGCGAACGCACCGGTTCCTCCCACGGTGGAAAACGATCCCGTGGCTGAAACGGTTGCCATGTCGGATTGGGGAGCTGCCGAAAGCGGGGGCAGATCGAGTCCGAAGGAATCCACCGGTTCGGCGGATTGCGCGTCTTGGGAAGCCGGAATTGCCACGTCGATACGGGGCAGCATGTTGGAGAGCAACGACTTCGTTCCCGACTGCGTGGACTCGGTGGAGTCCGCCATGGGAGCACGCTGCTTGGTTTCTTCGGTGGACGCTACGGGGTGAGACACGACGTCGGGCAAAACGATGACTTGCCTTTCGGGCGTTGCGGACGCGGACGGCTCTTCCCCAAGGGGCCCGGTCAGCGACGGCAGGGAAGCCGCCAGATCTTCCATACCCATGATGGGAGACACGGGGGGAGCCACAACGGGCGGGCGCTGTTGATCGGCGGGGGCAGCGGGTGGGTTTTGAGTCACTTCGCGTTTGGAAACCACCGGTGCGATAACGGGTTCTTCGGAACGGGGAGGCTCCACGCTTGCCGGTTCATCGACAACGTCCTCACGGATGGCTTCCTTGATTTCGTCCAGACGGACGGGACGCGTTGCTTCGTCGTTTTGAGCATCGGCCGTATCGGGTACGAACTGTTCACGGGAGAACCGATCGACGATAGGGGTCACCGGGGCCGGAGCAGGTTCTTCGATCTGCTCCTCCTTGTTGATGAACGCCGACACGTCGATAGGAGATATGGCTGCGGTTTTACCGGCAGCGGCCACGGCGGAATCTTCACCCGCGTTCTCTTCGGAACGAAGCGGCGTGGACGGCGATACCGACGGGACTGCTTCGTCTGCCGCCGCCGAAGCGTCCGCAACCGAAACGATGACGGCATCACGTGAAACATCGTCGCCTGAAGCGGGTTGCTCGACTGCGGGGGCAACGGAAGCCGGCGGTTGCGGGGCTTGCTGCATGTTGTCCAACAACGATTGCGTGGTGGAGGAAATCTGCGGGGCGGGTGTCGCCTCGATTTCATCACGCAACGCGGCCAGACGGGCTTCGAGTTCGGTTTGCGGCACCTGTGGTGTCTGAGAAACCGCCCCTTCCCCTTCGGGATGCTGCGCCGCCTGAGCCAAAGCGGAAGCCAGTGAAGGAGCACTACCGCTTTGAAGCGAAGCGTCTGTCATCTGCGCGGCAACCGTATCGGCGAAGCGGGAACGGGAGACATGTTGGTTCTGGGTGAGTTCGGGCTTGTTGGCGTGAGCCTTCTGCTGAGCGGCCCTCGCCCATGCCGGCGTTTTATCCACCGAAGAGGAAACGCCCGTCGATCCGGAGAAAAGAGCCTCGGGTGTTTCACGCACGAACGATTCGGGGCTCGGCGATGGTTCCACCGGCTCGGCAGGAGCGGCGGGGCGAGTTTCCACGTCCACATCCGCCGCGAAGGGTGCCGGCGCTGCCGTGGTGTCGGCGGGAATATCACGGATGGGCAACACGGGTGTTTCGCCCACTTCGAAATGAACGCTGGTGGCTTCGGGAGTGTCCTGCGTTCCCCCACCCTGCACCAAGCGGGAGGAGATATCGGCCACGGGTACCTTGTCGGCGACGGGCTTGCCGGTCAAAGCGGCGATGGCCGCCTTGGCGGCAGCCAGAGATTCCTTCGGAGACGATTGGCGCTCGTCCGTTTCATATTCGACCGTGGCATCTTCGGGGATGACCCCCGCTTCGCGGGCCGCCTGTTCACCATGAACCTGCACACCATCGCGATCGGCACGTTGCTCGGTTTCATCGATACTGACCAAACCGTTTCCGACGGTGCGGGCAACATCGAGCATCACCGAAACACCGGCGGCATTGTTGTTGGCCGCCTGATTGTAGGACGCGAACCGATGGAGAATGATCCCCACCAAAGGGAGCGCCATAAGCACCAAGGTTATGATGATCAAAACGTTGAACACAACCGGAATGACGCCGGTTGCATTGAGGAAGAACACGGTACGTATCAGAAGAAAAAGCGGAGAAGCGATAAGGGCCCCGAACGTGATCCACTGCAGAATATGCAGATTGTTCTTCAAGGGACCACGGTATTCGCTCATCATTTTCGCGCTATCGTAATTGGCGACGAGGATCACCTTGCGGCGCTTACCCACAACACCGACGGGAGCCGGTTTGTACTTGGCAACGACATTCTGGCTTACTCCCCCACGCAGAAAACGTGATATGACCGGCTTTTCGAACACCTCACAGGCAAAAAGGGCGGCGGCGATGAAACCGAGTATGAAGGCGGGCACGGCAACCACGGGAAAGATAAGAGCGGCGAGAGCACAGATGAAAGAGACGCCGAAACAGATGAGCTTGACGATATCCGCATTGGGAACACAGTTGAAATCCTCGATAACCGTTGCGAATCCCGCCCGTTTTTGAAGCTCATCGGCGATATAGAGGGCGGCCTGCTGCTCTTCTTCCGTTCCTGCAGGTCGTGGCCCTATTTCCTGAGAAAGATGAGCGATGTCGTCCATGATTCCAGCCATAAATCGACCTTTCGTTAACGAAAATTAACAACGCGCTATGCATATACGCTCTTGAGTATACGCTATTCACAAGTTCATCCCAAATAAACGAACCACGCCTCCACTTTTTATGCAATCGACGAGAATGCCGTCTCCCTGCATTTTCCAAGGGGTACCGCGGTGCTCTACGTTGCCGTACCCAAGTAGGTTCTCAAGTACGAATCGCTTGTGCCCACATCGTTGCGGATACGGTTGTAATCTTCGTCGAGTTTCGCCGTAGTCGCGGTGTAGGCATCGACCACCGGTTGGTTGAAAGACGCGGGAAGGGCTTTGGCCATTTCGACCGCAGCGGCATCGGCGGCATTGTATTTGTTGTTGTTATCCTCGGCGGTTTGCCTGTCCTGCACGAGAATGGCCGCGTTGGAAGCCAAGGCGTAGTCGGTCGCTTCGATGCAGGTAGTCAGGTATGCGCGGGAAGCGGCAAGATCGGCTGACGGATACAAGGTGGCCACCTTGTCCAGGTTATCCCGCGCCGAAACGAGTTTCGTCCGGGCATCGGTGGTGTAGCGGGTGGAGGTGTTCACGTTGTCTTCGGTGGTGGTCGACACCACCTTGGCCGCCTCGCTCATAAGGGTGTTGGCTTCAAGCGACCATGCCCAAGCCTGGTCCATCAGGTCGACGGCCTGCTTGGCCACCCGGTCGTTTTCGAGCTTCTTCCGAGCCGAATCCAACAGAGACTCGCGTGCCGATATGGCGTTGAGCGCACGTTCGGCCGCTTCCTTGTCGGTAGGCGCGTTGTCCAATTCCTCACTGGCACGCTGCGCGTATTCACGTGCGGAAACCAGCTGCTCTTGCGCTTCGGGGATCTGGGACATCAGTGTTTCAATGGTGGTAAGGGTTCCATCATCGAAGGGACGGTTGAAGAATTCATCAATGGCGACGAGGGTCTTGTCGCTTTGCTCGATGTAGTCACAGGAACGCTGGAGAAGCTCCACGCTTCCCATTTGACGCTCGTGTTCCTTATAGAAGTAATAACCGCCGGCGGTAAGGGCACCGGCACAAAACACCACGATGACGGCGATGCTGACGATACGACGGAAACGTCGTCTGTGCTGGCGGCGTTGTATTTCGAGATGGGATTCGGCAGTCAATACCGATGAGGACGTATCCGCGCCCGATATAAGCGGGTCGGCTACTCCGGCAACACCCAAAGGTGATGCGGCATCCTTGTTCTTACGGGAAAAAAGGCGCGCGAAGAAGCCGGGCTTCTTCTCTTCGTGCGACGAAGCCTTCTGCTCAAGCACGTTGAAGGAGAGCTCATGGGGTTTTCCCTGAGAGAATTCGATAATGTGAAGTGATTCTTCCTCATGACGTCTCAGGGTGGATTTTTTAGGCTTCTGCTTGGCCATCCGCTCTTCCGTTTGCTACTTCCCGCACGATATCGTCACGGGGAATGAGGGCGATATTACGACTGGGTAGGGAATTCAAGAACTTCTTCCCATAGTACTTTGTAATCAAGCGCTTGTCTGCCAACACAACGAAGCCCTTGTCCGTTGCCTTTCTGATCAGACGCCCCGTGGCTTGCTTGATGTCTATGACCGCCGCCGGAAGGGAGTAATGCGCCCAAGCGCGGTCGTCGATCAGATTACGCTCGCAGGAAAGAGGGTCGGTGGGTAAACCGAACGGCAATTTGGGAATGATGACACCTTTCAGCGTGGCGCCGGGAGCATCGAAGCCCTCCCAAAAGCTTTTGAGGGCGAACAGGCTCAGGTGCTCATCGCGCAGGAAGTCATCACGCAGACCCTTGACCGAAACGCCCCATTTCTGACACACCAAGCGCAAATCATCGTTTTTGATCGCAGGGTTGACCACGTCGAAACACTTTTCCATCTCACGGCGGTTGGTGAACAGGGTGAGTAGGGAGCCACCCTGAGCGCAATGCAGGTCGATGAGAAAACTTTGCAGAGCATCGAGATAAGCCGGGTCCTGGGGTTCGGGCATATCGTTCGGCACGTAGATTTTCATGTTGGTATCAAAATCGTAGCTCGAATCAACCTGCAGGAAACGCGCCTGGGAATCGTCCGTTTCATTGAGGCCCATCGCCCGTTCGAACGAATCGAAACGATTGTCAACCGACAGGGTGGCCGAAGTGTAGATCACGCTGTTCGTTTCCTGATACAGCGTTTCGGCAAGATTCTGCCCCACGTTGAGAGGTTGCACGCTGAACACATCGTTGAGGCGATCCTTGGTACGGCTCAGACGAACGGAATAGACGCTGTTTTCCTTATGCAGGAAAAACACCTGCTCCAAAGCGTCGTAGATTTCCCGTAATTCCAGCGCGACAAGAGCCACCTCGCGCTGTTCGCTCGAAGTGACTTCGATGGATTCGAAATAGGCCACGATGTCACGCGCTGCACGAATCAGTTTTTCCAACGTATCGTAGAGCGCTTTCGCACAGGAACGCACCCCGGCGAACGTGGCGCTTTCGCGGATATCGTCATTGAGCCACAAATCGAAGTATTCGTATCCACGGCCTTTTGATTTGGGGTCGAAATACAGCAGGTCCTTCACGCTGAGACAGAATTCTTCGGCGGCGATGGCGAAAGCCCCCGATGCCGTCTTGGCTTTGGAGGTCATCGTATCGAAAAGCGTTTTGGACTCCGCATTGACCGGCGCGCTGCGTTCGGCACGAAGGAATACGTTGGTTTTGGCGGAATCGGAGGAAACGCGGCGGATGACCGACTGCAACGTGTCCGATTTCAGTTCCGTCGAAAAAGCGCGGCGCGCCTCTGTTTCGGCACCGTGGGCCTCGTCGACGGCCCAGTACCGGATGGGAGGCAGAAGTCCTCCTTCGAAGCGCATATCCCAGAACAGCAAAGAATGATTGGTAACCACGACATCGCAACGCTGAGCCTGTTCACGCGCACCGTGCACGAAGCAGGAGCGACCGAAGAACGGGCATTTCCGGCGGAGACATTCGCTACTCGTCGACGTGATGCTGTAACGAGGGAGGGCACGGAAATCTATTTTGAGAGCATCCATATCATCGAAATCGGTCTGATCGATGAAGGACAGAACGCTTGCAAGCGCAGGAGCCTGATGGGTTTCCTGATTGTTGTAGGTGACCACATGGGGGCCTTGCTTCACCGCCCTCTCCACCTTGCGGTTACAAAGATAATGTTTGAATCCCTTGAGGGGAGCATAGGTGATTCCGAGAGCGCTTGACAGAAGAGGCAATTCCTTGTTGATGAGCTGGTCGAGAAGCGCGTTGGTCTTCGTGGCAACCCCCACCGTCATCTTATTTTTCTGAGCAGCATAAGCGAGAGGAACCAGATAGGCCATCGACTTGCCGACGCCGGTACCCGCTTCGACGGCCAGATTGTAGCTTTGGCTGATTGCATCGTGGATGGCGAGTGCCATTTCCTTCTGTTCTTCGCGTGTCTCGTAATCCTCATAGAGTCGGCCGACAACGCCGTCGGGGGAAAAGGCCTGGGCAATGTTTTCCCGGTCGACGAATTCAAGCTGCACCAACGCTTCTTCAACGGCTTCGGGCAGTTCATCACGTGAAACATCACCGGGTTGGTCCTCGGCGGACGGGGAGGCGGTTGCCTGGTCGGCGGCATCCGTCGCAACCGGCTGGAAAACATCGCGGCGTATATCGTCTAAGATTCCCGCCACGGCAGCCTTACGCGAAGAGCGCAGATCATACAGAGGAGCATCGGCGTCGGAGAGCTTTTGGAACACATATACCGTATTCCATTCATCGACGCTTGCCGATTGAGCGATCCATGCCCGCAGATCAGCCGGCATACAGGCAACGGCGGCAAGCAGAATGCGATAAACCATGCAGGTGGCAGCCACATCGTCATCGGCCCGATGCGTGGACTCCGGGCCACCGAAAGCGCGAACGAGATCAAGAAGACGGTGGGAATTGAAACGGGGAAGAGCGATCCGCGCAAGATCGAGCGAATCGATCCAGAGGTTTTTCTTCAGGACCTCCCCTGCAGGATGTTTCGTGACGAACGTTCTATCGAAGTTGGCGTTATGCGCCACCAAATCGGATGACCCCACGAATTCGACCAACTTTTCCAACGCTTCGGCGGGCGACGGTGCGTCCGCGACATCGACATCATGGATGTCGGTCAGGTATTCGACCGTCTCCGGAATGGGTTGGCCCGGCTTGACGAAGGTGACATACCATTCCGTTATCTCGCCATGGCGCATGCGGGCGGCGGCGATTTGAATGAGTTCGTCATGATTGAACGAAAAGCCCGTTGTTTCCGTATCGATGATGACGACATCTTCATCCAAGATGCCGAAATCGGTATCACGCGCGTTGTCGGCAAGCTTGCCATAACGCTCGAGTATGCGTGACGGGGTGTTTTCGAGGATATATTTTTTAAGTTGCCCCTGTGGGGTGTTATTTTGTTTTTCCATGTGAGTAAGATTATCATTTATGCGATGCCATGGCATTCGGGTTGGAACGACTTCTAGGAGAAAACATGCCTGAAATTGGGTATTTCGGTGACTACGTCCGTTTCGTGACGCTGGACAAACGTGAAGCCGGCGCCTTTTTGGGGGCGGACAATGTAGTGGGAGATCGATTCTCCATTGAAATCAGTTACGACGATGGCGAGCGCAAAGCTTGGTTGGTCAATCCTTTCGGTGTGCGTATGGGAGTCATGGACGACGATGTTGCAGACCGAGTCGATCTGTGTAATGCGAAGGGTTGGAACACGGTCGCCCTTCTTGCGCTGGTTGCCTATACCGAAAAACCGGAACCCGGTTATTATTGGGGTGAAGTCGCACTCATTTCCTACGACACCTCCTATGAAGAAGTGTTTTCGACATTCATCGATCAAATAGGTAAAAAACTGGGCAGCGGTGTCCGTGTCGATCTAAAACTGGGCGCTCAATCACTACAGAAGCTTGTCGACGAAAAAGGATCCTGGTTGCCTTCTGGACGTGTCCCCCTACCGAAAAAGGAAGCGGGAACCGCTTTCGTCAAAACCGAACGCTCAGGCACCGAACGCCTCGTCGATCAAGCACGCAAGGGGAACAAAGGGTGCACCGTCGCCAGTTGGATTTTCCTCTTGGCCCTGGTCGCCCTTGTGGTGTTCGGGCTCCATTCCTGCGGACTTTTCTAAGAATCAGCGCCTTCCAGGGCATATCCGATCAAACGAATACACAGTTCGGGGAAACTTATTCCCGCTGCTTGTGCGGCATCGGGTAAAAGCGATGTCGCCGTCATACCGGGAATGGTGTTGGTTTCAAGCACCCAGAACCTGCCTTCCGCATCCAAAATCAAATCGCTGCGGGATACACCTTCGCAGGCCAATGCCCTGTGGGCTTCAAGGGCTAATTCCTGAGCACGTCGGGTCAGTGGCTCTGACAGGGGTGCGGGACAGATATGGCGCGATCCCCCTTCGGCATACTTGGACTCGAAATCATAGAACTCGTTGACGGGAATGATCTGGATGACGGGCAGCGCTTCAGGGTCATCGTTGCCTAAAACGGCAACAGTGAATTCATCGCCTTCGATGAAGGTTTCCACCAACGCCCGATCATCGATGGTAAACACGTTTTCGATTGCTTGGGCTATATCCTTTTCGTCATGGCAGATGTAGACACCGAGTGCGCTACCTTCCGTCGCCGCTTTGACCACGCAGTGAGAGCCAACGATTTCGCTTATCTGAGCAGGAGTTTTCTCGTCAGGACCATTAAGAATAAGAGAATGCGGCGTGGGAATTCCCGCGCGTTCGTAGAAGAACTTCGCTTTGGGCTTATCGATGGCGGTCGCGCTTGACCACACGTGAGGACAGGTATAGGGAAGACCGATTATCTCAAGGAACCCCTGCATGGTGCCATCTTCGCCGTACTTTCCATGAAGAGCAAGAAACGCTACGTCGAAATCACCTTCGACAAGGCGCAACAGGTCTTTCTTATCAACCGGATCGATACGCTCAACAGTAAAACCGGCCTCTGTCAAAGCGCGCTGAGCACCATCTCCCGAAGCCAGGGATATCTCCCTCTCACCGCTCTTTCCTCCGGCTATGAGAGCGACCTTGATATCTTTGGGATCGAATGAAAACACCATGCTTCCTACTTTCAAAGAAGTTTGATTTTGTGAGTATATCAAACAAGCTTTATGCTTGTACCTTCTCGATGAAATCATCGGGAAGGGAAATGAATACGAAACGATATCGGTTGCACTACGACTCGGATAAAGGATATGCCTCCTATGAATATCACGGAAGATAAACCCATCAAGTCCTACACGTTCAGTGAAATCGAAGAGATATGCCGGCAGCAGGGGCTTCCCCGTTTTCGTGCCGACCAGCTGATCGGATGGATATACAAAACAGGGGTCACCTCGTATGGGGAAATGACCAACCTTCCCGCAAAAATGCGTGATGAACTGGGGAAACGCTTTCCTCTTCACGAAACCGAACTGATAGACCGTCAACTATCACGTGATGGAACACGAAAATACGTCTTTCGTTATTTCGACGGTGCCTGTGTCGAAGCCGTAGGTATCCCCTCTCGCACGCGAGACGAATATGACGTTCCGCAGCATCTCAGCATCTGCTTTTCCACTCAGGTCGGTTGTCCCATGGAATGTGTATTCTGTGCAACGGGGGCAGAAGGATTCACCCGCAACCTTTCGGCGGGCGAAATGATAGACCAGGTACGACTCGTCCAAGAGGACTTCGGTGTACGGGCATCCCACGTTGTGTCGATGGGGCAAGGCGAGCCCTTCATGAATTACGACGCAACCATCGAGGCATTGGGATTTCTCAACGATGGTAAAAAGGGATTCGGCATCGGAGCAAGACATATAACCATTTCATCCTGCGGCCTCATCCCCGGCATACGAAGACTATCGGAAGACCCCCGCCAGTTCACGTTCGCTCTTTCCCTTCATTCGGCACGACAGGATCTTCGTGACACACTTATGCCCCGTTGTACCAACACTCCCCTACCCTCCCTCAAGCAAGCCCTTCAAGCGTATGTGAAAGCCACCGGTAGACGTGTGAGTCTGGAATACCTCATGATGAAGGGCATCAACGATTCGAACGAGGATTTAGAAGCTCTCATTACCTTCTGCAGTAACCTTCTTTGTCATATCAACCTTATTCCCTTGAACGCTGTCGAACATTCCCCGTATCAACCGAGCTCGAAAAACACTCTGCAACGATGGATGAACACCTTGAGCGCCGCACATAAAGAAGTCACCATACGGGATTCAAGGGGAAGCGATATAGACGGTGCCTGCGGGCAACTCAAAAATAAGCTGCATGAATAAATGGCCATCACAGGTACCTGTAAGGGTGTATAACGTAGTAGACCCCCAAAATCATGATTTTGGGGGTCTACTTGATAGAAAGAAACATGCCAGCTATTGCGTATTGGAAGAAATAGCCTCCATGATCCTTTCAAGCTCTTCTTCATCTTTGAATTGAATTTCGATCTTATTTTTTCCTTGAACGGTTTTCACCCGTACCGGCGCAGATAACAATCTCGAAAGACCACGGGCTGCTTTCTTGAAACTCGGTGGAGTGGGAAGCCTTTTTGCAGCCCCTTCCTTACTCTGATCCCGACCGGAAAGAAGACGAGCGATCGCTTCGGTTTCACGAACACTCAGTTTTTCGGCAACCAGCTTGTTGGTCAACGTCTTGCGACCCTCAGCTGAAGGAATGGACAATATCGCGCGGGCATGTCCAGCCGATATTTTCTCTTCGAAAAGAAGCTGTTGTGCTTCTTCGGGTAAATCAAGAAGACGCAGAGCGTTGGCAATCGTCGATCTTCCCTTCGAAACCGTTTGGGCGACTTCGGATTGCGTCATACCCTTCCGCTCCATAAGACGCTTATATCCATACGCCTCTTCAATGGGATTGAGATCGGAACGCTGTACGTTTTCTACAAGAGCAAGTTCCAGTGCCTTATCACTATCGGCAAGCCAGAAACGAACGGGGATGGTTTTCATCCCCAGACTTTTACAAGCCTGCCAACGGCGCTCGCCTGCAATGATTTGATAGTGATCTCCCACTTTTCGTACAAGAATAGGCTGTAAAAGCCCTTCCTTCTTGATGGAACTCGCAAGCTCTTCGATTTCTTCAGGCTTGAAATGAGTTCGCGGTTGATCGGGATTGGGTTTAACCTTGGAAAGAAGGATTTCGCCGGTATCCCCTTTTTCTTCCTTTACGGACTTTGCCGGGGCGCTTTCCTTCTGAGAAACAGCCGGCTGCTGAGTTGCAGCGGCGGGGGTAGAGGGAGTAACAGGAGCTTTAGTCTGTTCCTCGCGCAATGTAGCTGTTTTCTTCTTCTGCTCCGGGCTTACACGAAGAGTCGGTGCTTTACGTGCCTCACGGGCGACGACCTTGGCATTTTCCAGAGCGTCTTCTGATATATAAATGCTTTCCTTATCGTTTTGAGGAGATACGGGAACGCCCGGCTTCGAAGAAGGTTCCGGTGTCGAAGGAGTTACGGTTGAAGAACTCTTCTCTTCCTGGATAGATGGCTTTTCCTTTTCCTGTACTTGAGGTTTGGCAACCGATGGTGAGGTTTCCTGTTGTGGAGCATTGGTAAGGGGAGACTCATCAAAAAGAGCGTTCAACCCTCGTCCAAGACCACTTTTCTGTTTAGCCACGACTGATCACCTCTTGTGCAAGCTGGGTATACGATTGAGCCCCTTTGTTGTCAGGAGCATAACTGATGATGGGTTGTCCATAACTGGGAGCTTCGGACAATTTGACGCTTCGCGGAATAACCGTGTCGAAAACAGAGGACCCGAAGTAACCACGGACCTCATCGACAACCTGTTTAGCCAAATTCGTACGTGAGTCATACATGGTAAGCACGATTCCATAGATATCCAGGCTTGGATTAAGCATACTTTTGACACGTTTCATCGAATCAAGAAGTTTTGTCACACCTTCCAAAGCGTAGAACTCACATTGGATAGGCACGAGAAGCTTATCAGCCGCCACGAGAGCGTTGATAGTGAGTAATCCGAGGGAAGGTGGGCAATCGATGAGAATGAAGTCGTACAGGCCTCGTAAAGAGCCGAGAGCGCTTTTCAAACGGTTTTCACGCGCCATTTCATTAACAAGTTCCACTTCGGCACCGGCAAGGCTGATAGTCGAAGGAAGAAGATCAACACCTTGAGCAACATGAGCCAAAATAACATCTTCCACGGGAGTCTCCCCTAAAAGAACGTTGTAGACACATTCATCGATGTCTCTCTTGTCGACACCATAACCACTCGTTGCATTACCCTGCGGGTCAAGGTCGACCAAAAGTACCTCTTTACCCGCTGCGCCTAAAGCAGCGGAGAGATTAACGGCAGTCGTAGATTTACCGACGCCACCCTTCTGGTTGATAATTGCGAGAATTTTCGTCTGACCGATACTGTGCGTTACCGGAGGCTTCTCCTTGAAGGGAATATAGGACTCCGTTGCCAGATCCTGCTCCTCTTCTTGTTCCGAACCGGTAGGATCGGATACCGATACTTCAGGGGCCACATTCTGCACAGCAGCATCGGAAGAAGCTATTCGTTCCATAACGGGAGCATCTTCGTTGATACTTTCGTAATCAGGGGAACTTTTTTGCTCTTTATGCGGTTCGCTAGCGGGAGTCACTACCTCTTTTGTATTACGTTTACGACTACCGAATAATCCCACGAACACTCCTCTCATAGGTTATCGAAAAGATTATAGCCGATAGTTTCACGTGAAACATCGAAGCGAAAGAGATTTTTATGGAGCGTCCTTATTTATCCAGTGAAACGAAAAACCCCTCCTACCCTATGAAAATCATTCAAGGATAAGAGGGGGGAGTTGCTCGAATATATTCGCATTTCCATTTAGTCGCAGGAATCAATCACCCTGAAATAGAATATCGGTTTTATAAGGTGATTGACGTGAGCCATGTTTCACGTGAAACATGGCTCACACTTCTTGTTACGCCTTATAGGGCCTCTTCTGCGCCATACCGGCACGACGGGGAAGGGAAACACTGGGTTCATGAAGTTTTTCGAACACAATGATCATTCTCTGTGTCTGACCATCCGAAAGATATACCTTACGTGACCCGATGAAGTGCATTCCCAATTTATCCTCAAGACCTTCAGCTTGTTGTAATTCCTCTTCTTTAGGTTGTGCTTTATAACAGATCAGATGACCATGTTCTTTAAGAAGGGGAGAGGCTAATTCGAGAAGGGAAGGAAGGGAAGAAAGTGCACGTGCGGTAATCACACTAAAGAAGCCTGGTTTATCCAATGCTAATTCTTCAGCTCGTCCGGTAAAGGTTTTCACATAATCAGAAAGACTCAATTCGGCAAGGATGGCATCAAGGGCTTTAGTCTTCTTTCCAACTGAATCTACAAGAAGGGTAGGGCGATGCGTCATGATTGCCAAAGGAATACCAGGATAACCTGCTCCGGTTCCTAAATCGGCATACGGCCCCTCCGGTGCTGCCTGTATTTCTTCTAAACCGGCTAGGGAATCTTCTATGTGAAGAATTCGAGCTTGTGCCTCATCGGTGATACGGGTGAGGTTTGATTGTCGGTTCGCTTCCAATACAAGCTGTAAATGCGCATCGAGCAGCTTTCGCTGCTCGATGGTGATATCGGTATGTTGAATCATATCCATAAACGTTTCACGTGAAACATTAACGGGGGACGACGACGACGCGACGGCCGCGCCCTTCGCCTTCTGATTCGGTTTCCACCCTCGCATCTTCACGAAGAGCGATATGAACGATGCGGCGCTCATAGGGCGTCATAGGACGTAATTTGATTTCACGATCTTGCGATACAGCACGATCAGCGGCATGACGGGCAATCTCTTCGAGTTTCTGACGTTGACGCCCCTTATATCCCTCTACATCGACAACGATAGGATAACGGAACCCGATCGTACGCGATGTGATAGAAGAGATAAGGAACTGAAGAGCATCCAAGGTCCGTCCATGGCGTCCGATTAAAACAGCAAGATCGCTTCCCGTAATATCGAGAATCAATTCCCCTTCGTCACCTTCATACTCATCAATCATCACTTCACCGACATTGAAGTACTTGAGAATATCCTGGAGGGCGGCGATGGCGGTATCAGCTACCGCATCTAACTCCTCGTCCGAAAGGGAGTCTTCTTCGGTGGCTTCTTGATCCATATCCTGCTCAAGGGATACATCAATCTCTTCTTCGACTACTTCCTGTAAGGAGTTTTCTTCCTCAATCATTTCTTCACTCATATTTTTTCTCCTTATATTCAAATCTCCCCTTCAATGATTTGAAGGGGAGGAGACGACACACTATAGGTTAAAGACTATTTACCTTTTTTCGTAGGACGAGGCTTTTTAGGCTTACGAACAACATCTACTTCAACCGGTTTCGTATCGGCGATAGCCGCTTCGGCAGCAGCATCACGCTTACGAAGAACGGATAGGGTGATCTGCTGTTGGCACACCTGGAATATAGATGAGACAGCCCAGAACAACAAAACACCTGCGGGAGATCCCCAACCGATCCACAACATCATCAACGTCATGACGATCATCATCATGAGTGTTTGATTCTTCTGAGGATTGGTAGTTCCCCGCTGCTGGAGAACCGTAGGAAGGAAGGTGGCTCCGGCGAAAAGGAGAAGAAGAATGGCATACGGAAGAAATGCCCCGAAACCTGCTTCCCACATATTACTGGGGGAGGAGACGAGGTTGGGAAGGATGTTGTAGAAGCAATATACCGATCCATCGGAACGCCATGACATTTCATGGAGAGTCTGGAACAAAGCGATGAAGATAGGCATCTGTAAAAGAATAGGTAGACAACCGGCAAGCGGATTGAATCCCGATTCAGCGGTCAGTTTCTGCATCTCTTCGCTTTGACGTTGTTTATCGTCAGCATACTTTTCCTGAATTTCCTTCATTAAAGGACTGAATTTCTGCATCTGATACGTAGAGCGAATCTGCTTCTGCATCAAAGGGAAGAGTAAGATACGGAAAATCAATGTGACGATGAGGATCGCCATACCCCAGTCAGCTACGAAATCATAAAAGAACTCGATGCAGAAAAAGATTGCATCTTTAAATGCGTCCCACATTGATGATAATTCCTCTCAAAATCCTATTTGCCCTGCTCAGACGGTGTTTTTTCTGGAACAGGATCATATCCATAGCCGCCCCCGGGGCGACATCTTAATATTCGTCGTACCGTTAAATAGGAACCCTTGAAAAAGCCGAACCGACGGATTGCTGTCAACCCATATTCCGAACATGTCGGGATAAAGCGACATGATGCGGGGAATAAAGGGGATATCGCCAATCGGTAGAACTTTATCAGTAAGATCAGTATCTTACTGGGTATTCCGACGATATATGTTACGAATCGTTGCATTTCGTCTTTTATTCACTCAAAAACGATTGAACGGCTTCCTCACACATAGTGCGTACTTTACTATAATCGATATCGATTATTCTCCGCTTCGCAAGGAAAACGACATCAAAACCCGGCCAAGGGCCACCGAGATCACGATAAATCTCTCTCATCCTTCTTTTGGCTGAATTACGCCACACGGCATTTCCGTTCTTTTTCCCCGCTATAAAAGCAACACGGCCGATATGGCCGTGTCCCGAATCTCGTAACACTATCAACGTCAGAGCAGACGTGTTATAGCGCTTACCATGAGAAAAAATATTAGAAATATCCGTGCCGGATTTAATGGTTCCCAACACAGCTTCTCAATTATTTAGACGCAAAGACGCTTACGGCCTTTAGCGCGACGCGCTGACAAAACGGCACGACCGCCCTTGGTAGACATACGAGCACGGAAACCATGGGTCTTGGCACGCTTACGGGTATTTGGTTGATAAGTGCGCTTCATTACCTGTCCTTTCAGATTTAGAGTAACTTCGAAAGTATATGACACTGAAATGAAAAGTCAATGATTTATGCACGACTTATGATATTACTCTCAGCCTTATCTATGACATGACCTTCAATTGCCCAATGGAAATCATTCAGGAAATAGCCTTGATCTAAATCAAGCATGCAATCGAGAGCATAAACCACCAAGGTATACGTATGGTCTTTATCAGGGGGACAAGGACCGAGATATCCTTGCGCTGCTGAAAGGTCATCTTCCATCTCTTCAAGACGAGAATAACTACTGTTGGTACCCTGCACCCAAGGTATCGTTCCATTGAGACTAGCTCCCTCGGGGATGGAAGTGGTCTCCGGGTGAATATTACAAGCCAACCAATGAATCCATACAAACCCACACACCGGAACCGAATCGTAATCTACAAAAGTAAACGCAAGGCTTTTTGTTTCCCGTGGAACATCGATGATGGAAAAAGGGAACGAATGTATCGTATTACCGTAGCGTTTATATTCCGTAGGAGAATACTTACCGAATCGATCGGGAAGCTTACCTTCTTCTAAGGGTATGGATATCCTCATACGACCACCTTATTCCCTTATATATCCTGTTTTAGAAAGTACTTTACACTATTGATTTCCTTTTTATCCACATTACCCTTCAAAACGATTGTGGAAAATGTTGAAAACTCTACTATTCAAATATAAATCACGGTCTATTCTTTTGTGGAATACTTTTTGTCAAGGTGTTATCGGTATATTTTTTACAAATACCTTATTTCCAATCTTACATATCGAATAACTTAAAAATACCGTTTGAACTGGTGTTTTACTATAAATTGGCACTATTTCTGAAAAGTGAATTAACTTTTTCACTCTTTTCACGAAGAGAGGGGAACGCTTATTTTTCAGCTGAAAAACGCAGATTCGACTCTTTGGAAAAACGCCTTATAGAAGACACTTTTCCATATCGACGTTACGGATTTGATACGAATGATCATATTTTTTCTTCCGTCTTTTCCGTTTTTCCACTTTTTATTGAAAAGTTGTTGAAAACTTGAAAATCAATAACGAAAACTATTTGAAAAACTGAAAACATACGAATACGGTTTGAATAAAGAAGGAAAATACCGTAGAATTCCAGTACTTATCGTTGTAGAAATCCCTGTTTTTGAAAAACTTGAAAAAATAACCCACACACAACGACACTGAGGACACATTGAATATCATGGATGAGTATCAGGAACAACCGAATCCGTACCCTACTTCCGGTCAACATCCATCGGTACCTCCTTTCGTTGACACTGCTACTCCCTTCAACCCTTTCCTTCAACAACCTTCCATAGGTAACGGGGGATTATTGATTCAGCAAGCACACCAAGCCGGTAGTGCTGATCCGGTACAAACATTCGATTATTCGGTCATCAAAACTCCGGCGCGTATCGCCATATACGACAATCTCAAAACAGCGCCACGGGTTATCCAGATTCCCGGTGGGCCAACACATGAATTCATTGAACATATCTCTTCACTGACGTACCAAAACGCACAGGCATTAGGGGGAATGATCCCTTATACCGTGATCAGAGAAGTATCGGAGAACTTCATTCACGCAAACTTCCGAGAAGTAATCGTGTCCATCCTCGATAAAGGGAATACCATCCGCTTCACCGATCAAGGACCGGGAATACAGCAGAAGGATCTTGTTCAGCAACCGGGTTTCACTTCGGCTACCGAACCTATGAAAAGTTATATACGTGGTGTTGGGTCAGGACTTCCTATCGTGAAGGACTATCTCAACATCTCCCATGGTCATATCAAAATCGAAGATAATATCAATCAAGGATCTGTGGTTACGATCAGTTTGATTGAATCTCCCGAGGAAGATGGTTCATTCCCCGCAGAGGAAATACCACCTTTAACCGATAATGAGCAGACCATCATGAAAGCGCTTCTCCCTCATAACGCTTTAGGTGTGACCGATGTCAATAAGCGTACGGAAATCCCTGTCGCCAGTATCCATACCGCCTTCTCGAAAATGGAAACGATGGGCCTTGTTGAGAAAATCAACAAAAAGCGAACATTGACGGAAAAAGGGCACCGTATCGCTTTATCCTTATAGGAACCTCATGGTAAAAAGTATCAATCAGGTGGTATACGAAAAGAATGCTTTTATATTTATCGGGATCTTATCTTGATGGAGTGCACCTCCCATAAGGGTAGTAAAGAGGTTCCTCTCTCGATCAATGTTAAGATAAGGCCTAATAAATTGCGAGGTGGCTTTATTTAATGGATATCCATGAAGTTTGGACACAGCTGATACGGCAGCTCAAGTCGTACCCCAATGTTAATGCATCGCAGATCGATGCATTCTTTTCGCGTGTTCAAATTCAAGCGGTGAGCAGTGATTTCATCATGTTTACCTCTAACAACGGTTTCATTAAAGAATGGGTTGAAAAGCACTACATCAAAGATATCAAGCAGGCCCTTTTCGATCTCTACGGCGTGGATTATCTCGTCCAGATAGAAATCGACCCCACCCAGCAAAGTACTCTCACTATTTCCCCATCACCCCAAGGTATCAACCCCGGCGTCATCCATAACCCCCTTCCCGTGATCACGGAGCAGCCGAGTGTACCTTCGCCGGAGCCTGAGAAAGAACATCATCCACTAAATACCGTGCCTACACCCACGGATAAAGTGAAAGATGTTTCACGAGAAACAGAGAAGAAAACCGAAGAGAATACGGCGAACAGTCTTACCTTCGATACATTCGTCATCGGTGATTCCAATCGTATGGCGTATTCAATGGCTATCGAAGTGGCAGATCGTCCTGGATCCTCGAATTTGAATCCTTTATTCATTTATGGACGAAGCGGGGTAGGGAAAACTCATCTTCTCTGTGCCATCCAAAATTACATCAGAGAACAATATCCTGATTTCAACGTGTATTACATCGACTCCATGGAGTTGGTGAACAAGTATTCCGATGCCGCTATTGAAAAGAGTGTCGATAAGCAGAGTTTCAAGAATTTCGAAAGTTTCTTCGAAGAAGCCGATGTGCTCCTTATTGATGATATCCAGGGTCTTCAAGGAAAACCGGGGACCCTTGGCGCGTTATTCAGGATATTCAATAGCATGATCACCAAGGGAAAGCAGTTCGTATTCTCTGCTGACCGTGCGCCGAAGAACATCGACTTGGATGAACGCTATGTGTCGCGCTTCAATTCTGGAGCGACCATCGATATCCAGCCTCCCGACAATGAAACAAAGCGGAACATTATAAGAAACTTCATCCTTCAATATCAAAAAGATGAGGATTTCACGATTGAGATCGCCGACGACATCCTCGACTATATCGTTGAAAACTCAAGCTCCAACATCAGGGAACTGAAAAGTGCTATCACGAATATCATCTTCACGATCAAAGTGAATCCGGGGAAGGAACTTACCTATCAGAAGGTAAAGGAACTTCTCGCCAACCATTTCATCAGCGAAGGATCGTCACGATTGACTATTGAGATGATCCAACATGCGGTGGAAGATTTCTACGGGGTTTCCCATAGCGACCTCATCAGTAATAAACGAAATCGAAAGATCGCTCATCCGCGACAGGTGGCTATCTATTTATGCCGCGAGTTATTGGAAGCGACATTCAAAGCTATCGGCGAAGCATTCAACCGAGATCATTCCACGATCATGCATTCTTTCGACTTAATCAACAATGGATTAAGCGAAGATCGTAATCTACGTGAAGAAACGGAAGCCATCCGCGAAAAGATACGTATCCAGCAGTATTGATTCGGCTTTCTTCCTAATACACTATCCTTTTGACAACCAACGGGAAAAGACTCAGACAGATAATTTTCCCTTCGTACTCCTTGGTAATGATGAATACCTATAGAGAATCCTTCTTCGGTAGGAGTGTTGATGGAATGAGTAAAACAGGAAGAAAAGTATGGGTTTAACGGGGAAAAGATTTTCCCTCCTCTTTCCTCGTGGAAAACCGCTTCGATATTCCACGTATTTTTCCGTATGCTCTTTATTTACGACGAACTGGTGTAATAAGAGTTTTCAACTTTTACACCGTGCTTATTATTACTATTACTTATTTATTTAAATGGAAAAATACAGAGAGAGACCATTACTGAAATCTCTTTGGACTCTCTTTGAAGTCAGGAAACATCGAAGACTTTTCAAAGAGGAATTGGGTATCATCGTAACAGAGTTATAGCGTATAGATAGGGAACGATATGAAATTCAGCATCAATCAGTCTGAACTTTACAATGCTTTATCGGTAGTCATCAAAGGATCTTCCAATCGTTCAACGCTATCTATTCTCGCCGGGGTCTACATTCAAGCAGATGCCGATAAAATCGTTCTCCAAACAACCAACTTGGAGCTTTCCATCAAAGTAACGATACCGGCGTTAGTGGAAGAACCCGGAGAAGTGGTTATTCCCGCCAAACTGTTTTCAGATGTTGTAAAGAACCTTCCCGATATGTCGGTTAGTGTTGTATCGGAAGAAACGAACGTCAATGTATTCTGTGATAACACCACGTTTTCCCTCCGAACCCTTCCCCCTGCGGACTTCCCTGCATTTCCTTTGGTTGATTTCGATAAAGAAGCTCAATTTCCCTTCAAAATCTTTTCTTCCATGGTTAAAAGTACCGCTAAAATCGTCTCCCACGATGAAACCCGCGCTATTTTGACCGGTGTTTTAATTTCCCAAATAGGAAGTGACCTGAAAATGGTTGCTACGGATTCATATCGTCTCGCCGTTGCTGAAACCCAGCTGTCTTCCGTTGCTCAAAATGAATTCGAAGCGGTAATATCCGGATCTTTCTTACAGGATATTGCATCTTTACCTCAATCAGATGAGGCCATCACGTTAGCGTTAAGTGAAAACCAAATCGTTATCACATATCAAAACGTCACATTCATCAATAGAAGGATCGAAGGAACATTTCCTAACTATAAGCAACTCATCGCCGATGAATATAAAACCCGTGTCACCATCGATACAGCGGCATTAACCGATGCGGTTCGACGCGTTTCCCTATTAAGTAATAAGGTTTCACCCGTACAGGTGAAAGTGGATGCGCAGGCTAACATTGTGACCCTTATCACTAATTCCCAAGATGTTGGGAATGCTCAAGAAACGTTAATCGGTGAAGTGGAAGGGGAGTCGGTTGATATCGCATTCAATTACACGTTTATTCTCGACGGACTTCATGCGATTTCATCCTCAACGCTGTATTTCGATCTATTCGGTGCAATGAAACCCGGAATTCTTCGTGCAACGGAAGAAGAGAATTTTCTTTATCTCATCATGCCGGTCCGTGTTTAACCATCATCGTTTCAGGGAAACACGATGGGTCTTAAAATACGAAGATTCGAATATCGTAATTTCAGAAACTATAATCACTATGTTTTGGATGATATTTCGGATCTCACTCTTTTCATCGGTCCTAATGCGGTCGGTAAAACCAATTTGATAGAAGGGGTGGAGCTTCTTACTGCTCTCACTTCATTCAGAAATCCGAAAAGCGACCACCTTGTTACCTTAGGGGAAACGGCATCGTATTTAACGGCGACTCTTACCGATGGCGATCGGCTTCTTGAAATCAAGTTAGTTATCAATCAAGGGAAGAAAGAATATTTTCTCAATGGGAAAAAGAAACAAACCCGCAGTCTTCGGGGTATCCTTCCCTCCGTTTTCTTCTGCCCTGATGATCTGAGCTTCATCAAAGGATCTCAAAGTATCAAAAGATCACAGATCGATCTTTTGGGTTCCCAACTGTCAGCTAACTATGATTCCGTGAGAAAAGACTATGAGAAAATAGTTCGTCAGAAGAATCGTTACCTCAAAGAAGTGGTTTCTCACGACTATCTTCAAAGTATCAATGATGTGTTAATCACCATCGGGGCACAGCTATATACCCTTCGTTCTCAACTGGTTGCTGAGTTGATTCCTTATATCCGAAATTATTATCATGAATTATCGGGGCGAATGGAAAAAGTCGATATCGCCTATATTCCTTCTTGGAAGAAGTACGATGTCGATACCGAATCTTTTACCGACATTCCTTTCTACTCCAAAGAACAAGCGCGTGAGTGTTTGGAAGCCGTTCTCCATAATGAGCATAGTAGGGAGCATGAAAGACGTCGTTCTCTTTTCGGTCCTCATGCGGATAAGATCGAGTTTTATATCGAAGGGCGCAACGCGGATAGTTTTGCCTCTCAAGGACAACAAAGATCACTGGTTTTAAGTTATAAAATGGCTGAAATAGCCCTCATACGAGATAAACTTAACCAAGACCCCATTCTTCTTCTCGATGATGTGATGAGTGAGTTGGATGGGCAGCGTCGTCGTGAATTGGTTAGGTTGATATCCCATAACACCCAAACCTTTATCACATCCACCAATCTTTCCTACTTCGAAAAAGAATTTCTCGATCACGCGACCATAGTCATGTTGGATAGGAACTAGATGAGTGATAAACGTCATATATCCAATCGGTTATCCGCCGTATTCCGTGATATTCCCGAAGAAGCCCGGAGTCGATTTCTGATCGATAAGAAAATCAAGATCACTCATAAACAGTTTCAAGAAGTCGTTGATCCCTATATCTTAAAACACACC
>CAJMLT010000024.1 GCA_905214325.1 uncultured bacterium
AGCAGCAACAGACGGACTTCCCGTGGTGGCTGCTGGTCGTGGGGCTGGTTGTGGGGCTGATCGCAGGAGGCTTAATCGTGTGGGCTATGTTGAAGAGGCGTTATGCCGAAAGTCAGGTGTCCGGATCTGACGTACAGAGTATGGATGCGTACCGCGAATGACGATGTGATAGCTTGGAAAAAGACAGCCAGATGATCCGCTACTGAATCATGGTTCGTTGCGGAAGCGTCGAAAGGACACATGGCGGGAGACTCTTCGAGGTCTCCCGTTTCGTTACCCTAGAGTTTCCTTTCCGTCTGCGACCTTGCCCTATAATGAAGTAATGTAATGCTCATGATGGGGGTTTCGGAAATCGCCCGTCTGTCCGTTCACCACTAAGAAAGTTGGCGCATGAAAGAATTACCCCAGTACAAACTCGATCCGAAAATCAAGGCGGTTTGGCGCATCAGTGACGCCATTATGCTGACCATCGTGTTCTTCTGTATTTTCCTCGTGGGAGGCATCGCGTGGTTGGTCGAACCGACGACCCATGGTTGGTCGGGCCCCTATTGCCTTATCTGCCTCATTGTGTACGTGGCATGCATGATCGGGTTCATGGCGGTGGTGTCCCCTTTGCGTTATATACGTTGGCGCTACGAGATGTCGAAAGATTATCTTGATATAGCGAACGGTATCATTTGGCGCAAACGTACGATGGTCCCTTTCATCCGTGTACAGAACACCGACACTAAGCAGGGCCCCATCCTACGCGCGTTCGGGCTTGCCTCGGTCACGGTTTCCACGGCGGCGGGATCCATGGAAATCCCCGGCCTCCGCGCGGACGAAGCTGAAGAAGTGCGCGATAAAGCCGCCGAATTGGCCCGTCTGGCGAAGGAAGATGTCTAAGATGGGACAACCTGAAAAGCACAAGTTACATCATAGTTATATCTGGCTGGGATCCTTTGCCCCTGCGCCCTATATCTTCATCGCCTGTTTGATATCGTTCGGTCCTTCGGCGGAAAAAATAATCGAATCGGTAGGGTTTCTCCATGTGATGAGCCCGGTTTTGCTTACGATATTGGCCAGTTTGCTGTTCACGGTGTTGGTGAGCCTGATCGTTCTCGTGTTCCAAGCATGGGGATACCGTTATATCTGGTACGAATTCGATCCGACGGAGTTCACCTATTATTCGGGCATCTTCAGCAAGAGGCGCAATCACGTTCCCTATCAGCGTGTCCAGTCGGTCAATCAGAAGGCATCCCTGATCCAGCGCCTGTTGGGCGTTTGCAGCGTGGCCATCGAAACCGCAGGTGGTGCCAACAACAAGGCGATCACGATCCGTTATGTTGAAAAGTCTGCCGCCGAAACCCTTCGGCGGGAATTGTTTTTGCGCAAGCAGCTCATGGCAAGCGGTCTTTCGCCCGAGGAAGCGCAGGAGAAGCTCCGTGACATGCACGCCGCCTCGGCGGCCGCGCGCTCCATGGACCCCACGGCGGCGCCTGTCGCTCCTTGGGATCTGGAAAGGCAGGCGCAAGCCGGGCGCGCCGGTGTCGGTGCCGCTCAGGCGTCCAACATCTTGGATATTCCCGCAGAAGCAGCGGATGATATCCGGGGTATTTTCGGTGGGGAAGAGGTCGACACGGGGCAAACCACCTACGAGTATGGCTTGTCCAACAAGGAACTGGCTCTCTCCGCCGTTTCGGGTAAGTCGTCGGTTTTCCTTGCGCTCGTGGGTGCTCTCTATGCTCTCTCTTCCGCCGTTTCGATGGCTTTCGATGCCGACATCATCTCCCGTTCCGCCGTCAATGCTACGGTGAGCGGGCTTGCCACCTCCGCCTCGCCCGCCGCGATCGCCCTGATCGCGTCGATGGTCGTGGGTGGTTTGGTGGTCATCTGGGTGCTTATGGTGTTGGGTACCTGCATTTCCTACGGTGGCTTCAAGGCCCGCCGCCGCGGCAATCGTATCGAAGTGGAGTACGGCATAATCAACCATACATTCAACGGAATGGACATCGATCGTATCCAATCCGTCGAAATCCGTCAGTCGCTTTTCCAGCGATTCATCGGATACTGCTCCCTTTCCTACGGTCGTATTGCCGCGGCCGCCGAAGATGGGTCGGGCAACGAAAACCCCTCCCTCGGTCAGGAGCGCATGGTCGTTCATCCCTTCTGCCGCGTAAGCGATGTCTACGAGGTGGTGCGGGGGTTGACCCCCGAACACGCTTCGCTGCCGGAATGCGATCGTCCGATCGCCCGTTGTGCGCTGCGCCGCGCGCTTATCCGTCGCGTTATCTGGCAGGGCATGGGTTTTTGGTTGGCGCTGTGCATAACCGCCGCATGGGTCATCATGGAACTTACTTCACCGGGTGTTGGAGCTATCGGTTACGTGGATCATCGGACCATGATCGCAAACTATCTGTTCTTCGCCCAATACGCGTATATCGCCGCTGTGCTGATCGCCGTTTTCGAGGGAATCGCCGCGGTGTTGTGGTATCGCCGTTCTGCTTTCGGTTTCGATCGTGATTACGTGGTCATCACCAATGCCGGCTACTCCGTGGCGACGGTGTTCGTTCCCCGTAAAAAGTTGCAGATGAGCAACGTGCGAACCAATCCGTTTCAGCGACACTCCCGCGTTGCCACCATCAATGCGGTCACTGCGGCGGGTGTCGGTGGAAAGAAGGAGCGCCTCATCGATGTCTCCCGTGACGATGCCATCGCTTGGATGCAATGGAGTATTCCGGGCGGCAATCGATAGGGCATCGTCGAGCAGGCGGCTTTTCGACCGAGTCCATCGCAGGCGATATCCGATCGTCGATGCGCCATCGACGCGCTATAATGTCGATGGCTTGCAATCGGCGATGAGGGGGGTCTCTTTATGGTGAGCGCGACAAAAGGGGGATCTGTGGGTAGCCCGAACAAGAAGAACAACCACGAATGGGTTCCCGCCCAATTCAAACCCGAGCCGCTTCAGCATGTGAGAAACTCGCAGGAGATGGCCACCACGCTCGCCAATGAGGAGAACAGGAAGAAGTCCGTCCGCGAATACTCCATTCGTGAAGAGGTCTTCAATTCCGTCACCCATGGTCTCGGTGCGGCATTGGCCATCGCCGCCATTCCTTTGTGTACGGTGGTCGCCGTCGGTGATGGCGGCGGGCTGACTTTGGCCGCTGCGCTCATCTACAGCATATTCATGTTTTTGGAATACACCATGTCGACGCTCTATCATGCCATTCAGGCCGATGGCGCCAAACGGGTATTCAAGGTTCTCGATCACAGCTTCATCTATCTGTTCATAGCCGCAACGTATACCCCCTATTGTTTGGTTACGTTGGCGGGGGGCCACGGGGTGGCGCTGTGTATATTCGTGTGGGCCGTCGCCCTCATCGGCGTTGCGGCGGAAGCCTTCTGGGTGTTCCGTCCCCGCTGGATATCGGCGGTGCTCTATCTTTTGTTGGGCTGGTCGATCATCGCTTTCATTCCCGAATTGTATGCGCTTCTGGATCCGGCGGGATTCTGGCTGCTTCTGGCCGGCGGGCTCTGTTATTCGGTTGGCTGTATCTTCTATGTGCTGAAGAAGGTTCCCTACATGCATTCCCTGTTCCATCTGTGGGTGCTGGCCGGGTCCATCTGTCATTTCTTCTCCATCATCCTGTTCGTTTTGTAGGGTTGTCGCTCCTCCCGGCATGTAGGTGATCGCCCCATATCGACCGTCATCCCACGCGTTCTACGGGGAGCCGCTTTTGGACGGGAGCTCCGTTGCTACCGCAGGCGCCCCGCCATCCCGCGCGTTTTGCAGAGAACTGTTTTCCGGGCACAGCACATTCGTCGTTGCCGTACGGTGGACGAAGGGTTTATCCGGGTATTGTTGCGATGCTCATGTTCCTTCGGTGTCTCCTTTGTCCCTCTTTGCAAACTTTGGGAAACGGTTGCCTAACGAAATCATCTTCTGTTGCTTTCGGGGTGTTTAATGGTGCTGTCTTACTATCGATCGCCATCGGTTTCGTATCCCGTCGTGTCGTTTGCCTTTCGGGTTGCGAGAGTGAAGAAGTAAGGAGTGCGCGCCGACGTGCCTTCACCGGAAAAAGAACTCATGCGTGGCCCCCGGGTTATCGGGGGGGTCTGTTCGGGTATAGCCGAATACTTCGACGTGGATGCCGTTCTCGTTCGTGTGACCGCCATCGTGCTGGCGCTTCTTTCCACCGGTCTTGTGGTCATTCCCTATATCGCCCTTTGGGTGATTCTGCCTTCGCCTTCATCCGATTTCACTCCGGTGGACGTCGATCCCGTTTCCGTATCCTCCGAACGCTATAACCATGTGGTCGATTCCCATGATCGCCGATCCGCCCCGCAGGGGTCTTCATACGGTGTATACGCCGGAGCGGGACATATCCCGCCCCAGCCTCCCGTCGGGGGGAGCGAACAGGCGGGGCCGCAACCCCGACCCTGTATGTATTCGCAGCCCACTCCCGTTGCGGCGGAAAAACCGGATCGGAAGACTTCGTCCTATCTGCTTCCCGGCATTTTGTTTTTGGGGTTATCCGTATTGTTTTTCGCTTGCGCCAAGGTCTTGACGTTCATCACTCCCGTGGCCAGCGTTGCCCAGTTCTTCCCCTTCATCTTCGTGGTGTGCGGTATCACCTTGATGGTCTGTCCCTTCAAACGCAGTTCCCTCGTTCCCCGTATTTGCGTTCTCCTGTTCTGCTTGGAGCTTTGCGTGCTTTTTCTTTCCTATAGCACGGGCGTGGTCCATGTCGAAGATATGGCATCGTTGGGGGACCTCACTATTTTGCTCTGGTTCGCTTTGGGGTGCTTGAGTGTTGCGGCTCTGGTCTTCTGCGATGATCGTCTCTCTCTTGCGGTCGTTGTCTTGTTTGCGATCGTTTTGTTGTTGAGTTTTGGGGAAATGGGTATTTTCGAACGTGTTTTAGAGAGATTTTGATCATTTTTCCATAATGTTGAAACCCTGTGGTCTACCTCGGGTTTGTTAAAACGCCCGTTTACATTTTCGGGAAAAAGGGCGTATCGGGCGCCGCTCGCGGGCCGTTTCGATTTGGCTTTTGGTAGGGGGCAAGCTATAATCGTCGGTACGTTAAAACGCAGATTTTGACGAGCAGTATCTTTTACCTAAACACACCACACTGCGAATAAACAGATCGAAAGGCTCTTTCGAGCCTCGGGTTTCGATCGCGTTCGTTGGAGGATATTTGGCGTTTGCCAATGCACATAAAAGAAAACGCGGCATCTCTCTCAAGTCCGTTGTCGCGTTGCTCATAGTCGTCGCTCTTTGTTGTTCCCTTACCTTGGTTGCGGTCAACCAGGCGCAGGGTTCCGGTGAGGTGGACTCTTCCACGATCGGCGTCGGCACCAATCAGGCCACGTCTGATTCCGATAGGCTCTCCGCCGCTCATCGCATCAGCGGTTCTTCTGCGCAACAGGTCTCGGGGGTTCCCTCCGAAGCATCCGATCCCACGGATGCCGCTCAGCGTTCCATTACGGTTAAGGATCCCGATCCCGTCGTCGTTCCCGTCGCCGTCGATTACAGCAATGCTCTCGCGGTCGAAAAGGCCAAGGAAGTATGTACGCTCGATCCGTTGCCTACGGCTCCTCGCATCGCACCCAACGTCGATGACGGTTCCTGGTCGAGCGGCGTCGCTTCGGCCTATGCGATCGCATCGAATGATGACGGAAAAGGCAATTTCGGTGTCTCCACCACCGCTTCCGGTATCAGCCTGCATGGTGGTTCCGTGACGGTTGCCGTTCCGGCGAGCCAGTCATATCTTTTGGGTAGCATCGTCGAAATCTGCTACGACGGCAAGGTGGTTATCGCCACGGTCACCGATACGGGTGGGTTCGCGAAATACGGTCGCGTTCTCGATCTTGCTCCCGGCGTGTATCAGGCATTGGGCGCCTCTTCCTACAGCGACTGGGGTACGCGTACGGTCTACTACCGCTTCCTGTAGCTTCATCTCCAAGCGTGACGTCTCGAATTTTCTCCACGGCTCCATTCTCGGGGCCTTTCTTTTCCTTGTGCGGATAGGCGTGTTTCCGTCTTATCGGTGATAAGTGTTTCCCCTCGTATCGGCTTATGGGGTGGGAGCGCTATACTGATAACGGAATGAGAGGAGGGCGAATATGAGCAACATTATCGTGGTCGGATGTGGCCGCGTCGGGTCTCGGCTCGCAATGATGCTTTCCAGCTATGACAACAACGTCTGCGTCATCGATAAGAACCCCGATGCCTTTGCGGTTCTCGGTCGTGATTTCAACGGTTCCACCTTCACCGGTGTCGGCTACGACGAAGAATTGCTCGTGAAAGCGGGTGTGGAGGACTGCGATTTCGTCGCAGCGGTCACGCAAAGCGACAATGCGAATCTCATGGTCGTTGAAATAGTCCGTCGTCTCTACAACGTTCCCAATGCCGTCGCTCGTCTCTACAACACCAGCCATGAACGCGCGTATTTGCAGCTGGGTATCGACTATGTGTGCGGCACCGCTTTGGTCGCCGAAGAGATATTCTCGAAGATCACTTCGGGTATCGGTGACCACGTTTCCACCTTCGGGGAATTCGAAATCGTGCAGTTCGCCCTCGACCTGTCTTCGACGTCGGGCGAATCCATCAAGGTCAGCGATCTGGAAAAGAAGCACAGCGTACGCATCTGTGCTTTCGAACGCGCCGACGGTGCCATCAGCTCAATTCCCTCTTCGAGCAGCGTTCTCTATCATGGAGACGCGGTTCTCGCCGTGGTGCGTCACGATATGATTCAGTCTCTGTCGAAATATATGCAGAATTAGAGGCCCCTTATGTATATCGTTATCACCGGCGGTGGAAAAATCGGAGAATACCTCGCAGGAACGCTTCTTCAGGAAGACAATCAGGTGTCCATCATCGAAGAGGACGAACGTGTTGCCCGCCATCTTTCCGAAACCCTCCCCGGTTCCCTTCTGGTGATCTGCGGGGACGGGTGCGAAGTGAAGTGTCAGGAAGATGCGGGCGTGCCGCAGGCGGACATTTTCGTTTCCACGACCGGTCAGGATGAGGACAATCTGGCTTCATGCGAAATCGCCAGCCGCGTGTTCAACGTGCCCCGCTGCATCGCGCGCGTCAACAGTCCCAAGAATCTGAGGATCTTCCGTCGTCTCGGTATCGAGAGCATTTCCTCAACGGCGCTCATTGCCCGCATGATTCAGGAAGAAGCCATGATGGGATCCATGAGTGTGGCCGTTGCCATGACCAACGATCAGGTCGGCCTCATCGATGTTGTGGTTCCCCGCATGCGCAATCACGACAATACCGAAGGCCTGCGCGCGCTCGATATCGAATTCGACGACGGTATCCGCCTCGTCGCCGTATCCCGCAACGATGACATCGAAGTGGTGGGAAGCGAAACGCGGATATTTCCCGGTAATCAACTCATCGTCGCGGCGGATACCGACATGCTCGGCCGTGCGCGTGAGATAATCAGGTCTTTGTAGGATAATCACGAAACGATACACGATAAGGTAACGGAAAGGAACAGCATGATCGGACGCTACACCCGCCCCGATATGGGAAACATCTGGACGAACGACAATAAATTCGCCATATGGAAGGAAATCGAGGTGCTGGCCTGCGAGGCGCAGGCGGAATTGGGTCAGGCGGGCATCACTAAGGAGGAAGCCGCCTGGATTCGTGCCCATGCTGATTTCACCGTCGATCGCATCGACGAGATCGAAAAGGTGACCAACCATGATGTCATCGCCTTCCTCACCAACATGGCCGAATACATTGATGCCGATATCCCCGAAGGGCAGGAAAAGCCTTCCCGCTGGGTGCACTACGGCATGACGTCGTCGGATCTGGGGGACACTGCTCTCAGCTATCAGATCACCCAGGCACTCGATATCGTCTTGGACGATGTCGTTGCTCTGGGCGAGGTGTGCAAGCGTCGTGCGTTCGAGTTCCAGGAAACCCTCTGCGTCGGCCGCACCCACGGTATCCATGCCGAACCCATGACGTTCGGCATGAAGTTCGGTTCGTGGGCGTGGGCGTTGAAGCGTGCCCAGATCCGTCTTCAGGCCGCCCGTGAAGTGGCGGCGACGGGCGCCATATCGGGCGCGGTGGGAACCTATTCGAGCATCGACCCCTATGTGGAGCAGTACGTATGCGAGAAAATGGGGCTCACACCCGATCCGCTTTCCACCCAGGTCCTCGCGCGCGATCGTCACGCACAGGTCATGACCGCACTTGCCGTTACGGCCGCAACGCTGGAATCCATTGCCATGCAGGTGCGCCTGATGCAGGAAAGCGATGTCATCGAAGCCGAAGAGCCGTTCAAGAAGGGCCAGAAAGGATCTTCGGCCATGCCCCACAAGCGCAACCCCATCACCGCCGAGCGCGTATGCGGCATGTCGCGTGTCATCAAGGCGAACGCGCAAGTGGGTCTCGACGATGTTGCCTTGTGGTTCGAGCGGGATATCTCCCATTCCAGCGCCGAGCGCATTGCGATGGCGGACAGCTTCATCGCGCTCGACTACATCTGCGACAAGATGCTGTGGATCTTGGACGGTTTGCAGACCTATCCCGAATCCATGGTGGCCAACCTCAACAAAACCCGGGGTCTCATTTTCTCCTCGAAGGTTCTGCTCGCTCTCGTCGATACCGGCATCACGCGCGAAGAAGCCTACGTCATCGTGCAGCGCAACGCCATGGCAACCTGGCATGATGTGCAGATGGCTCAGGAGGGGCCGACGTATCGGGAACGCCTCGAGCAGGATGATGAATGCACATTGAGCGCCGAGCAGTTGGATGCCATCTTCGATCCGTGGCAGTTCCTTCAGCGCAAAGATCTGGTCTTCGATCGTCTGAAGGATTTGGAATTCTGATCGATCGCCTTTCCCCAAGGAATGCTCTTGCGATCCGGCTCGATCCTCGTGTGATCGGGTCGGATCGTATCAGTTGGGGGACCAAACGCGTACGAGGGCGTGGTCTTCCTCTCCGTCGTTGACGGCGGTTATGTTGCAGAGCCCCACGATGGCATCGTTCGTCCCCGACGAAACGAGGTATTCCCCGTAGGTGTCGGTGGCGCTGGGGATGTCTATCAGGAAGTAGGTGCGGGAGGCGAGATCGATGCCGCACAGTGCACGCGACGACTTGATGGCCAGCCAGGATCCGCACCAAGCGGGTGGGGCCGAAGGGGTACGCCCGAAATGAAACCACGAAAGATCGTGATACCCGTAGGGGGCCGGCTTCGTGAACGGTGTGTAGGTTCCCAGGTTGGCGATGCCTCCACCGTAGCTGTAGATGCTGTCGAAAGCGAAGGAGAACCCGGTTTCACCGTAGCTCGCTTCGCGTGGTGCCATGGACGCGGGCAGCGTCATCTGGTCGATCATGGACCCATCCTTCGAGGAGAGATAGGTCAGCTGGTAGTAGACGCTGGTCGAATCCGCTCTCGGCGTGATGACGACGCCGCCGTCGACGGGAGTCACCCGCGTCGCGAAAGCGCGTTTCGACGTATAGGCCACCGAAACATCGGATGAGCCGAATGTCGAGCGCTTGAGAACGGCGGCCTCCTTCGCGTATTCGCCATCGGCGGTGGGAACCACCTGCCAGAACGCCGAAGTGTCCACGGCTGCGATCGATGGGGTAAGCCAATTGCCGTCACCTTCGTCCACCTTCACGATACCGCCTACCTCGGCGCCATCGAGGCGGGCGGTATAGATGCGCCACGTGTTCTCGAAGATGTTGGCTTCGGTCCATATCATGCCGTCCGCGCTGCAGCGCACGTCGTATATCTCATAGCCCTCTTCGGCACCTTGCGCCGCATCGAGCACGGTGGGATTGTTGCCCGTGGACAGGAAGAGAAGGCTTACCGTGGTGAGGGGGGAAGCGGTGTCGGTTGGTTCGAGACAGGCGGCCACGGTGCTGTTGTCGGCCCAGACCAGAGTGCCATAGGGCATACGGAAGTTACCTATGAGGCTGACGCAATCTTCGTAGGGCACCTCGGTGAAGGCGTCGATATTGGTGACGGCGCTTTCGGGTACCGACAGGTAGTCGATACTCGCGGTCTTCGGAGACAGCGAATCAAGCGCCACCGAACCCAAGCCGCCCACGAGGGCCACGCCCCCGATGCCGGCCGCTCCGATGAGGAGGTTGCGTCGGGTGAGCAATACTTCGGATGCCTTCTTCGGTTTGTCCCGATAGGGGTCGGAAAATCCCGATCCTCCGCTTGAACGTGAGGTGGAGAAGCCGCTTTTGAACGTGGGGCCCTTTTCGGGGGTGCCACTTCGCTTGGCGGACGGGAAGGCGGAAGGGCGACTTTTCGCCGTATGGGTGCCGAAAGAGGAACCACCGCGCCGTTTCTGGTACGGACGGTTATCGGGGCGGTTTTTCTTTCTCTTCTGCGGCAACGCGTTCTCCTCGAGGATACGGTGATTTGTCGATGATTTGTGTTCTGCAGGCAAAAGCTGCACGGTTATTGTGACATTTGGGTGGCGTATGGGCGAGTGAAGAGGGTCAATTGTTACAATAAACGCAAACACGAAACCACGTATTTCGTCAGTGATGAGCACGTACGATAAGGAGCAGTCATGAACAACGATACCCGTCGGATTCTACTCGTGGAAGATGAGAAGGCCATCCGTGATGCGGTAGCTGCCTACCTTGAACGCGAAAACTATTGGGTTACCGCCGTCGGTGACGGCCAGGAAGCTTTAGAGGAATTTTCCCGTCACCATTTCGACCTGGTGGTGCTCGACCTCATGCTTCCCCGCGTTCCCGGCGAAAGGGTTTGTCGCGTCATCCGTGATAATTCCGATACCCCCATCATCATGTTGACGGCCAAAGGCGAAGTCGAAGACCGTATCATCGGCTTGGAATTGGGCGCCGACGACTATCTGGTCAAACCCTTCAGCCCCCGCGAATTGGTCGCCCGCGTACGTGCGTTGTTGCGTCGCGTCCACTCCGATTCGGAGCCTCAGCGCGAAGTGCTGGAATTCGGTGAGCTCACCATCGACATCTCCGGTCACAAGATCCTCGTCAACGATGAGGAAATCGACCTGACGGCCAGTGAATTCAAGCTGCTCACCACGTTGTGCCGCTATCCCGGACGCGTGTATTCCCGCATGGAATTGGTGGAAAAGGTGCTCGGCTACGATTTCGAAGGGTACGAGCGCACCATCGACTCCCACGTGAAGAACCTGCGTGCGAAAATCGGTGATAATCCCCGTAATCCCAAGTGGCTCCATACCGTGCATGGTGTCGGCTACCGCTTCGAAGACCCGACCAAAGTCAATCAATAGGCGCCCGCGCGCTTGTTGAGCAGCGTGTTGCCCGTGTTCGCCAAAAAAGACGATACCCAACAAAAGCGCAAGGGGAAGGGTCCCACCTTCACCGGGCGGGTGACGCTCGCCTTCTTGCTGGTGTCGTTGATGACCATTTTCGCCGCCGTCGGCATTCTGTCCATCGTATGGGAGCAGCACTTCCAAAGCTACACGCGCGACAACATGGAGCGCCTGGCGCATTCGACCGCCGATGGTATCGCCGAAGGATACGAACGTTACAAGGGCGATTGGTACGGTGGGGCTTTGGCCTCGGCGGCCTCGGCCAGCTCCCTCTACGATACGGTCTACATCCAGGTCACCGACGCTTCCGGCAACATCGTCTACGACGATGCGGGAACGGGTGTCTACATTCCCGGACTCACGTCGCTTAAAAACGCCGAGAAGAACACCGCCATCGCGCCCATCATGGTTGACGGCGATCGCGTCGGCACGGTGTATGTGCGCGTGTTCGGATCCGAAACGCTGTTGACCCAACCCGATCAGGAATTTCGGGCCAAATCCTACCAAGCTATGATCTTCGCCTCCATTGCGGCTATCGTGATCGCGCTCGCCGCCGGCGTTCTGTTCGCCCGTGCGCTCGTGCGGCCCATCAACCGAATCACCAACGCCGCCGCCGCCATCAAGGAAGGCGACTTCGGGGCCCGTACCAACATGCAGGGCAACGATGAGATATCCCGTCTCGGACGCACCTTCGACCTCATGGCCGATTCGGTCGAGGCCAACCGCGAATTGGAGCGTCGTCTGGTGACGGACGTCGCGCACGAACTGCGCACGCCCCTTATGGCCATCCAGTCCACGGTCGAAGCTATGATCGATGGCGTGTTCGAGGCCGACGAGGAACGGTTGGAAACGCTCAACTCGGAAGTGCGTCGTTTGAGCCGCTTGGTCGATGCGCTGTTGAAGCTATCGCGTCTTGAGAATCGCTCCAATCCGGTCGAATTCAACAAGGTCGATCTTTCCGAATTGCTGGAAACCATCATCACGACCCATCAGGCCTACGTCGACGATGCGGGTCTCTCCCTTGAATTCAAGCACGATCCCCATGTTTATGTCTACGGCAATGCCGATATGCTGCGCCAGGCGACGGCGAACCTGATTTCCAACGCGGTGCGCTACACCCCTGAAGGGGGACACATCAGCGTCATCGTCCGCAAGGGTGACATCATGGGTCAGATCAGCGTGCGCGATACCGGTATCGGTTTGACACCTGAAGAAGTGAAGATGGTGTTCTCCCGTTTCTGGCGTGCCGATCCCGGAAGGGCGCGTGATACGGGAGGTTTGGGCATCGGTCTTTCCGTGGTCAAGGAAATAGTCGATCGCCATAACGGCTGGGTCCGTGTCGAAGGTAAGCCCAACGAGGGCGCCTGTTTCACCATCTATATTCCTCTGTATAACAATGAGGTAGGGCGTCGCAAACCGAAACGCGATCGTGAATAACCCTAAAAAGTTTTCTCATACGCACCGAAATAGCCCATAATGGAAAAGCGTCTGATTATGGGCGATCGACACAGTGGGAATCATCCTCCTGTTTTTCGGTTGCCTTCGATGCCTGACAGTCTCTACGGAAAGGATCATCCATGGCGGGAATTGATATCAAGCCCGATGCTCAGGGCAAGGTTCGCGATCTCTACGATCTCGGTGACAGGCTTCTGCTGGTTGCTTCGGACAGGATCTCGGCTTTCGATTACATCCTTCAGGATGAAATTCCCTATAAGGGGCAGGTGCTCACCCAGCTTTCCTGTTTCTGGTTCGATCTTCTCTCCGATGTGGTGGAAAACCATCTCATCTCAGCCGACGTGGCCGATCTGCCCGATGCGTTCAAGCCCTATGCGGATTATCTGCGTGGGCGTTTCATGCTGGTCAAGAAGGCGGAAATGTTTCCCGTCGAATGTATCGTGCGTGGCTACCTTACCGGCTCGGGCCTGAAGGACTATCAGGCGACGGGTGCGGTATGCGGAATCGCCCTGCCCGATGGTCTGGTCAATTCCTCGCGGTTACCCGAAGCCCTATTCACGCCGTCCACCAAGGCCGAAATCGGTGACCACGATGAGAACATCAGTTTCGATCGTTGCGCCGATCTCGTAGGGAAGGACAACGCCCAGGCGCTTTCCGACCTCACGTTGGCGGTTTATAACCGTGCGGCCGACCATGCGCGTCAACGCGGCATCATCATCGCCGACACCAAATTCGAATTCGGCGTCGTTGACGGGTCGATCATCCTAGGCGATGAGGTCCTCACGCCGGACTCCTCCCGTTTCTGGGCGCTCGACACCTATCGTGAAGGCGAGGAGCAGCCGAGCTTCGATAAGCAGTTCGTGCGCAATTGGCTCAACGCAAACTGGGATCGCCAGGGTAATCCGCCCCACCTTCCCGAAGATATCATCAAGAAGACGAGTGAGAAGTACATTCAGGCCTACGAAAAGATCACGGGTCGCTCCTTCGTTGCCTGAGATAGTTTGTCTGTGGTTATGGAAAACGCCTCTTTTGAAAAACGGAGGCTTTCTTCATACTATCGATAAAGAGAAATGAAGCCGGTATCCAAAGGCGCCGATGGGGCGCTTGAGAGTTATCTGAAAGAAATGAACAAGGAGAATTAAGGGATGTCACAACGAAACCCCCTGAACGAACGGTATCAGGCCGATGAGAAAAGTGGCAAGACGCGCAAGAGCGCTGCCTCGGCGAAGCCGGTCAAGAAGGCCGCCTCTTCGGTGTATATCGCCAACCCCGACAATAAGCCCAAGGAAAACTTCCTGACCCGCTTGTTCGATCGCAACAAGGGCAAGCAGGCTGAGGATGATACATCGGCCAAGAAGGCCTCTGCCCAGGAAACCGATCAGGAATCGGGCGGAAAGCAGCAGAAGAAAAAGGGTCCCTATACGCTTCTCGATATGGAAGGTGATGACCGTCAGGGTCAGAACCTCACCAAGGAGGATCGCAAGGCCGCCAACAAGAAATACTACAACCCGGGAACTTCCGCTTACAAGAAGTGGCGCATCCTTTGGTGGGTCGTCATCGGTTTGGGTGTCTGTTCGCTCATTCCCCCCGTCGCCCGCCCCGACCTGTTCGTCGACAACGAGCAGATGTCCATGATCTTCTACGGTCTCGGCTGGATGTTCCTCATTGCCGCCGTGGCCATCGACGCGCTCAAGATCCGCCCGCTTCGTAAAGACGCACGCTATGGTGCATCGAAGGATAAATCCAAGGCCGCAACGGCCGCGCGCAAGGAAATGCGCAAGAAGGAAGAGGAAGAGGCCGCCCGTAAGGCCGCCAAGAAGAAAAAGAAATAAGGCATCCGGTCACCCGCCTTCGTGCGGGTGTCTTCACGGACATCGCAGGGTTAAGGAGAGGCTATGAAGACCTACGAAATTTTCGTCACCGCAAAAGAAGGTATCTTCGATCCGGCGGGTGAGACATCTAAAACGGCGCTTGCCAATCTAGGGTATGACAAGGTGAACGACGTGCGTATCGGTAAGTTCATCGAACTCGAAGTCGAAGACGGCGTTTCGGTCGATGAGGTTCGTGAGATGTGCGAAAAGCTTTTGGCCAATCCCGTCATCGAAGATTTCGAGATCAAGGAATAACGTCCTGATCCGTCTTGTTTCCGGCTGTATCGAAGGAGTCTTGATCGTATGAAATTCGGAGTCATTCAGTTTCCCGGCACCAACTGCGAACAGGATGCGGTCTACGCCATCCGTTCCATGGGCTTCGATGCCGACTATGTGTGGCATCGGGAAACGTCTCTCGATGGTTATGACGCATTGGTTCTGCCCGGCGGGTTTTCCTATGGCGACTACCTGCGCAGTGGTGCCATCGCCCGTATTTCACCGGTGATGGATGCACTGTTCGCCTTCGCCAACGAAGGTCGTCCCGTCATCGGCATCTGTAACGGATTCCAGGTTCTCACTGAAGCCCACCTTCTGCCGGGAGCGCTCATCCGTAACAAGAACCTCAAATTCCTCTGCCAAACCGTACATCTGCAGGTTCAGGATTCGGTGTGTGAATGGCTTGATGTTCAGCCGGGTACGGTGCTCGATATTCCCATCTCCCATCACGATGGCAACTATATCTGCTCGCCCGATGATCTGGCCGCTATGGAAGCCAACAAGCAGATCGTCATCCGCTATTGCGAACCCGACGGCACCGTCCGTCCCGACAGCGCCCCCAACGGGTCGCTCGACAACATCGCGGGTATCTGCAACGAACAGGGCAACATCTTCGGCCTCATGCCGCACCCCGAGCGCGTGGTCGACGGTGTGTCCGGCTCGACACAGGGAAGAGCTTTTTTCGAGGCTATCGCGAAGCGCATCCGTTGATGATGCGGTATCGATGAAAGAACGTACGGTCGGTAACAACCGTTTTCATGGTTAGGAACAGATGATGACTACTATCGCTCAACCAATATGTGACAACGTCGAAACGCTCGATCCCGAATTGGCCGCCAAAGTGGCCTTGGAATTGGGGCTTTCGGAGCAGGAATACGAAAACGTCGTGAAGACGCAGGGACGGGTTCCCAGTCTGACGGAACTCTACATCTATTCCCTCATGTGGTCGGAGCATTGCTCCTACAAGCATTCCCGTGCGCAATTGGGTAAATTCTCCAGCGAGGGCGATCATGTCCTGCAGGGTCCCGGCGAAAACGCCGGCGTCATTTCCGTCGGCGACGGCTGGGCGGTCGCCTTCAAAATGGAGAGCCACAACCATCCATCCGCCATCGAACCTTACGAGGGCGCGGCAACGGGTGTCGGCGGCATCATCCGCGACATCTTCACCATGGGTGCTCGCCCTATCGCCTCGCTCAACAGCTTGCGTTTCGGTACGCTCGATAAGCCGCGTCAGCGCTATCTGCTCGACGGCGCCGTCGCCGGTATCGGCGGATACGGCAACTGTCTGGGCGTTCCCACGATCGGTGGCGAAATCTATTTCGACAAGGCCTACGAAGGCAACTGTCTCATCAATGCGATGTCCATCGGGCTCATGCGTGAGGAAAACCTCACCCGTGCCGTCGGATCGGGCCCGGGCAATCCTGTGGTTCTGATCGGCAACTCGACGGGTCGCGACGGCATCGGCGGCGCTTCGGTTCTGGCCAGCCAGGAATTCGATGAAGCCGCGGAAAACAAGCGTCCCGCCGTTCAGGTGGGCGATCCCTTCGAGGAGAAGCTGCTCATCGAAGTCTGTCTCGAATTGCTCGAACGCGGCAAGTTCGTGGCTCTGGGTGACTTGGGCGCAGCCGGCCTTACCTCTTCGGCTTCCGAAATGGCAAGTCGTGGCGGTGTCGGCATCGAAATCGACGTCCGCAAGGTACCGCAGCGTGAAGGAGCCATGAAGCCCTTCGAAATCATGGTTTCCGAAAGCCAGGAGCGCATGCTTGCCGTGGTCAAGCCCGAAGATGTGGCCGACGTACAGGAAGCGTGCGATCGTTGGGGCGTTACCTGTTCGGTCATCGGTTCGATCACCGATACGGGTCGTTTCGTTGTGCGCGACAGCGATCTTCCCGAAGATCGCCAGATCGTCGCCGATATGCCGGCCGAACAGTTGGCTGAAGATGCGCCCAAATACTACCCTGCAAGTTCCCGCCCGTCGTATCTCGATCAGGTGGCTTCGTTCAATCCCGCCTCCCTCGGATACCCCAAGGCGGTGGAAACCCTTTCCTCTCAGCTCGAAACCATGTTGGCATCTTCCAACCTCTGTTCGCGCGAATGGGTATGGCGCCAGTACGACCATCAGGTGCAGTGCTCGACAGCCCTGCTTCCCGGAGCCGATGCCGCAGTTGTGCGCGTGGGGGCTCCCGGGCGTGGCGAAGTGAGCGATCGCGGTATCGCGGCCACCACAGACTGCAATGGTCGGTATTGCTGGCTCGATCCGTATAGGGGCGCAAAGATCGCCGTTGCGGAAAGCGTGCGCAACCTCGCCTGCGTAGGTGCGAAGCCCGCAGCCGCAACGGACTGTCTCAACTTCGGCAATCCCGAAAAGCCCGAGGTGTTCTATACCTTCGAGCGTGCCATCGACGGCATGAGCGAAGCCTGCAAACACTTCGATGTCCCGGTTGTTTCGGGCAATGTGAGTTTCTACAACGAAAGCTTCGGCAACGCCATCCACCCCACGCCCGCTATCGGTATGGTGGGTGTGATGGACGACTACACCGCATATGCGACTCCCGCTTTCAAGCAGGTCGGCGATACCATCTTCCTCATCGGTGAAACGGCTGATGAAATGGGAGGCAGTGAATACCTTAACGTCATCTACGACGAGACGCGTGGTGCCTGCCCCCGTTGCGATCTGGCTTTGGAAGCGGACACGTCGGCCGTCATCCGTCAGGCCGTCACGGATGGTGTGCTGGCAAGCGCTCATGACGTGAGCGAAGGCGGCGTTGCGATCGCCTTGGCGAAATGCTGCATCTCCGGTGGTCTGGGTGCGCGTGTGGCGCTCGATGACGATCTTCCCGCGGCGGTCAGTCTGTTCTCCGAAACGCAGGCGCGCTTCGTGGTGTCCACGCGTGAAGCCGACGCTTCGCAACTGGTCGATCGTCTGATCGAAGCTCAGGTGCCCTATTCCATCATCGGTGAGGTCGTGGAACCTGCGGAAGGCATTGTGATCGAAGACAAGATCGAACTCGATCTCGCTACCGCCACGGCTGCATTCTCCGACGGTCTGGAAATCGCTCAGGCGCAGGTCGGCTAGGCGGAGCCGTTTTTCGAGTCGCGTAAGGCGACGCCGGTTTCGCCTATGGGAAGGGAAGGATCATCCGATATATGAGACTCGTTTCGTGGAACGTGAACGGTTTGCGGGCGGTGATGAAAAAAGGCTTCATGGATATTTTCACCGAACTCGATGCCGATGTGTTTGCCCTGCAGGAAACCAAGCTTCAAAACGGGCAGATCGAAATGGATCTTCCCAACTATCACGAATACTGGAACTACGCTGAGCGCAAAGGATATTCGGGCACTGCGGTGTTCACCAAGGAAAAGCCCCTGCGTGCGGTTTATGAAGTGGGTGTTCCCGAACTCGACACAGAAGGTCGTCTGATAGCCCTCGAATTCGAAGCGTATTGGTTCGTGACCGTCTATACTCCCAACGCTCAAGGTGAACTGAAGCGGATCGATCACCGCATGAACTGGGACGATGCGTTTCGCGCCTTCTGCAAGGATCTGGAATGCGGCATCACTCCCGCCGACGAAGGGGTGCCCTCGGGGTCTCCCAAACCGGTGGTCATGTGCGGCGATTTCAACGTGGCCCACAACGAAATAGACCTCAAGAACCCGCGTACCAACAGGGGTAATCCCGGTTTCTCCGACGAAGAACGCGCCAAATTCACCGATTTGCTGGGTCAGGGCTTCACCGACACCTTCCGTCATCTCCACCCCACCACGGAGGGAGCCTATTCGTGGTGGAGTTACCGCTTCAATGCACGCGCCAACAACGCAGGATGGCGTATCGACTATTTCCTCGTGAGCGATGCGTTGACCGACAGGGTCCGTTTCGCCCATATCTACGATGACGTGTTCGGCAGCGACCACTGTCCTGTTTCCATCGAATTGGATCTGTGATTTGCACCGCTGTAATACAATACGGTGATAATGAAAACCCGCAGCCCACCGATCGTGTGCGCGTGCGGTTACACCCGGCGTCTTTTTGCGGTGTGGCAAAGGGGCGTGCGATGAGAAAAGAGATGAGCCCATGGCGGTAGATAGAGGCAAGATCGAAGAAGGCGTCCGCCTGATCCTCGAAGGAGTAGGGGAGGACCCGCAGCGTGAGGGCTTGCTCAAAACCCCCGAACGTGTGGCCCGCATGTATGAAGAATGTTTCGCGGGGCTCTATGAAGACCCCGCCCAGCATTTCGAAACCACCTTCGATGAGCATCACGAGGAAATGGTACTCGTGCGCGACATTCCGTTCTATTCCATGTGCGAACACCACTTGGCTCCGTTTTTCGGCATGGCCCACGTCGCCTACATCCCCTCGACCGACGGGCGTATATGCGGCCTGTCCAAGCTGGCCCGTCTGGTTGACGTGTTCGCCCGTCGCCCTCAGGTGCAGGAACGCTTGACCTCGCAGGTGGCCGACACCTTGATCGAGCAGTTGCACCCCCAGGGTGTTCTGGTGGTGCTCGAAGCCGAACATCTGTGCATGAGCATGCGCGGCGTGAAGAAGGCGGGCGCGAAAACGACCACCAGTGCGGTGCGTGGTATTTTCGAACGTCATCATGCAACGCGCGCAGAAGCGTTATCATTGATCTTCAAACACTAAACGCGCAAGCGTGAAGCGAAAGGAATCCCTATGCGTTGTGTAATCTCTGTTTTGGGCAAGGACCGCAGTGGTATCGTGGCGGCCATTTCCGGCGCACTGGCTGAAAAGGGCGCCAACATCGACGATATCAGCCAAACCATCCTCGACGACATCTTCAGCATGACCATGCTGGTTCGTCTCGACCCCGCAACGGCCGACTTCAACACGGTTCAGGAAGCGCTGAAAACCATCGGCGAGGACTTGGGTGTTCAGGTTATCATCCAACGCGAAGACGTATTTCAATTCATGTACAAAATATAGGTGCTACATGCCGCCGTCGTGTTAGGTGACACGAGCGGATGCCGGCATACCGCATGATGGGACACGGCGCAGATGCCGACCATCATCTTGAAAAGGAGAGAAGAGGTAGAGGTGGATACTCAACAGCTACAGGAATTCGCCATCAACGGTATTTTCATAGTGATCTTGGTGGTGTTCGCATTTTCGCTTTTGCGCGACATCATCAAGAAGCGTCGCCTGCTGAAAACCTCCGAGAGTGAGGACGCAGCGCTCCCCGTGTTGCTCCAAGCGCTGCCCGCCGACGAGTACCGCGTGTTGGAAGACATGAACATCATGACCAAACTGGGCAAATCGCGTGCCGACTTCATCGTAGTTTCGGTCTATGGCATCTTCTCCCTCGAGTACCGCATGCTCTACGAATTCATCGGCGGTCGGGAATACCAGAAGCAGTGGGCTCGACTTCTGGGCTTTTCCAAAAAGCGTTTTACCAATCCCCTGTGGCAGGCGAAAGTGCACATCTGCTCTTTGAAGGATCTGATCGGTGAAAAGGAAGGGTTGGTCTACTATCCCATGGCCGGCTTCCCTTCGGTGGCCAAGTTCAACGACAAGATCGAATTCGAAGAGAACAGCTTTGTGGGACACACCGATGAAATCATCGGGTTCATCACGGCGCGCGCCGGCGAAAAGGTTTTGACCGTCGAAGAAATGAACGCCATCGCCGAACTCATCGAACTCACCAGCGAGCAGGTCAAGGACGCCGAAGATATCGTCCGCCCCGCCGAGCTGCCCGAAGAATATCTCGCCTTCACCAAGGAAGATGAAGACGAGAATACGGAAGAAGACGAAGACATCGAAGAGACCGACGAGGACGAAGCTGACGAAGCTGAAACCGATGAGGACACCAGCGACGACGAAGCCGACGACAACGACGCCGCTGTCAGCGACGACGAAGCGATGGATGCTGCCGAGCGCGCCTCCGAAGCCGCCGACGGCGAGGCCCGCCCGGCTGCAGCCGATGACGCCGCCTCGCAGGCATCCGCTTCTGCCGAAGATGACCCAAGCGACGAAAAAACAGAGGCTCCTAAGGCATAGCGTTTTCAACACCATGGTTACCAGGGGAAACAGAGGGATTCGATGAAGGAATCTAAAGAACAACAAAAAGGAATTTCTTGCGCGGCTGAGGCCGCGCAATCTTTTGGGGCGTTCGTCGACACGATCGCGCTTCTGCGGGCTCCCGGTGGTTGCCCGTGGGATCGCGAGCAGACGCACGCTTCCATTGCGCGAAACATGATCGAAGAAGCCTACGAGGCCGTTGATGCCATAGAAGCCCAAGACCCGGCACACCTGCGTGAAGAATTGGGCGATGTGTTGTTGCAGGTGGTACTGCAGAGCCAGATAGCCGCCGACGCGGGTGAATTCACCGTGGCCGATGTGTGCCGTGATGTCAACGCCAAAATGATCCGCCGCCATCCGCATGTGTTCGGCGAAGACGTGCAGGCGCAATCAGCCGCGGATGTGCTTGCGGTATGGGACGACGTTAAACTTGACGAGCGTCGGGCGTCTCACGTAACCGACGAACGACCCGACGGTCTGCTCGACGGGGTTCCCACAGGTTTCCCCGCGCTCATCCAAGCCTATAAGATATCGCGCAAAGTGGTAGCGGTCGGGTTCGATTGGGATACCCTCGACGATGTATGGGCAAAGGTGCAGGAAGAATGTGACGAATTGCGCGAAGCATACGAACAGGGCGATAGCGAAGCCATGGCTCTGGAGTTCGGTGATGTATTGTTCTCGCTGGTGAATGTGGCCCGCAAGATGGACATCGATGCGGAAACGGCCCTACGGTTGAGCTGTGCCAAGTTCCGTGATCGATGGGCATTCATGGAAGGCGCGGCATGGGCGTCGGGTGTGCGTATAGAGGACATGACCATGGATGAATTGCAACAACTGTGGGACAAAGCGAAGCGCCAACGGGGCTAAGGCCCTGATGCGCTTTTGATGCACAAGGTGGTGTAGGGTGTCTTGCTGATCGAGAACTCGTAGGTCTTACCTGCAGGCGTGCGAGTTCGTTGGAACTGAGAGCGAAGGATACGACACCATGAACGATTACCGCACCAGCGCGATGGACGGTAGGGTAGACTCACCCCTGCTGAATACCATCTTCGGGGGGGGGGGCATCTCTCTAAAGCCTTCCGCATAGTACTGGCACTCATACTGGTAGTAACCCTTATTCCCCTCGTATCATCTCCCTCCACCCAAGCAGCCTATGCAGCTGACGCACCCTCTTTCAACGATGTCTCAATCTATCAGGGTGCAAAACTCTCCCTCAACAACAAAACAGCTACAGCCGTAAACAATAGCGGCAAACTCATGGCCGATACCACCAGCAGTGCGGTTACTGCAGGAAACATCACCTCAACAAAGAACTCCTTCACCACCAACCAATACGGAAGTGATGCAGCAAAAGGGATTCTCTCCAACGTGAGTATCCCATCGTTATCCGATCTCAACTCATGGAGATGGGCGCTTCCCTCCAGTGACAAAGCCTATTGGCTCAGTGACACGGGATCATCCAATTCGCTGTCTTGGCAAGCCTATGCCAATGCTGACAACACCACCTCATCCAATGACCTGAGAGTATCGGGAGAACTCAACGGTTCCCGCTATGAGAACACCTTAGTAGCACATGGTTCTTACGCTTGGGCACAGAACTACAACCTGAATAACTACACGATCCCAGCCGGTAGTGCCACATGGGACCCGAGTGTTGGTTATAGCTATGCCATTGACTCGTATTGGACCAGTCGTCAATGGCTTTATAAGGGAGATGTCATCTACAACAACCCTGATCTTAAAGACAGCGGTACCGATGCAAATGGTCGTGTCAACGCCTCTACTACTATTACTACCACGATAGGTAGGGTCTCAGGCTCTAAGGTCTGTGCTTATGTAAAAGACGGTCGTCTCGTCCAGGTTCGAAAAGGTGATGTTATCCCTGCGGGAACAGTATGCATGTATTACTTTTCCTTGCAGGAAGGGTTTCTTGCAGATCCGTGGCCTTTCTATGACCACGCTACCGGTGAGGCGGGATTGCCTGGACTCATGGTGGGTTTTCTCAGAACACCCTACCAATTCGAGGCGCAAGCATTCACCGAGACCTATGCCATTCCCGGTCTTGCAAATTGGCATGACCAAGAAACCACCATCACCGGCTCTACCCTAACGGCAGGCTCCTATGGCATACGTCCCTCCATGGATATCGATACCTCAAAGATCGCATTCCTGAGGGAGTTCACCAGTGGCACCAGCTTGGCAACTTCTTCTGCTCTCACCAATGGTAACCCCACCTCAGAGGCCTGGGATTCCACCTACAAAGCCGTAGTGAAAGACACCGACACCACTATCTCAGCAGCACTCT
>CAJMLT010000025.1 GCA_905214325.1 uncultured bacterium
GTTTAGATTCCGCACGATAGCCTCGAATGGTGGATGGCTCGATGGTGCCGCTCGCTTCTTTGTAAGCCAGAAACGAGTCCATGAATTGTTGGACCGTTACGCTACTGCTTACCGCGCCGCCCTTGATTTCCATTTCGACGATAAGCTCGTCGCGGGCTCTTTCGGCTGCCTTCTTAGTCTTGGCTGTGATGGTGTGATAAGTGGGGACAACTTCGCCGGTTAACGGGTCTTTGTGGGACAGAATCACCTCCCACTGGTTACCCTCCCCGCGACGACGAATGCCTCTGCTGGTGTACCTCATAGTGTCTCCCTTTGACGTTTTCCACAGCTATTTGTTAACCAACAATTTAACCAACATTGGAACCAACAAATAACCAACAAAGGGATGTTGAAAGGACAGAAAAGAGAGATTTGAGAGAACACCTAGAATTGAAAAACCACAGGTCAGAAGCCAGTCGCCGTAATTCTAGAACCGCAGGAACTGATTTGAAACACACACGGGCTTGCTCATAACCCGAAGGTCGTTGGTTCAAATCCGGCCCCCGCGACCACATGTTATAGCAGGTCAATCGTTAATTCGGTTGACCTGCTTTTTATTTTTAGCACTTCGAAAATGTATGTTTAGGGTCAAGAAAGGGTCAAATAATTATTGCGTTTGTTTATTGATTAAGCGCGCTGGTGTATACGTTTGGTGGCTGCAGCGGTTTGGTGACCATTACGGTTGATGCGGATTGGGTGCTGCCTATTGGGTGCAGTGGTGGCGGTACGTTTTATGGCTGCACGAGCATTGTGGGCGGCAACGGGACCACGTATGCGACTAGCAGGATTAATTCTGACCGCATGGTTATTGATGCGGTTGGGAGGATTGGGTATTTGACGGCGGGTTAGGGGGTGGTGACGGAAGCTGCAACCTCGCTGCGAATCCGCAGGCTTACCCTGTCTGCAAAAGTGGAGGGTATAGGCGAATCGTTATTCTCCGAATAAAGCCAATACTCGCCAGTGAAGTATCCGTAATCATTGAAGTCTGCAGTAAAGGTCCAGGAAGTGAGTCCGGTATTCGAATCAATCGTGACGCGCACAAATGCATTGTCGATATTGACATCTGCTACACGGGGAATCTTCTGGGCCACTGAATTAACGATAGTTTCAAACTCTGATTGGGATATCTTATTGTCCGAAGCAATAGGGGTATAAGGTCTGTTGCGTCTGCGTTCTATTTCTTCGAACCAACCATGAACCGCGTCTGCGCCTGTTTCTGCTGCGTGTACAACGCCATTCGCTACGGCTCCGACAGCTTTTAGAGGATTGAAAGGAAGGATGGCCATTAGCTTCTCCCTTTGAGTTTTTCTGCTTGGGTGTCGACATAGTCTTTCTTCCAAGACTTAAAAGTGGCGCTCGACTTTTTTGCACGGGCATTCAACGCTTTGAGCGATTTCTGAAAATCCTCCTCATTGCCATCGTTTGCGGCATCACGAATCTTGTATGCGAGGTCGTTGCATTTAACGCATAGATTCATGGGGCCGTTTGACGTGTTTACAGCAGCATAAGACTCAAGTAGCTTCTTACTTTTTCCGCAGCAATCACAGTTCATCGGTAAGCTCTCCTTTAATAATCAGGTCATCAATGTTGGCGTGTAACTGAATTTCGTCTTCTGCAGTAACTTCCTTACGATCCTTGATGGCAGCATCAATCTTGGGTTGCAGGAACGCGCGGATATCAGCTTCTTGAGATTTCGATTTAAAAAGATTCTTCTGCAGCTCTTCTAAAGCCTTGGATTCCTCGTTTAGCTGCTTAATAACAGCCTCTTGTTCTTCATCGGACAGCAAATGGTCAAGCGCCATGCTAATTAGAACGGCGTTGAACATTCGGGTAGTGATGATCGCGTCATCCTCATGGAGTAAGTCACCGACTGCCTTCGTAATTGCGCCTGCAATACCACCAGCAACGAGACCACCAACCATCGCTATCGGCTTGAATGCCTTTACGGGAATGATGTCTCCCGCAAACTTGCCTAGTGCCGCGCCTGTAGCAGCCGTGCCTGCAACTGTTCCAAAAAACGAGAGTACAAGTGATGTCATGTTTTTGGTGTATTGAGCAGTGGATACCTTTCCGCTGATACGCTTATAGGTGTCAGGGATGGCAAATACTGCAAGCATGATGCCTTCAGTGATGAGATTCGAGCCCAGAATCTTCGCGAAATATTTTTGCGCTGCTGTGCCATAAATTGCATTCTTGCCCGCAATTGTTCTGAATGAATTAACGATAGATTGAACAATCTTAGGGCTGAGTGTTGTGCTGATTTCCGCAGCTAATGGCTTGAGCGCGTTGGTTGCTCCGGTCCTAGAAATTTGAGAGGCAATAATGCTTCCTGCAAAACTAAGACCATATACACGTAAGCCAGCAACCAGTGCATAGCGCGCCGCTAGCTTCGGGTCTTTTGAATGCCAGAGAACTTGAGCAAACGTTACGACCGAGGAAACACCAAGAGCAGAGAGGCAGGTGACTGCGCCTGTTGCGGCATCGAACTTTAATGAGTCGATGTTTCCTGCCTTTGCCATATTTCTGGCTTGAGTGTAGGACAGCTTGCCTTTGCGAATAATGTCATAGGCTGCATTTGGATCGCTTACGCCTTTGACCGTCCCCTCCGCAATGCGCGTTTTCATGGTTTCGATTGCTCCAGAATATTGATCGGCTGGTACCTCGATTTTCATTGGAGCATCAGATAAGTCGTAGTACCTGAATTCTTTTACGCCGGTGTTCGGGTTGGTACGGAAGCAGGCGTTTACCGACCTCGTCGCCGTTCCATAGTACTTACATTGGACCGGCGCAGCATTCACTACTTTGTCTGGGCCATTTTTTGCATTGTCGTAGCCGACAACTGTGGATTGTTCTCCGTTTAGCTTATCAAGTATTGTGCCCGCTTCTTCAGCGTAGAAGCCGTGGCCAGAAGTTGCGTTGTCTGCTCCCCAGGTTGCGTTAAAAATCGTGCCTTCGAGGTTAATCGAGCTGATTGCGCTATGGGTGGAGTTTTCAATAATGGACTCAGCAAGTCTACGCTGCTCTTCAGCCATGTTGCGATAGTCGGAGAACAGATGATATAAGGCTTCGCTACTAAATTGAGCCAGTGCTGTCTCGGAGGTTTTAATGACGTAGCGTTTCTCTTCCTTGCCCTCGGCAAGGAGCTCAACTTTGTAATCTTCGGGCGAAAAGTATTCCCACGGAATAATGCGATAAATTGACCCGAGCAATGGAGACTTTGCTTTATCCTCTTTGTTCTGCGCCTTGATATGGCCGTTCGCTTGCTTGACTTCGTTCTTAGTTGCTTTTACGACCAGCGCTTTGTCAGTAAGTACGATACCAGCCGGGTAGCCGTTGAAGCTAAGGATGTCGGCCCAGAGAATCTGAAAATCTGTAGGGACAGGTAGATACTCATGGATTTTGGCAATGTTGTCTTCGGTTAATTCTGTTGCAGACGCAGGAAGCTGGTCTATAAGCTTCTGAAGAGCAGGTTCCATATTGTTTCACCTATCCCAACAACGTTCGCAGCTTGGATTTGCTTTGGCTACAAAGGATCGGGCACAGTAATCGAGAGCGTCGTCAAGTGATTCGTTGTTGAGGTCTAGCGCCGTTTCTAGCTTGGCGAAAATCTCGTCATCGACGGTAAACGTAATTTCTGTCGCCATAAGCCCTCCAATATGTCCCTGCATTACATAATAATTCATGAAATGCTAGCTAGTGGGTCTAGTTTGGGTCACCTGTGGCGGGATGCGGGCGATTTGGTGCAGACGGAGAGGTATAATGGCGGCAGTAAACCCGCCGGCCTCTCACTGAAGCTCACTGGCGGGTCTTTTATTTCGGGAACTAGGTGGGGATTCAAGTGTTGAAGTGGCTTTCAGGGAAGATTGGGCGGTTTGCCCTTAATACGGAAAGACCCAGAGCGTCTGATATTGAAAAGAAATCTGAACTTTTTGCTCGTCTGGTATCGGGCGATGAGAAGATTCCGGCTAATGAGTTCCTGGATTTGTATGAGACGAGAACGTATAACTTTGCAAGTAACACTTGCGATATCAAGATAATGAAGACAATTGATTTTGAGGGTGTTTGCGTTCTGCATAATTGTACCCAAGACTTATATTACGTCGGCTTGGGCGACAAAGTGATGTATAAGGTTTCGCGTCATTTGCGCGGCTTTGGCAACGAAAAGCTTTTTCAAGATTTTTCCGCTGGCGTTGATATGCGAGTGATGATGTATCGGCTGGAAGATTATTCGTATAAAACGAACGCTGAGATGAAGCGCGCTGTGATTGAGGCATATCCAGATCGGCGGTATTACCAGTACATAGAGGGGCGTGAATGTCTCCACAACGAAGTGACGTTTTTGCAGGTCAAGCATAGTGCCTTAATGTGCGCTACGCACACGAATGTCTCCACAGTAGGAATCTTGGCATGAAAATCAATGACCCCGGGACATAAACCCAGAGGTCATTGGTTCAAAAAACTGGAGACATTTTGGGGACATTCGTGAAAAAAGCAGTGTCATTTAGTGTCTTTGGGCGGTACTAGTGTCATCAAGAAACGCCTGTTCAAAGAAGTAAGTTCTGTTCGTGCCGTTTCGTGTCAGCGCTTTGTTGGCCGCTCATAACCCGGGGGTCATAGATTCAAATCCTGTTCCCGCGACCATATGTTACAGCAGGTCAATCGTTAATTCGATTGACCTGCTTTTACTGCCCGAAAGCATCCTTGCGGAGACATTCGCAAATTCTCTGAAGCCACCTCCGGCTGCGTTTTCCGCTTGCCACGCATACCATGGCGAATGCTACACCCGGGCGTGTCGTGGTGGTGTCCAAGTTAATGTACAGTAAACGTTTCGTCTCGTATCTTCGGTGGTTGTGGTACTGTTCGATACAGGAAAGGGGTTGCATCATGAAACATCGTGTGACCGTCACCGTGCTCGATACTACGGTGAACGAGGCTCTACAAAAACGCTATCTGGCCGCCCCGCAAAGCGGACCCTGCCCCTGCTTCAAGCCGGGCGACGTCTTCGAGTTTTGGCGCGAGGGCGGTCGTGATGATTTCTATCGGTTCGGTGGCGAGGATCGGTTTCCTTGTGCCGAGGCATGGGATTGCATCAGCCGCTATATCTATACGGGTCTTCAGGGCGGTGCATTCATGCATCGGTGGACCAACGACGACCGCGTGATGATCGCCTGTTGCAACGACGGTACGCGCCCGGTCATCTTCAAGTTGGAACGCACCGATATCGCCGAGAATGAAGTCGAGGCGGCTTATTTGGTTGCAGCGGATTTCAGCTGTGGCAAGAACGACGCCTATACCGGATAAGGAGATCGGAAGCAGGGTAGACATGGGTGATTTTTCAGACAGGGTATTCAATGTGGTGAAAGCGATTCCGCGTGGATCGGTGTCGACCTATGGCCAGGTGGCCCGCATGATAGGTGCCCCGCGTTCCGCCCGTTATGTCGGTTATGCCCTCCGTGCGAACCCGTCACCGGGCACGGATGAAGAATGCATCCCCTGTCATCGAGTGGTCTTCAAGGACGGAGGGCTGTGCAAAAGCTTCGCTTTCGGTGGGCCCGACGAACAGAAGGCCATGCTCGAAGCGGAAGGGGTTTCGTTTCGAGACGATGCCCATGTGGATATGGATGCCTGTCTCTGGAGCGGTCAATCATCGTCTTCGGTCCTCGATCTCCCCAGTGCTCCACTGGCGAATTTCGATTGGAAGGCGGAACTGGGGGAATAGCTTTATCCCTTCGATGCGCAAGGGCGTACGTCGCGGATACGGATGCTGACATATACCTGGCGGTAGGGCTTCTCTTTCGGATTCACGCTGATTACGACCGCTTCGAAAACATTCGTATGGCCGAAGTGTAACAGCTGTGAGATTGCGGCGTTTTGGTCGCCGGGCACGTAGCCGAGCATTGTGTTCTTGCGATATAAGGCAACGGCGCAGGGGTCGAACGGGTTGTCGGGTTCGGCGACCAGCTTCAGTTTCGTTCCGGGCTTGAGCTTCGACAGAACGGAAGCGCCGTCGTGATATTGGAATCCCGCGATGGGGAAGTTCATGACGCATTTGGACATTTCGTACATGGTGGCTCCTTTCGCATCGGATGGGTTTTCCATCCATGTGTACGAAGATAAACGTTTTCGGTGCTTCAAATGGGTTAGTATTGGGACAGTCGATATCCGACAACGACCAAGGAGTATCTGTGGCAACCAACAACACCCAAAAACTCAAATTGTTGTACCTGATGGACATATTGCGCAGCAAGACGGATCCCGATCATGGCCTCACCATGCCGCAGATCATCGAAAAATTAGCTGAAAACGGAATATCGGCGGAGCGCAAAAGCCTCTATACCGATATCGAAGTACTGCGGGATTTCGGGCTGGATATCCGCAAATACCAGCGGCAGCCCGTCGAATACGCACTGGCGGAACGCGACTTCGAATTATCGGATCTCATGTTGTTGGTGGATGCGGTGCAGTCGAGCCGCTTTCTTTCGGACGGCAAATCGAAAGCGCTGGTGAAAAGCATTCGTCAAATGGCATCGGAAAACGAGCGTCGTGCGTTGAACAAACAGGTTCACGTGCATGGGCGCCCCCGCATGCAAACCCAATCGGATTTCAACACGGTCGATCGGATCCAGCAGGCTATGACCGATCGTCGCAAGGTCGGTTTCCAGTATTTCCGCTATGACATCACCAAGAAGAAAGTAGCTCGACGGGAAGGCGCACGGCATGTGGGTACTCCGGTGAGTCTCACCTATTCGGACGGGAACTATTATCTGGTCATGTTCAGCGATGTCGATCGGGAAATCCGCAACTATCGCGTCGACCGAATGGACGATGTCGAGGTCCTCGACGAACGAGCCGACCGTAACGACGAGATCAGCGCCTACGACCCCGATGAAGTGGGAAAGTGCGCGTTCGGAATGTATGGGGGAGAGCGTGCGACGATAACCCTTCATGTGGAGCAAGATGTTATGAACGTGATAATCGATCGCTTCGGACGCGACGTCAACAGCAAGCCCATCGAAGGCGAAACCGCTGCCCGCGTCATTGCTCCCGTCATGGTCAGTCCCGTGTTTTTCGGATGGCTTGCCCAGATGGGCGCCGGCGTTCGTATCGAAAAGCCCGTGAAGGTGCGCGAAGAGTATCTGGAATTTTTACGTGGCATCGAAAAGGCTTACGAGGAGTAGGGTCTTCGCCGCCCGGCGCTGCATGGAAACATCTCAACGATGCGGGCGCTTGGGTATCGATACCTGCCGCCGCACCCGCCGTCGACTCGTCGTCGACGGGTGCGGCCGATCGCCTTTCGCTATAATGCTCAGGCGCTTTTCAGCGAAGAAGACGAAAGGAAAAGTTCGCTGCCGCCCGCGGAAAGCAGGAGAGAACATCCGCCGGCAAAGTGCAGCCGAATTTTCATCCTCCCGTCTTCTTTGACGACGGCCACTCTTTCCATCCGATAGCCGATCAGGCTTCGCAGACTTCTGTACTGGCGCCACACCACGTGATGACTCATCGTGTTCCACAGCGCCGCATCCGGCAGGAATTCCCGCGTGGTGAAGTCGGCGTAGACGTCGATGGATTCCAGGCATATCCGCAGGTGTTCTTCATCCGACCACCAGATGGTCACATCGTGTCCTTCCGTGCGCAGGATAATCGGCGCGCCTTGCACCCAATAGTCCTCGTTTTCGTCCCACGTACTGAGTACGTCGGCGACGTAACCATCGGTGCCACCTGCCTGAAGGTAGGCATTGAGCCGGTTCGTGTTGTTTTCGAGAGCGCTTTCATTGCTGTTCACTCCTACCTCCTTACCTCGTTGTTTGATCGTTGGGGAAAAGAATAGGGCGATCGATTTCATCCGATGTCCAACTATTTGGACTTTCGAAAAACTGGTATATGGGACGATGATCTGCGTCGAGAAAAGAAAGAGGAATGTATCATGCACACATCAGGTAACGAAATCGCAGCGGGCTCGGCTTCCGCCGAATACCTTGCAAGGAAGAAGTCACCCGTCGGTTCTTTCGCGTTGTCCATCGGTATCGAATCTCAGGATGACGATTCCTTTGCGAAGGCCGAAACAATCTTGCGGAAAAGCGGGGAGTTCCTCACCGATCTCAGCGATGCGGGAATCGATGCAGGTTCACTCGAATTCAGCGAAGATGGCGCGGGCTTTTTCGAAGAGGATATCGATGAAGAATTTTCGGACGGCCTCGAAACGGACGACCTCGAAACGGATGGCTCCGAAGGCGACGAAGGTCTCACCGAGGACGTCGGCAAGCGGATTTTCGCCCGCTACCATGCGCCCCTTCGGTCTTTCCCGAATCGCCGCTGATACGCATCGTTCGACGATGAAACCGTCGGCGGGAGTGATCTTGGGCGGTAGCGCCTGCTCCGTCGCCCGATGTCGCATGCGGAAGTAATACAATATCAGCGTACAAGGAAACGAAGAAAGGGTAGGTTCAAATGGGCATTTTGGATAGTTTCAACGACGAGGCGGGTCAGGTTAATTACAACGCCGGCCAATACAGGGTCCTGCAGGTTGTATTGAGGGAGAAATTCGTCGGGAAAGGCTCGAAGAACTTTGCCGAGATCGAGGATATCTGCAATCGGCAATATGCCGAAGGATATCGCTTGCACACCTTCGCGCAGTCCACGGCCACTTCCGCCGGCTTCGGCGGTGGCGACCGAACCGTCTGCAACCTCGTTTTCGAGCGCATCGGCTAGATCGTTCGAGTGGGGGAGCGTATGACGAAGCCGACACTCTATATAGATGCCGATGCCTGCCCGGTGACCAAGGAAGCACTTGCCGTTGCCCGTCAGGCTCACCTGCCCGTTGTCATCGCCGGAAACACCACGCAGAATCTCGCACGGCACATCAAGCCCGGTGACCCCCGCAGCAGCGATGCTGCCGGTGGTGGGTTCTGGGTCGATGTGCTGCAGTGCGGCGTGGGCGCGGATAGCGCCGATTTCGCCATCGTCGAAAACCTTGCACCGGGGGACGTGGTGGTTACGCAGGACATCGGATTGGCATCCATGGTGCTCGGTCGTGGCGCCCACGCCATCGGCGTAAGGGGGCGCGTTTACGACAAGGCGACCATCGACATGCAGCTCTTCATCCGTCACGAGGAAAAGAAAGTCCGTCGCAACGGTGGTCGCACGAAGGGCCCCGCTCCCTTCGAAAGCGAAGACCGCGAACGGTTCAGGCGCAATCTCGAACGTCTTCTAGTACCATCAGAAACGCTTCCAGAATCTCATTGACCCGATCGGGTTGATCGATCGTGGAATTATGTCCCGCGCCTTCGATCCAGTACAGCGGGTAGCCCTCCTGCCTATGCCATTCCCGGTTGTAGCGCCTGCATGATCCGGCGTTATCGTGCTCTCCGCAGATCAGGATGGTCGGCTGGCCCATATCGTACGGGCGATCGGCCTTGACGGCTTCGGCGACGAGGGCATATCCGTGGGCGGTAAGTTCGCAATACTCGCGTTTTCCGTAGTCCTCCATCATGGTAAGCATGTTCGCTTGTCCCTTTTCGGTGGCGGCCACGCCGTGTGGTCCCCAAACCAGTAAAAGCTTCCAGGGAATGGCGAGGTACAAAGGCTTCGTGTGTTCGAGCATCAGAATTTCGGCTGCCGTGAAGTACCGCCTCTTCAGCGGCGCCGAATCAACCAAGGCGAACCCCCGGCACCGACCGGGATACAATTCCTCGTAGACCTGCGCAAGATAGCCACCCATCGACTGTCCCACCATCAACGGCTGTCGTATGTCTTCGTCGGTGAAGATCTCATCCAGTATCCGTGCCATGTCGTCCAGTGAAAAATCGAGAGGGTAGGGGCGTGATGCGCCGTGGGCGGGTGCGTCCCACACGAAGCAGTTCGCCCGGTTTTCGAAGTGTTCTATCTGAGGATCGAACAAGGTGTGATCGGCGGTCAGTCCCGGAAGGAAAACCATCCAGGGTCGATCGGTCTCGATCGCCTCACTGATCCAATAACAAACGCTTCCGCTTGAGCTTCGATAGGTCTTTTTCTTCATGGTGGTACCTCTCGTTTCGGTTGCGTCGGGTTGTCCGTGTTGCGCCGAGCACGTTTTTCGGCATGTCGGCGAATCAGTACGGCTTTCTTCGGTTTTGCTTCTTCTGGGCGTTGAGCTTTTTGGCGTGCAGGCGCCTTTCCTTTGAGGCTCGCGTCGGTTTGGTCTTCACCCGCTGCTTGGGGCGGATGGATTTCCGTAGGAAAATGGCACGCAGTTTGTTCAGGCACTCCCGCTTGTTTTGGAGTTGACTGCGTTGCGTTTGGCTGGATGTCGTGATGCCGGTGGGAAGATGGGTCAGGCGCACGGCGGAGTCGGTGGTATTCACTCCTTGGCCACCCGGGCCCGATGAGCGGAACACGTCGATACGGCATTGGGAAAGCAGGTGCTCCTCGTTCAGTTCGGCGAACGCGGCGAAATCCCGATAGGTGAATTCGCGGGGGTGTTGATCCGCTTCCCCATCCATGATTCCTCCTCACATGACCGTTTCCAATGACGCGAAATAACTCCCGCTGTTACGGAAGCCGTGCTCCTTGTAACCACCCACCCCAAGCCCCGAAAGCTCCGATAAGCGGATGGTTCCGCCGAAGGCTCGAAAGCCCCGATTATTTCTTCAAGATTACCATGTTCGCCCATCGAGTGTGGCAGAAGGCTTGCTGTAACGAAGAAAGACGATTCCTTTTCCGGTTCGGAGAATGTCTCTCTATCAGTGGGTGGCATGCGTTTTTCGGATGGAACTCCGGCAAGGCTTCGTAGCAAAGAAGGGAAAGCTCCGAAGCGCTCCGGAGAAAAAAGAAACCCGTCGGCTAAAAGGCGGCTTCGATGGGATCCGATATGCTCACGTCCTGCGCTCCCCTGCATAGCTCGGTGATTTTCTTCAGCAGGGCGTCCTGCGTGCCGTCGATCATGCGATAGGTCAAGGTGACCGCATCGCTGAACTGCGAATCCAGCAGCTTCGCTTCGCAGTTGGCGGCATGCACGATCATCTGATCGTAGAGCGGATAGGGAATGCGTATGACGATGTCGACGCAACGCGAAATGACAACCTGCTCGGCCGCTGTCAACCCGGCCTGTGTGGCTCGGGTGTAGGCGCGTACCAACCCGCCCGTTCCCAACAATGTCCCACCGAAATACCGGGTTACCACCACAATCACGTCGGTCAGATCGGCGTGGCGGATGGTTTCCAAGGTGGGCATTCCGGCGGTCTTCTGTGGTTCGCCGTCATCGGAATAGCGGATGCGCGGTGTTGCTCCGTCGCCGCGCAGCACGTAGGCGTAGACGTTATGACGGGCAAGCCGATGGGCACTGCGTATCTCTTCGAGAAAATCCAGTGCTTCCTGTTCGGTTTCGACGTGGGCGCAGTGAGCGATGAAACGGCTTTTCTTCTCTTCGATCTCAGCACTCGCTCGGCCTTCTATGGTGCGAAACGATGTCATATTCCTATCCCATTTCTCGTGCGTGTTCCTGCGAAAACGGCACTACCGGCAACGCGGTGCCCTCGCCCGTAACCGGCGGATGGCCTCCGCGTGTCCAACGATTACGGTGATCTCCTTTTCACGGGCCTCCTCTTTGATGATCGGACCCGTGATTGCCCTGGGTTCCGAAACGAAAGACGCCCCCGAAGGGGCGTCTTGCAGGTGCAATCGCGTGTATCTTCGGAAAAGCGTCGCCTATTCGGTCGGCTCTGCTCCGATTTTACCCTTTTTCTCGATATCGCACTTCTCGCCACGGGTGCGGGCGCAAACCGACACCGCTCCACCAAGCGCGATCAGGGCGATGGCGTTGGGAAGAACCATGAGCTGGTTGAACATGTCGGCCAACTCCCATACCAGGTCGTTGCTGAGCAGCGATCCCATGAAAATGAAGATCAGTGCCAGCACGGAAAACACCGGAATGGCCTTCTTGCCGAACAGGTATTCGACGTTGATCTTGGCGAACAGGTTCCAGCTGATGATGGTGGAAAACGCGAAGAACAGAAGGCAGATGGCCACGAACATATTGCCGCCCGCCTGGCCCATGAGACTGCCGAAGGCGATCTGGGCCATGTTGGTCTTGTCTATGCCGTCATAGATCCCCTGCGCCAGTGCACCGTCACCGGTGTAGAGCACGGTGATCGTCACCAAAGCGGTGATGGAAACCACGACGAAGGTATCGATGAACACTGCGATGATGGCAACGACACCCTGCTCGTGGGGGTTCTTCACGTTCGCGAGTGCGTGCGCGTGAGGGGTTGAACCCATGCCTGCCTCATTGGAGAACAGACCACGTTTGGCACCCTGGCTCAATGCGGCGATCAGTCCGAACGTGACACCGCCGATGGAAGCCTGTGGGTTGAAGGCGAATTCGAAGATGAGACCGAAGGCAGCGGGAACCGCCGGGGCATTGGCGATGAGAACCGCGATGCCACCGATGAGATAGATGATCGCCATGATGGGAACGATCTTCTCGGTGACCGAAGCGATACGACGTATGCCGCCCAAGAAGATGAAGCCGCCCACGGCGACGATGGCCAAGCCGATGACCCACGTCGGGATATTGAAGGCGGTGCTACAGGTCGAGGCGATGGAGTTGGACTGCACCATGCAACCCATGAATCCGAGTGCCAAAATGATGGCTACCGCGAAGAAGCCGGCGAGAAACTTGCCGAATGCACCGGTGAAGGCGGTTTTGATGTAGTAAACCGGACCACCATGCACGGTGCCGTCCGCATCGACGATACGTGTCTTCTGTGCAAGAACCGCTTCGGCGTAGTTGGTGGCCATTCCCAAAAACGCGATGACCCACATCCAGAAAATGGCGCCGGGACCACCGATCAGGATGGCTCCGCATGCACCGACGATGTTGCCCGTACCCACCTGAGCTGCGATAGCCGTGGTCAGAGCCTGGAACGAACTCATGCCGCTTTTCGGGGCTTTTCCCGTCATCGAGAATTTGCCGAACACGTTGCGCAATCCCTCACCGAAGCAGCGGATTTGCACGAAACGCGTGCGGATGGTGAAAAACAGACCGGTTCCGACCAACAGGATGATCAGAATGTAATTCGATAGATACGAATTGATGGTCTGGACGATGTCCAATAAAACATCCACGTAAGTAACCTCCTCCATAGGTTGCGTGAAAACTTTGGAGAAGGTCAATGAAACTGACGCGCAGTCGATCAGCGGGCAGGTGATGAACGCCTCTGTCCGTTTGCCTGAGAGATTCAACTTCTGTGGGGAAGTTTTGCACCGTCGGCACTCATTTAAGAGATTCTCCAGAGTTTTCTCCACTTTCGGTTTTCCGTGTGAATCCCGAAAGCTTCATAGAAAAAAAGATAACGGCGGAATTATTCACCTAAACACGCTCGGTTGCAAGGGTTTTTCTCAAACTAAGCCGCTTACGGTTCTTTTTCTAGTGGATGAAGTTGGTTTGAAACTCAACTTCGAGCTGCGGGGCATCCGCTACGGCGTCGTCGTCGCGCAGGTGGCGGATCATCCAAGCCATATTGCGCCCGAGGTTGCGCATGATCTGCAGGCCTTCGAGGTCCTGACGCACGTCGTCGGGATTCTGCCCGTGGACCATGTTCCAGTATGTCGAGGTGACCACCGGCATGGAAGCGATGGTGAAATACTTGTTGATCGCATCGAAGGACGCGGTAGTTCCTCCGCGTCGTGCCGACAGAACGGCTGCGCCGGGCTTGCCGATGAAGGGAGGATAGATGTGATCCTGCGAACAGGCGTAGAACGCACGATCGAGGAAGGAGAGTAGCCGACCCGAGGGATGTGCGTAATAGACGGGGCTGCCGAACACGAAGCCATCGGCACCCGCGGCTTTTTCGATGAACTCGTTGACGCGGTCGTCGTCGAATATGCAGGCGCCGTTGCCCGAGCATTCACCACAGGCGATACAGTCGCGCACGGCTTTGTTCCCCAGCCACAGGATTTCGGATTCGACGTCGTTTTCCGCCAAGGTTTTCGCTACTTCGCAAAGTGCCGTATACGTGCAGCCTTCTTTGTGTGGGCTGCTGTTGAGCATGATTACCTTCATGGTTGTGCCTCCTGGTTCGTTCAGGTGAAAGTGTAGAACAAGAAAGGCCCATCCGTCACGCACGGACGGGCGGAATTCGCGAAAGATTCCCGCGTGGTCCTATTGCCGCGGCTTCGTTTTTTCGTCGGCACCGTTACCGTCGGATACCGGTTCGTCGTCGTGTCGCACCTCTCGGCCCTGTTCGGCCAGACGGCGCCTCCTCTCTGCGGCGAAACGTCGCGCCACCCTATCGGTATGGGCGGCCTTGGCTGCCGCCGCCCGTTGTGCGAGACGCGATTCGAAGGAAGGGTTGTCGACATCGGTCATGTCTTCGGCATGCTTTTTCGCTTTGGCCAACATGCGCTCCAAGGCCAGATGGTCGCGGAGAATCTCTTTCGTTTCGTCGGGGTGTTGTGAAATCTCCTTCGCCGCCTTGAGGGGCTCCACGTCGACGAGGCGCTGGGCAAGGGCGGCCAGAAGGGGCATCAAAAATACGGTGAGCGCACCGGCCGACACCAACACCGAAGCACTCGACTGATCCATGGCTCCGGTCTTCACCGCCACCGAAGTGACGGCAACGATAAGGGGAAGGGCGGTCGTGCAGTATAAGGCGATGCTCACACGGCTGCTCTGCGTCATGGTCTTGGTGTCCTTTCCGGTTGAAAGGGCGATGAAGATGGGCGTGGTTCTGATGAGCAGGAGCATCACTATGAATCCGACAAGCAGGACGGGCTGGTCGAACACGGCGGTCAGATCGATGTTCGCCCCCGACACAATGAAGAACAGGGGAATGAAAAAGCCGTAGGCGATGCCGTCGAGTTTGGTTTCGAGGCTCGTGTTTCCTTCGGGGATGATGTAGCGCAAAACGAATCCGGCGGCGAACGATCCCAATACGATGTCAAGATCGAAAAGAGCCGAAAGCGCCACCAGGGAAACCAGAAGGAGTATCGTCACGCGCATGATGGTCTGTGACGTGGTTTCGGCTCCTTCGCTCAGAAAAGCGAACATGCGGCTGCCGGCCTTGCGGGCTTTGGAGGAAAACACCGCGGTCAGCACCGCGAAAGCGACGAAGGCCAGCAAGAGAGCCATGGTTTGCCAGGTTTGACGCGTGGACAGCAACAGAGCCATGGCAATGACGGGCCCCAACTCGCCCCAGGTGCCGTAGGAAAGGATGGAATTCCCGATGGGGGTTCCCATGAGGTTGCGTTCCTTCATGATGGGCAGAAGCGTGCCGAGTGCGGTGGTGGTGAGAGCGATGGCTATGGCTATGCCGTCGATGTGGCTGATGGATATGCCGGGTATGAGGCGGATGACCGCAAACGCCAGAGCAAGCGATATCACCCATGTCGCCAAGCCGCGTTTTCCCTGCGATCCGGTGAGGTTTTTCGTGTCTATTTCGTAACCGGCCAACAGGAAAAGGAAGGAAAGCCCCAGATCGGAAAGGAACGACACCGTTTCATCCACATGGATGAAACCGAGAAGGTAAGGACCCAATACAGCTCCGGCTATCAGCAGGAATACGGTTTCGGGGATGACTTTTCCCGGGATCAGGCGCGCAAGTATGGGCGCGATGGCGGCGACGAGGGCGATTATGGCAAGAGAGACAAGATCAACGGCCATGGGGCTCTTTCGGGTGGGTGTGCCCGATATCGATGCCAGTATAGCACCCGGGGTTTCGCGCGTGGGGTGTTCGGCGCGCTTCACACACGGCGCCCGCCTGACTCGACCTTATTAGGTTCGACGTGCGCAGCTAGCGTGTCGTGCGCGCTTCGTATCCTGCAGTCACCACCGCGTCTACGAGTTGCTGCTCATCCACGTCGGCCCGTCCACTCACGCGGGCGCTGGCAGCTTCCAGATCGACGTCCACATGCTCAACGCCTTCGACGGCCTCCAGTGCTTCGGTGACATGCGCCACGCACTTCGGGCACATCATTCCTTCGACATGAAGAGTGGTTTCCATGGTCTGCTCCTTTGCATTCGGGGTGCTTTCGTTTTCATCATGAAGCGATTCGACTGCTTCGTTTGACGGTATATTCGATTCCATCGCAGGTGCTTCACCGTCATCCACCACGGAAAAGGTTCCCGTTTCTTCGGCGGGCACTTCTCCCAAGGCGGGCTTCCACCTGCGCAGACGCAGCGCATTACCCACGACACACACCGAACTGGCGCTCATGGCCGCGGCGGCGATCATGGGATTCAACACGATCCCGATCCCGGCCAGCACGCCGGCGGCGACGGGAATGCCGATGCTGTTGTAGAACAACGCCCAAAACAGATTCTGCTTGATGTTGCGCATGGTGGCGTGGGAAAGGCGGATGGCGGACACCACGTCCAGCGGATCGCTGCGCATCAACACGACATCGGCCGCTTCGATGGCGATGTCGGTCCCGGCGCCGATGGCGATACCGACCTGCGCACGGGCGAGCGCGGGGGCGTCGTTTATGCCGTCGCCCACCATGGCCACCACTCCCGTTTCGGCGAGTTGCCTGATCTCGCGCTCCTTGTCCTCCGGCTTTACCTCGGCTATGACACGGTCGATACCCACCTGTGCTGCAATGGCTTGGGCACTTTGGCGGGTGTCTCCGGTAAGCATGATGGTGGTGATGCGTTCCGCGTGCAGCTTCGCGATGGCCTGCCGGCTGGTTTCCTTCACTTCGTCGGCCACCGCTATGATTCCGAGCAGCCGCGTTCCGTCCGCAATGAAAAGCGGGGTTTTCCCCTGTGTGGCGAAGGTCCGTGCGGCTTCCTCCAAGCTACCTGTTTCGATGCCGTGGTTCTGCATCATGCGTGCGTTTCCGGCAAGGTGCTGCGTGCCTTCGATGACCCCGGTTATTCCTTCGCCGGGAATCTGGCGGAAATCATCGAGAGCCATTGTCGCATGGCCCTTCTCTTGGGCATACAGCGCGACGGCGCGGGCAAGGGGGTGTTCGGATTTGGCTTCCAGCGTCGCCGTTATGGTGATGAACCACGTGCGGTCGACATCGGGTGCGGCCATAACATCGGTCACACGAGGCTCACCCCGCGTGATCGTTCCCGTTTTGTCGAACACCACGGTGTCTATGCGGTGAGCCACTTCCAAGGTCTCAGCGGATTTGATCAATATGCCCGATCGGGCACCGCGGCCGGTTCCCACCATGATGGCGGTGGGGGTTGCCAGCCCCAGCGCGCAGGGACACGATATGACCAGTACCGAAATAGCGCGGGACAGCGCCGTTTCAAGCCCCACTCCCAAGCCCATCCATATGCCGAAGGTGATGAGGGCGATCACGATGACCACCGGCACGAACACCCCGCTTATCTTGTCGGCCGTTTTCTCGATGGGCGCTTTCGACCCGGTGGCCTCATCCACCAAGCGGATGATGCCGGCCAACGTGGTGTCGTCGCCGACGTGACGTGCCTCCATGACGAACCATCCCATGAGGGTTGTCGTCGCTCCCGTCACTTCGTCGCCGACGCCCTTATCCGCCGGGTTGCTTTCTCCCGTGATCACCGATTCGTCGATGGTGGCGCTCCCCTCGATGATCCGCCCGTCGACCGGCACGGCCTCGCCCGCCTTGACGACAACGCGCTCGCCTACCTTCACGTCCTCCACGGCGACGACGGTCTCCTGTCCATCGCGTATGACCGTGGCGGTTTTCGGAGCGAGGTCCATCAGTTTGGTAATAGCATCGGTCGTTTTCCCCTTGGCCCGTGCTTCGAAGAATTTACCCAAGGTGATCAACGCCAAAATCATTCCGGCGGATTCGAAATACATATCCATGGCACCGTGATGGGCGCTGCTCATATCACCGACGCCCAGCGCGAATCCAATGCGGTAGAGCGCAGAGATTCCGTAGAGTATCGAAGCGCTTGCGCCTAAGGCGATGAGGGAATCCATGTTGGGTGCCCCTCGGAAAAGCGCCTTGAACCCGATGCGGAAGTAGTCGAAATTGACGAACACCACGGGTATGACCAGAAGCAGCTGGGTAAGCGCGAAGGGAAGCAGGTTCTCATCGCCCAGGAAAAAGGCGGGTAGCGGCCACGCGAACATGTGGCCCATGGCTAGGTAGAACAAGGGGATGGTGAAGGCGAACGAAACGATGAGTCGTTTTTTCATGCGGTTCGTTTCGGTGGTCGCCCGTTCGTCACCCGTTGGGCGCGGTGCTGCGGAAGGGGGCGTTGCATTTGCGGTATCCCGGTTCGTGCGCACCGATGCGCCGTAGCCTATTTTGTCTATGTTGTTGACAAGAGCATCGAGCGTTGTGGCGCTGCCGTCGTATTCGACGGTCATGCTGTTTTTCAAAAGGTTGACCGAAGCCTCATTGATGCCGGGTGTTTTGAGCGAGGTTTTCTCCACGCGGGCAGCGCAGGCCGAACAGGTCATCCCGGTTATATCGAGGGTCTGCTTCATGATTCACCGGACCTTTCTTCGCGGGTGTTTCGTCAAGGGTGCTGCAGATTTGCCGCTCTCTTGGCAAAGCGCGGGTCATTTCACGAGAATCGCCGTATCAAACGGGTGAGTTCCTCTATCACTTCCATGTTGCCCTGCTGTATCTGTTCGACCACGCAGGTTTCCATGTGGTTTTGCAGGATAAGGGCCGACAGGGCATTCAGCCCGCTTTGCGCTGCGGAAAGCTGGGTGAGCACGTCACCGCAGTAGCGGTTGTCGTCGATCATGGTTTTTACGCCCCCCAGTTGCCCGATGATGCGATTGAGACGTTTCTGCACGTCATCACGCATTTCATCACTGCGCGGTGTGGCTTTGTGCTGACAGGTGCAGGATGGCTGGGTCGTTTCGATGCGGGTACTCATGAAAACCTGCTTTCCCGTTCTTCGATGCGGTTTCATATACCCCATGGGGGTATTGTGTTTTGCCAGTGTATGACAGTTTTCGCCTTGGGGCAAGAGGGGTGGTCATTCGCCCCGGCTTTCGTCCACTGAACGAAAAAACGATGGTGGCGGGAAATTGCTTGCGCGGGATAGGGCCGTGTTTGGATAGGATGAAACGATACGGTATGAAAACGAAGGAGACGATATGGGTGTTTACGTCATCACTGGAGCCACAAGCGGCATCGGTGCGAAAACCGCCGGCATCCTTGCGCAGCGCGGTCATGAAGTGGTCAATATCGACCTCAACGGTGGAGATATCAATGCCAATCTCGCCACTCCCGAAGGACGTGCCTATGCCATCGAGGAATTGCATACGCGCTATCCCGAAGGGCTGGATGGCCTGGTTTGCAACGCGGGTGTTTCGGGTGACAACGGGTCCATTCCGCTTATCATTTCCCTCAATTATTTCGGCGCAACCGAAATAGCGCGGGGCGTGTTCGATCTGCTCCAGCTCAAAGGAGGGTCCTGCGTCGTCACATCCTCCAATTCCATTGCCCACGGTGATGCCCGTATGGACGTCGTGGGCATGCTCAACAACCACCCCGACGAGGAGCGTATCCTCGCCTTGGTGGGCGACTACGACGCCGGGTTGGCCCACACCTTCTATGCAGCCACGAAATACGCGCTTGCCCGTTGGGCCCGTCGCATGAGTGCCGACTGGGGCGCACGGGGCGTACGCGTCAATGCCGTTGCACCGGGCAACGTCCGCACGGCTATGACCGACAAACTCACCCCCGAACACATGGTGGCCGTACAGGCGCTTCCCGTACCCACTAACTACGGCGGCGATCCGCTTATGGATCCGGTTGAAATAGCCAACGCCATAGCCTTTTTGGTTTCGCCGGAAGCACGGGGCGTCAACGGGGTCGTGCTGTTCGTCGATGGCGGCACCGATGCTCTGCTCCATTCGGAAAAAGTCTACTAGGAGGAATCATGATAATCGCCGATTTGATGTATGCCATGCGGGACAAGAATCATGAGGCTCTCGCCGCCTGCTTTTCCGACACCTGCCGCCTGTTCGACTACTGCCCGCAGGGCATCGGACGCAACAATTCGTTTCTCTACGGTAGCCGTGCGGTGGATATGTATTACCATCACATGTTCGTGCTGGGGGGCTTGTCCATTCTCGATCCCCGCATCGAAAACGAACGCAACATCAACTTCTATTCCAGCTATGCGGGCGTGATCGTGCACGCCATCGCCTCCATCGAAACCTATGACGCGGAAACGGGCCGTATCAAGGAAATGGTCATCCGTCCCGCTTGATGAAGCGAACTTCTTCCAGCCGAAGACCCCTCCAGCCGGACCTGATTCGATGATGGTCCAACTGCAGGGGTCTTATACGAAAGCTACGGCCCACGCCGGGTGCCTTCGTGAAGCAAGGGTCCCTTCTGCTTCGACTGCGGGAGAGTGTCGATGAAGCCGGTTTGATTCCTGGGGTCCGTTCACTCCTCAGGTTCCAGGTTCGTCCCGATGACCGCGGTGGGTTTCGCGATTGTGCTCGCGCTATGCGTGCTGCGTGACCACGCCGCTTTCCTCCCAAGCCCGTATCTGCTCATCCGAGTAACCGTGCTCACGCAGTATCGCTTCGGTGTCGGCTCCTATGCCGCGGGAAGGCACCAACGGCGCGGTGCCCACCGAATCAAGGCGCGCGGGCGGATGGATGAGTATCGCTTCGTCGCCGGTTGGGTAGGTTACCTTTTCGGCGTATTCGTTGTCCCAGATTTCGGGATCGGCCAGCACGTCGGCGGATTCGTACATCGGCCCGAAGGCGATATCGGCTTCGGTGAGGATCTTCTCCCATTCGGCCATCGTCTTTTGGGCCAGAGCCTCTTCGATGATGGATACGAATTCGTCATGATGATGTTCTCGCATGTAGTCCATTTTGCAGTAGCGCGGATCGTCTTTCAGATCTTCGCGCCCTATGGTTTCCATGAAATGGTTGTATCCCAATTCAGGTGCGGCCACACAGAACTGTATCCACTTGCCATCGCTTGTCTTGTAGGTGGAATTGAAGGGATTGGAAACCGTTCTGCGGGAAGTCGGGAGGGAATATCCGCCGAATTGGGATGCGGTATGGGCGAGACTCATCACGTAGACTCCCACCGAATTGAGGCTGACGACAACGCGGTCGCCGACGCCCGTCCGCTCGGCACCCACCAGGGCGGCTGCAACGCCCCCGGCAAGGGCCAGTCCGGTTTGCAGGTCTCCGAATCCGGGGCCACCTATCATGGGGGCACCGCCCTTTTCATACAGCGATCCACCCACTCCTGATCGCGCATGGTAGGCGGTGTAGTCGTAGCCGGGGCTGTTTTTCATGGCGCCGTGTTCGCCGTATCCGCGGCAGTGGCCATATACAAGTCGGGGGAATTTCGCATGAAGGGTTTCCCAGTCGAGCCCCAATTTCTTCAGAGCTTTGTCGCGCGCGCTCGTGACGAATGCCTGCGCGTCTTCGAGCATCGTGTAGAGGATGTCCCTGCCCTCATCCGTACGCAGATCGATGACCATGAAACGCTTGTTTACGCCCACCAGATCGAAGCAGGGATTACACAGATCGCTGTCTCCCGGCATGGAATATACGTTCCAGTTGGTGCGGTAATCGTCGCCCGCCGCCGCTTCGATCTTGATGACGTCTGCGCCCCAATCGGCCAGAATGCGGATGCCTGACGGCGCGGCCACATAGGTGGCGAATTCGATTACCTTGTAGCCCGACAGTGGTCCCTTGTTCATGATTCCCCCTTCTTCTGTGTGAATATGCCCTTTGCGGTGAACCCGCTTCGCCGAAACGTCGGCTCTGCCGATGGCGTGACGGGTAGTCGATCCGTTTCGTTCCCCGAAGGGCCCCCCGAAACCGAAGCGATGCAACCTGTCTTTCCCATGCCGGAAATCGATGAACCCTTCGATTTCCGGCATATCCACCCTGATCAAACACTATCGATAGGGTATTCGATTTCTCAAAGGGAGAATAATCGAATTTTTGAATCATTTTATTTTTCAGAGGTTTGCAAAGGCTTCCGTGTCTGCGGCGAGAGCTTGGCACCCTGCAGTCGCAAGTACGGGAGCGGGGTGCCTCCACCCG
>CAJMLT010000026.1 GCA_905214325.1 uncultured bacterium
AAACCACATCGTGAGCGCCTTTGACAAGGTCGTCCAGCAAAACCTGAGAAGGCTTCTGTGTGATATTGAACTCATACGCATGTTCACTGTTACGACGATACATATTCAGAAGCTGAGGAACGTAATCCGTCTGCACCGTGATGATACACCCCAGATCAATGGTTCCACCATCGCTCTCCCCCGAATAGCCCTTCATGATCGCAACACCTTTATCAAGCTGTTCCAAAGATGCATTGACGTAGGTCAGAAACTCGGCACCATACTTGGTGAGCTCGACGTTGCGGCCCGTTTTCTGAAACAGAGAAACCCCTAATTCCTGTTCGAGAGAAGAAATGGATCCCGACAAAGTGGGCTGCGTGATGAACAGCTCCTTCGCCGACCGGGTGTAGTGCTGCAACTCAGCTAATTTCCTGAAGTAATAAAGCTGTGATAGGTTCATTCGAATTCTGCTCTCGTACAGATTTGTAGACAACGCGTGAATTATAGCAGAAACCGATAGATTGATACTCATTCATAGCAAAAAATTAGGCAAGCCCGCGCTGCGGGCTTGCCTCCGGAAATTACCGATGAATGCAACGGCCTAGCCGAAGCGATATTCAACACCCATGGTCGGCTGAGGATACTCCCATTTTTCAAGAATGGTATCGCCACAGAGAACGCGACAGGTACCGCACTCGAGACAACCGGCATAATCGAAAAGCTTTTCGCCGTTTTCGCCCTGCTTATACAAAGCCGCGGGGCAGCAGAGTATGAGTTTGCGGAATTCCGAATCGGAAGCATCCTCCTTCAACTTGATATGAGGACATTCTTCATCGACGTTGAACTTATTGAGAGCGAGCTTCTCGTCAACATTTACCGTGATATCGATCATAGCGCTTTCACTCCCTTCAAGGCATCCTTGGCAATCTTCATAAGACCGATCTGCTTGACGGGACCCATGGCCATCTTCTTGACGGGCTTCCTGGGTTCGCCATCGACGATAAACAGCGGATTCATGATGTCGCGGATCAATTCCGGATACCCCTTGAACATGCGGGGGCACTCTTCGAGGAATGCGGGGAATTCGGCATATTGTTTCATGTCGCGCATGATGAAAGAGTTGTCGAGCATGGTCTTATAGGCGGCAAGACCGTTTTTGGAGGTGTCGCCCGCATCAAGAGCCTTGATGGCGGCCTTGGCGGCGATATCTCCGGAAGCAACGGCAAGATCCATGCCACGAACCGTATAGCCGAGGTTCATGCAAAGCATGGCCGCGTCTCCGGCAACAAGAACACCGTCACCGACGATTTCGGGCATCATCTTGACGCCCCCCTCCGGAACAAGATGACCGGAATACTCAACCGTTTTACCGTCACGGATGAGGGGAGCGATTTCGGGACGATTCTTGAAGTTATCGAGCATCTGATAAACCGGGATATCCTGCTTACATACTTCTGAAAGCGTAGCAACGATACCGACGGAAACCGATTCTTCGTTCGCGTAAATGAACGCACCACCGATAACACCGTTGGATACGTCACCGGCGAACAGCCAAGAAGCACCTTCGCCGGGATTACAGAGAAAACGACTTTCGATAACATCGGCAGGCAACTCGATGGTTTCCTTGGCACCGACTGCAACCTGATCGGGAGCAGGAGCGACCTTGGAAAGCCCGGCCTTCGAAGTGAGCAGGGAGTTGACACCATCTGCCAAGATGACGACATCAGCGGTGATCTCGTCTTCTCCAGCGATAACGCCACATACCTTACCGTTTTCGATCATGAGGTTCTCAACGGCGATGCCGCAGATGTACTCGGCGCCGGCTTCCTCTGCCTTTTCCGCAAGCCACTGATCAAAGGGGCCACGGAGAACAGAGTAGGATTCCTTACCCTCGTCGAGCAGATCCTTCGAGGTGTAATCGACGGTGAAGTTGGAATCGGGCGACATGAGGGAGATGCGCTCATGGGCAATCTTCCGCTGCAAAGGAGCTTCCTTGTAATCAGGGAAGATCTTAGCGAGCGAATGGGTGTAGATGCGGCCGCCGGTCATGTTCTTGGCGCCCGCGTAATTACCACGCTCGACGACGAGAACCGACTTCTCAGCAGACGCAAGGGTGTAAGCGGCGACGGAACCCGCGCAGCCTCCACCAACAACAATCGCGTCAAAATCGGACATGCTTTTCCTTTCAGAAAGTGAACAAATCGGGGTGCGGCTTTACGCCACACCCCGTGAAATCCTTATTACAGCTTTTCAATCAAAGCGGGAACAACGTTTTTCAGGTCGCCAACGATACCGTAGTCAGCCTGCTTGAAGATAGGAGCATTCGCATCCTTGTTGACCGCGATGATGGTATCCGCACCGGTCACGCCGACCATGTGCTGCATCTGACCGGAAATACCCAATGCGATGTAAGCCTTGGGCGCGAGCTGAAGACCGGAAACACCGATATAGAGATTACGGGGCATCCAGTTGACGTTCTCGGCCAAAGGACGGGAGCAACCCAGTTCGCCACCGACCTTCGCGCAAAGATCGCGAGCGATCTGCAGTTCGGATTCCTCGGCGAAGCCACGACCGGCACCGACGACGATATCGACCTTGGTGAGGTCTGCACCTTCCTGGGGAACTTCTTTGGTTCCACGCAGAACGAGAGGCTTCTCGGGAGCCGTGTAGGCGATGGCCTCGACGGTATCGGAGCCCGTTGCCTCGGCATCACCGAAGCACGTAGCTGCAACGGTGTAAATCTTCGCACCGGCTGCCTTCTGCTTGTTTTCGGCCAAACCGCCGAAGTACATGTTCGTCACAACGTCGCCGTCGATGGCGGTGACATCGGAGATGACAGCCGTACCGAGCTGAGCGGCAAGGAGACCGGAAAGGATCTTGTTGCGGGGAGTGGGCTCAACCAGAACGACATCGGGGGTCGCAGCGTCATAAGCGGCCTTCACGCCAGCAGCGGCGTTTTCGACGGGCTCGCCTGCGGGAAGTTCGATATCGTAAGCCTTATCGGCTACACCGGTGACGGGAGCACCCTTCACGACAGCCAAGACGACTTCGTCAGCAATGGTACGAGCGCCAGCGCAAAGAGCGCTCTGGCCATCGATGGTTTCTGCTAATACTAATGCTTTCATACTTTAATACCGCCTTCTCTTATTTAAGTGCTTCGGCAACAGCTGCGACGAATGCGTCGATGTCGCCTTCTTCGAAGATCTGATTCTTGCGAGGAGCCATCTCAGGTGCCTTGATATCCTCGACGGTCACCTTGGTATCGACAGCGGCGCCCAAAGCCTCAACGGTCTGAGGCTTCTTCTTGGCAGCCAAGATGTCGCGCATACCGGCGATACGGGGATTGGCGATGTCGGGAGAAACGGAGATCACGGCAGGAAGGGGAACTTCGATTTCCTCAACCTCGTCAGCGAGAGTGCGCTCAACGACAACCTTGTCTCCTTCGACGGTCACGGAAGTGACCTCGTTGACGGTTGGAACACCGAGTGCGGCGGCAAGCTGAACGTTGACCTGACCGGCATACATGTCAGCGGAACCATCACCGCAGATGATGAGGTCGTAGTCGGCAGCCTTAGAATCGACGATGCCCTTGAGAGCCTGAGCGGTCGCATAGGAATCCGCCGTTTCGAGAGAATCATCGGTAACCATGAACAGTTCATCCACGCCACGGGCGAGAATACCCTGCTTGGCCTTCGCATCGTCCGCCTTGGTGGGAACGGCGCTGATGGCAACGACGGAAGAACCGTCGTTTGCAGCTGCCAACTGAGCAGCAGCTTCGATGGCATTGAGGTCATACGTGGAAATTACCTCATGGGCTTTGGAATAGTCCAGAGAGCGATCGCCGGAAACGAAGATATCCTGATCGTCTGGAACCACCTTTACAGCAACAACAATTTTCATAACCCTTTTGCTCCTATTCTCGTTTGTATTACCTACAAATTTGAGATCGAACTTAGTACACGAGATAACCAAATTACAGCTATGACCTGCTTATATCAAGAGGTCATAGCCGTAAATGGTCACATAAATCCGACTACATGCCCCGCTTCTTGCGATACTTATCGACGATCGCACGACCTGCAATGTAGTCCATAACCTCACACGTACCACCGGCGAGAGCATTACCACGAAGGTCTTTCCAGATACGACCGACGCGAACTTCTTCGGTGTAACCGAGGCCGCCGAAGATCTCGATGGCGTTGTCGGCAACCTTCAAGCAGGTCTTGGTGGATTCTGACTTAAGCATTGCAACCTCGGCATTGCAGGACTTACCCTGATCGAGCATCCAGAGGCATAAATAGAGCATCATGCGCGTGTAGAGAATCGTACGCTTGGATTCGGTGATGAGATCCTGAACGCGGGGGTTGTTGGCGATAGGCTCGCCGAAAGCGATGCGATCGAGAGCGTAGTCGATAGCGTCGTCGAGGGCGGCTTCGGCAAGACCGAGACCCTGGGCAACAACCAAACAACGCTCGAACTCGAAGTTCTTCATGAGAAGCAACCAACCCTTGCCGGCTTCACCAAGACGATTCTCCTCAGTGAGAACGACATCGTCGAAGAATACATCGACGAAGGGGACCGTCTGCTGACCGAGCTTGGTCAGAGAAGCGGTGGAAACACCGGGGGCATCGGAGGGAAGGAGCCAAAGAGACATGTTCTTGTTCTCGCGGGCAGGATCCTCGTCCTTGGCGATAACGACCAGATAGGGAACAACGCCACCGTTGGTTACCCAGGTCTTCTGACCGCTGAGAACATAAGTGCCATCAGCCTGCTTCTTAGCGGTGGTGGTCATACCCATGTTGTCGGAACCGGCACCCGGCTCGGAGAGGCACATGGCGGCAAAACTGCGGCCGGACTTCTCATAGTGGTCGACGATGAGTTTGCACTGCTCTTCGCTACCGAATTCGGCGACGTCATAAGCCGCCAACATGCCGGTCATGAAGGGAGTCATACAACCGGTCGCACGATAGAGGGTTTCGGTCAAGACGCCGAGAGTGAAACGATCACAGGGAATGCCACCGATTTCCTCGGGCAGGCCCATGAAGGCGAAGCCGAGATCGCGATAGGCATCCTGGACTTCGTCAGGAACACCATGATGAACTTCATACATTTCCCTTACTGCTTCATCAGTGAAGTAAGTGGCAGCAAATTCTTTAATGCTGTCAATCATCAACTCCTGATCTTCGGTAAAGCTAAAATCCATAATCTTCTCCTTCTCTCCGCCTGGGATGCGCTCCGTTAGCGAATCGGTCCTGGCAAACACAATGCCCCAGAATTAAGACTTTCTGCGTTACCAAGTTTGAAGTTCATTCAAAAAAGTGTCCAATAGGTAATCTTCGCGATAATCAGGCTCTATTCATAGGCCTGTTCTATTGATGCCCAATCTTCTTACCAAATAATATATACTGTCAAAAAATCGGATTCATCATCAGGAAAAATGATATCCGATTCTCCCTCCTCTATACGAAACACCCTTATACGGAAAAGTAATTTCCGATACGGGAAATCAATCGATAGAACAAGCCTATGGAAGCTGAAAAAATCAGCGCTTATTACCTATTGGACAGTCTCTTAGCCCCTGATGCTAAACTTCTTCCTAGCGGAAAATCCGGAATCTGCCGCATAAGGGTCGTGGCGTTAATGCCTCTATCACAAACCGATTAGGAGGGTTTATGAATCCGAATGCAACTATCACCGACGAGCAGTTTAAAGCGTTCCTCAAGAAGGTTCGCGAACAGGTCGAAGGTCCTTACACCGAATGGCAAAAGGAAATCGAGGTAACCAACAAGTTCCCCGATAAGTTCTATCAGTGGAACATCGACAATGACATCTATCGTTACTCTCTTCCTCTTGAGTACGGCGGATGGGGCCTCAACGAGAAGGAAATCCTGCAGGTTCAGGAAGAGTTCTCTCGTGGTCCTTCGGGCATGCGTATGCACATGCACTATGCATCTGACCTGAACTGGCGTATCCTCGACGACTTCGGCAAACCCGAGCTCAAGGCCGAGTACATGCCCAAGTTCCAGGACAAGACCATCTTCACCAACTTTGCTTTGACCGAGAAGACTGGTGGTACCGGTGCTGACCTTCACACCACTGCTATCAAGCAGGCAGACGGCACTTATCTCCTCAACGGCGAGAAGTGGCTCATCTCTCACACCGACTGCTCTCAGTTCTCTTATGTTATCGCTGTAACCGATCCCGAGAAGTCCGGCGACGAGCGCCTCTCCGCGTTCTTCGTGCCTATGGATCTCCCCGGCTTCGAACTCGTTCCCATGCCCCACATGATGGGCTGCCGTGGCTCCGGTCACACCGGTCTGAAGTTCACCAACGTCGTACTTGATCCCAAGTACCTCCTTGGTCAGGAAGGCGAAGGCATGAAGGTTGCTATGCATTCCCTCGCTGTCTCCCGCGTTCATATCGCTACTTCTAACCTCGGTATCGCTCAGCGCATGTTCGAGATGTCCATCGCTCGTGCTCATGACCGTGTTACCTTCGGTAAGCCGATCATCAAGCGCCAGGCTATCCGCATGAAGCTCGCTAACATGCAGATGATGCTCCATGCTCTTCGTTGCTGCGTCATCGACTTCTGCGACGATTATGACATCGACCCCATGGGCGAGTACATCGCTGAAAAGGCTGCTATCTGCAAGCTCTTCTCCATCGATACCGTTCGTCTCGTTTCCGACGAGATGCTCGAGATCTTCGGTGGCGACGGTTACTTCGAGGACTCCCCTTATGGTCCTACCGAGCTCCTCTATCGCGACTGCCGCGCTATGTGGCTTGAGGAAGGCGCTCCTACCGTTCAGCGCATCACCATCGCCAAGGGCGTTGAAGATCACGACGGTCACATCGAGTATCAGACCTGGATCGCGGGCACCGCTCTCGACTAGTCTCGATTCTCATACCAAGAATACTTGGTCAGATTCCGGAGGGAGGAAGCACAAGCTTCCTCCCTTTTGCTTTGTTGGGATGACGCTGGGATGACAGAAGACGTTTTTCGGAATCAGGATGGATGCGGGGGCCCTCACTACATCAACGATACAGTATTGTTCAAGCAGAAGACGGCATACGAGATACCTCACCGCAATCGTGAAGGTATTCCAAGTAGGAAAAGGCGATCATGAGACGCCTCGTACGGAGCTGGTCGGCCTCCCCATCGAAGCCCATGGGGAGATAGGAGTAGAATTCACGAGCAGCGTCATATGCGGACAGGGGTGCATGCGTCTCACACATAATCGTCCGCATCTTCGTCAGTGGCTTCTCGTATTTCGCCACGATCGAAGAAATGAATGCGTTGATTACGTCGGTTCCTTCGAGAGCATCATGATGGCTGAGATACACCGTTTCGAGACCCCGTGTCTTCAGGTTCTCTAGGCTGTCCAAATAAAGTTTCAGGAGCCGTGAGTCCGCTTCGTATTGCATGAGGCCCGGCGCAGAATCGAGAACGTGATCCCCGGCGAACAGAATGCCCTTTTCGGCCTCGAGAAGACAAAGATGCTCAGGACAGTGACCGGGGGTCAACAAGGGGGTGAAGCGGTAATCTCCGACCGTTATCGCAGGCTCACCATCGACGGTAACCGCCTGGTAGGATTCACCCCTGGCGCCGACGCCCCGACCCATCAACAACTCAACGAAAGGAAGCAGTGCTGCGTCATCCATCCTACGTGCTCCCGAAGCTCTTAGAAATGTTTCGAATTCCTTTTCGGAAAAGGTCTTTTTCGGTCCGTGATAAACGGTTCCGGCGCCACGGTCGAGACAATGCTGCAAGTTGCCGTCATGGTCATTGTGAAAATGCGTTATGAACACCTCGACACGATTCCATGGCACGCCCACCCTCTCAACCAACCGGTCAAGCGCTTCGGTGCCGCACAGCTCCCACCATCCCGTATCGATGAAGAGAATTTTTTCGCCAGGATCCACAACGGCGTACAGATCGAGGCGATCGGTGAAATAGAAGTCATGCACCGCATATCGACTGTGATAGATGCAGGGCTTCACCTCTTCGAGAAAGGCTTCGACCTCATACGTCACATCCGGGTACAAACGCGCCCCTTCTTCCGAGCCTATCATGAAGACCTCCTTCTTCGCCGACGCCCCGTGCAGCATCACACCTCCGAAAGCTAAACCGAAAAGCAAAGAGGACACCTTCGGCGATCGAGCCGAAAACAACGACACCCGCACGAGGGCGGGCATCGGATAGAAATTACCTGGTGGGCCCAGCCGGATTCGAACCGACAACCAAAGGATTATGAGTCCCCTGCTCCACCGTTGAGCTATGGGCCCTTAAGGCATCCCTCGCATTCTATCAAAACATCGCGCACTAGACTATTCCCTTTATCTCACGTACACTGAAAATATGACAAATACTTTTGAAAAACTCGGCCTTTCATCACTTTCTCTTCAGGCCGTCCGAGAACTCGGCTTCTCGGAACCAACACCCGTACAACAACAAGCCATCCCCTTCGGCCTCGAAGGTCGGGACATCCTTGCCGCCGCACAGACCGGCACGGGGAAAACCCTTGCCTACCTCCTGCCCATCTTCGATCAGATGATCCGCTACTACGGATCGAAGCGGCCCAAAAGCAACAAGGGGCCTTACGCCCTCATTCTGTCGCCGACCCGCGAACTCGCCTCACAAATCGCCGACTGCGCACGCACGATCGGGGAAACGACGAACTTCCGCGTACAAAACATCATCGGCGGCAAAAAGTATGCCACCCAGATCCAAGGGATTCAGGAAGGTTGCGACATCCTGATCGCGACACCGGGAAGACTGCTCGACCTCATGGATCAGAAGTCCGTCTCACTCGACAACATACATTATCTCGTGCTCGATGAAGTGGACCGCATGATGGATATGGGATTCTGGCCCTCGGTCAACGCCATCATCAAACGAACCTCCACACAGCGTCAGACCTTTCTCTTCAGCGCCACGCTTACTCCTCAGGTCCTCGAGAAAGCCCGCATACTCCAAAACGACCCGGAACGTATCGAGATCGCCCATTGCGGAGAAACGGCGACAACGGTCGAAGAGTACCTCATGCCCGTTTCAGCCATACAGAAACAAGCCCTTCTCGAAGCCCTTCTCAAAGATAAGGGTGCCTCAAGAGTGCTCATTTTCACCCACACGAAACGCGAAGCCGATGCCTGCGCCAACGGTTTGAGGAAAAACGGTATCAAAGCGGACAGCATCCACTCCGACAAAACCCAGGGCAAACGGGACAAGGCGCTCAGGGATTTCAAGATGGGAAAGATAGATGTGCTGGTGGCAACCGATGTGCTCGCACGCGGCATCGATATCACCGAGGTGGGCTATGTTGTCAACTACAACGTACCCGACAACCCGGAAGACTACGTTCACCGCATCGGCAGAACAGGACGCGCCGGCATCGAGGGCTACGCCTTCACATTCCTCACCCCCGATCAGCTCCTCGAACTTCGGGAAATCGAATACTTCACGAATCATCTTCTTGAAACCTATGATCTTGAAGGGTTCGAATATCGGGATGACCGATTGGTCCCCAATCCCAAACGACCGACGAAACGAGCGACGAGAAAAAGTAATTCCAGAAGACGTCTTTCCTTCCGCCGTCGATAGAGTAACCTGCTTTCACAGGGGTTTCCGTGCGGGATTTTGAGACTCGGAAAATATTTTGCGCTTCCTGTTGCAAACGAATTCTGTTTCGATATAATAGTTAGTCGCGTCACAGAGACGAATGCCATTCCTCGGTAGCTCAATGGCAGAGCATCCGGCTGTTAACCGGAGGGTTGTAGGTTCGAATCCTACCCGGGGAGCCATAAAACTTATTTAAGCCAGAGACCGTTCTCTGGCTTATTTTTATCTCAAAAAACCCGAACCGATCATGCGATGATATTCCGCAAAATAAGTAACGAATGATACACTGTTCGGGTCGCTTGAAATCGCATCGATTGATGCATACGCACAAGGAGGCCGATCACTATTTCCGAGAAACCGCTCAACAGTACCTCTCTCAAAGACGGACTTTTGAATTTTCTTGAGAAAGGCGTCCCCTTCCCTCCCCGCCCCGCTCTCGTCTTGGCGGTCGTGTTCTATGGTCTGTTCTTTTTCCTCACATTCAGCGTGACCACCAATGCTCCCTGGGTAGCCCCTTTCAACGATGGAGTCGCAGCCGCTATACAGAGCCTGCGCAATGATGCGCTCAACCCCATCGTCATCGGAATAACCTCCCTGGCAAATCCGTTGCCGACATGCATGCTCATCATCGCGATTCTCATCATTCTCGGCTTCCGCCGCATGTGGGATGACTTCATCTTCGTAACGGGCAACATCGTCATCGGTGAAGCCCTTTTCGCGCTTGCCAAAGTACTCTGTGCCATCCCAAGGCAAGAAGGGGCCAACATCATCGATATGCCCCTGTCCTACACGTTTCCTTCATCCCATACCGCCAGCGCCATTCTCATCTTTTCCCTGATAGCTATGCTTCTCGTCTGCTACTTCAGGCAGAAGAAGCTCCCTTCGGCCCTCAGCGTCGTCGTGTTCGTCGTACTCATCGCCTTCGCGGCCCTCATCGGATTGTCCCGCATCTATGTCGGCGTACATCTGGGTACCGATGTTTTGGGTGGATGGCTTCTCGCGGGTGCATGGACGATTCCCGCCGTTGCCTGGTTCGTCAAGCAATATCCCATCGAACGCTTCTTCGGAGGCAACGACCCCTACCATATCGAGACCCCGAACGCGACAGGGCGAACGAAAACGCACGGCTAAAATCCCACGATAGTGCATAAACGAAAATCGGCAGCGAACAGATACGATGTTCACTGCCGATTGGCTCTATACGCCCCATACGAAACAGACCGGATCGACAAGGATCGCCCTTATCGATCGCGCTTATCGTGGCGAAAAGACTAGGCGTATTCTTTTCGCGATACGATGTAACATTTATGCACTTTTCGATTACGCGAGAAATCTTCGGGAATCGTCTCCGAGGTGATATCCCGCATCTCGATACCTCGTTCGGAAAGAGCGGAAAGATCGGGCCTGAACGTCCTCAGATTACAGGAGAAGACCGCTTTACCCCCTTGGGCAAGTAGGTGGCAGACTCCGTTGAGAAGGGCTACGTGATCCCTCTGAACGCTCCATGTGACCTCTCCCATCGCCTTCGAGTTGGAGAACGTAGGTGGATCGACGAAAATCACATCGTAGCGACGATCGCTTTTCTGCTCCCGATACATCCAGTCCAGAACATCGGCTTTCACGAATTCGTGTTGAGACCCGCTGAAGCCGTTCAAAGTCATGTTTCGTCGGGCCCAATCCAGATACGTACGGGAAAGATCAACCGTGGTCGTTTGGACGGCGCCCGATGCCGCCGCATACACCGTGGCGGTTCCCGTGTAGGCGAAAAGATTTAAAAAGCGCTTACCCTTCGCCATATCACCCACAAGTGAACGGGTGATGCGATGATCGAGAAAGATTCCCGTATCGAGATATGAACCCAGATCCACTTCGAAAAGATGACCGGATTCCCGGGTTACGAAACGCCTCGCCTCACCTCGGGCATCCCGATATTGACGCCCTCCCTTGTCGCGACGGCGCGTCTTCGAAAACACCCTTGATTCATCGACGCCCAGCAGCGCGGGAACCAACGTCAATATATCCCGAAAGCGCCTTTGGGCACGCAGAGGATCGATTTCAGCCGGAGGTTGGTACTCGGCGATATGAATGAAGGATCGCGAATCGTCATCCATCGACTCTTCCGTTACTTCTTCATACATATCGATGGCAGCCACATAATCGGGCAGATCGGCATCGTAGAGCCGATAGCACTCCACCTTGTTCTTCCGCGCCCACTTCATACGTTGCTTCGCGACCTTGCGAAAACGAGCGGCGAATTGATCGCTGTTCTTCTCCAGCACATCGACCGTCACTTGGTTGCCGTCGAGTGAGACCACTTCCATGCTCATCGTTTCGTCACGTGCGACTTCATACTGACGCAGAGTGGTTTCTATGCGCCCGTTATAAAGCGATGTCGTCCGCTTCGGTTTCAACCCCAGAAACGCATCAACCGCCGCATCGGGGGTGATAAGGGAAAGATGCCACCCTTCGGGCAACGAGGTGACTCCTTCGGAAAGGGCTTCGTAAAGTTCGGAAAGTCGATCGTGCGAAGACAGTCTTTTGCCATAGGGGGGATTGAGGCTCATGAGACCAGAGGGTGACCCCTCGGCACAATCGAGAATATCCCCTAAATCGGCGACATCTCCCACGTGAAATTCAACATAGTCCGACAACCCGGAACGCTTCGCGTTATCCCGTGCGATGGCAATGGCGGAAGCATCGATATCGGATCCCATGATGCGCGGCAGGTCTACGCACCCCTTTTCAAGACGCTCATCCGCTTCCGCAATCAAATCGTCCCAGATCGCGGAATCGAACCCCGCCCATCCGAAAAAGCCCCAGTAATCACGCATGATTCCCGGAGCACTGTCGGCGGCGATCATCGCCGCTTCGATGACGAGCGTTCCGCTACCACACATGGGATCGAAGAACATACCTCCCACATCGGCGACATCGCGCCATCCGCTTTCGAGCAGAATAGCAGCTGCGAGACTTTCCTTGAGGGGTGCACCCGTCTGGACGCCGGGCTTGCGGTAGCCACGCCGATGAAGGGGCTCACCCGAAAAATCCAGCGAAACCGTGGCTTTATTCTTGCGAATAGCCACATCGATAACGACATCGGGGCGTTCAATCTCAACATCGGGACGCGAACCGCGCTCATCGCGCAAGCGATCACAGACAGCATCCTTCACCTTGAGGGCACTGAACTGGGTATTGCGCAAAGCATCATTCGTACCGTGGGCATGCACCGAAAGAGAAGACCCGCTACCGAGATGAGCTGCCCAATCAATCGCTCTCACGCCGCGATACAATGCATCGGCATCCGTGGAATCAACCCGTGCGAGTACGAAAAGGACACGCGATGCGACACGCGACCACAGACAGACGCGATAGGCATCACGAAAGGCCCCGAAAAAGGCAACGCCCCCTTTAAGAGGGCGTATGCGCTTGATTTTCATTTCTCTCAGCTCATCGGCCAGAAGATGCTCGAGGCCGAAGGCGCAGGTTGCGAAGAACTCGTTCGTGTTCACATATTCCCTAGTCTTCGAGATAATCTTTAAGCTTCTGAGAGCGAGAGGGGTGGCGTAGTTTCGCAAGCGTCTTACTTTCGATCTGACGGATGCGCTCACGCGTCACGCCGAACTCGCGTCCTACTTCTTCGAGCGTGCGAGGATGTCCATCTTCGAGACCGAAACGCAACGAGATGACCTTACGCTCACGTTCGGCAAGACCCTCGAGGGTTTTCGCCAACTGTTCCTGCAACATGGAGAAACTGGCTGCATCAGGTGGAACGACGGCTGCATCATCCTCGATGAAGTCACCCAACTGGGAATCCTCTTCTTCGCCGATGGGGGTCTCCAAGCTAACCGGCTCTTGGGAGATCTTCTGGATCTCACGCACGCGCTCGGGGGTCAAACCCATCTCATCCGCAATTTCCTCGGGGGTGGGTTCGCGACCGAGCGTCTGAAGAAGCTGGCGCTGAATACGAACCAATTTGTTGATCGTCTCGACCATATGAACCGGAATACGGATGGTACGCGCCTGATCGGCGATGGCGCGGGTGATGGCCTGACGGATCCACCACGTAGCATATGTCGAAAACTTGAAGCCTTTGGTGTAGTCGAATTTTTCGACCGCACGGATGAGACCCAGATTGCCTTCCTGAATAAGGTCGAGGAACAGCATTCCACGCCCGACATAACGCTTGGCGATAGACACGACCAAACGCAGATTCGCTTCGATCAGTTGCTGTTTCGCGTCAAGACCCACCTGTTCGATACGGGAAAGACGACGACGCTCACGACGTTCGAGCGTGATTCCCTCGGCTTCGGCGTTCTCCAGTGTTTCCATAGCCTCGACCCCCGCCTCGATTTTCATGGCGAGATCGATTTCCTCTGCGGCGGTAAGGAGGGACACCTTACCGATTTCCTTGAGGTACATACGAACCGGATCACCGGTGAGCATGGTGACCGACGTGTCGGCAGGATTTTTGCGGGTACGGGAAACCTTGGCCTTCTCGGAGACCTTGGGGACGGCGATTTCAACGGTAGCCTTGAGCTCCGCCTCGGGGATACCTTCGAGAAGACCTTCGTCGGTGAGGTCGTCCTCGCTTTTCTCCTCCAGCGCAGGATCGTCCTCCTCTTCGCTCAAATCGGGCTCCAAGGTGTCACTTTCCAGAATGTCTTCCTGTTCGGCTTCGAGTGCCTCGTCGTCGATTTCGGTGATCACTTCTTCTTTTGCCGTTGGTTTTCCAGCTTTCTTAGCTGGGGTTTTCTTGGTTTTCTTTGCTGTTTCTTGTGCTTTAGTTTTTGTCATTTTTTCTTAACAGTAGCTTTCTTTGAGAGCAGTTGTTATTAAAAACAGGTTTTTGTGAAGGTGACACATCTCTCTACCGCTTGCTCGGCCATTCGGTCAGCTTCGGATGCTGTGAGATAGATTCAATGCCGGTTTTTTGGGAATGAGAGAGTGCATGCATGATGCAGATGATGTGAGAAAGGCTTTTGCCACGTCCTTCCTTTCCATCCACCTAAAATAGATCGAAACGATCTGAGCCAAAAACATCGTGACATTATAGCTCAAAACACCTTCCCTCCGTAACCCCTTTGCAGAAGAAATCGATCAAAGAAGACTCATCGGATCGATATCGAGCGCGACATGAACGTCTTTTCGTACCTTGCGCGAACGGAAATAGGGCAAAAGGCACGCCGAAAGGTCATCGGAAGGCGGAGCTTTGATGAGAAGATGATAGCGCCAAACCCCCTTCAAGCGCTCCAATACACAAGGTGTCGGAGGAAAGATCACCCAATTTTCGAAACCGCTCCGATCGATGAGGTGCGATATATCACGAAACAATTCCCGCCCAAGCGCTTTCACCTCATCCTCGCGCGAACCCCAAACCAAAAGATTGGCCAGCCTGACGAAAGGAGGATATCCCAATTCCCTACGGCTTTCGTATTCCCCTGCAAGAAAGGCCCCCCGATCATAATGGGCAGCGGCACGGATGGCGGGTGCGTCGGCGGTATAAGTCTGTACGATAACCCCACCCCGCAACTCCCCACGCCCCGACCGCCCGGCGACCTGTTCGATAAGGTCGAATGTTCTTTCCGCGCTTCGGAAATCGGGAAGTCGCAACATAGTATCGGCATTGATGACACCGACTAGGGTCACCTCGTCGAAATCGAGTCCCTTGGCTATCATCTGGGTTCCCAACAAAACGGCAGCATCCGCTGTAGCGAATTTTTCCAGCAACCGCTGATGGGATCCCTTGCGGGAGGTGGCATCGGCGTCCATTCGGATGATGTCACAGGGGTGTCCTTCCAAGAGCACCCTGAGTTCGGCTTCCACCCGCTGCGTCCCAGCACCGAAACGCTTCAGATAAGGACTTCCGCATTCGGGGCAAACCGGATAGACACCCTGTTCGTACCCGCAGTGATGGCAAACCAAACGCCCCCCTTGCTCGTGATAGGTGAGCGAAGTCGAACACGACTCACAGGTGGGAACGAAACCGCAATCACGGCAGAGCAGAAACTGCGCGAAACCACGTTGATTGAGAAGAAGAACCGCCTTCTGCCCTTTATCGATCGTTTCGATGAGGGCTTCTCGAAGACTACGGGAAAACATCTGCCGATTGCCGGATCCGAATTCCCGACTCATATCCACCACATGAATTTCAGGAAGGGGCTTACCGTTGGCCCGATGATTCATGCAGACCCGATGCCAGGTGTCATCCGTCTCGCAACGATGGAGCGCCTCTATCGAGGGCGTGGCCGAACCGAGAACAAGGGTAGCTCCCTGCTCCCGAACCAACCACCGTGCAACATCGCGCGTCACATAACGGGGTGCCTGATCCTGCTTGTAGCTACTCTCATGCTCCTCATCGATGATCACGATACCCACATCTTCGAGCGGAGCAAACAGCGCGCTGCGGGCACCCACGACGACCCGCGCATCGCCGGAGCGGATGAAGTCCCACTGATCGAAACGCTCCCCTTTACTCATGCGGGAATGAAGAACAGCCACCTTGTCGCCGAAACGCCCCCTGAAACGGGCTACCGTCTGAGGCGTAAGAGAGATTTCAGGAACGAGAACTATGGCGTTGCGCCCCTGCTCGAGAACCTTTTCGATGGCGCACAGGTACACCTCCGTCTTACCTGACCCCGTCACTCCGTCCAAAACAACCACTCCGCCGTTACGGAGGGAGTCGACTTCTTCGATCACCTCACACGCCCGCTGCTGTTCATCGGTCAAACGGGGACGAGGGCGAATACGCGAAGAAAACGCCTCGCTCGTATCCTGTGCGGCACGAAACCTCCTCCGCGACTCGATACGCACGATGCCCTTTTTCTCGAGTGTCTGCAAAACGGCATTGACCGACCCATATTCGGCGGTCAGCTCCGCAACACGCAGATCTCCCTGTTCGAGTGCGGCTAAAACGGTGATCTGTTTGACGGCCGATTTGCGCGGTACATAGTCATCGGCAGCGGCAAGACGCACAACCCAGCGATCGTCCACCTTCTGTGTCACGGGTCGGGTGAGCTCCCAACGCCCATCGACACGCTCGACGCGGGCAACTCCTCCCGGCGGCGTGAAAAGACGAACGCACGACGATAGTGGAGCCACATAACGATCGGCGAGAAACCGTGCGCAACGGGCGCCGACCGGCGTGAAATAAGGCTCGGAGAGCACCTGCTTTATCTCTTTGAGAGAATCCCCCTCGGAAGAAGACTCCGCCACACCGATATCCATAACGAAACCAACGACATCACGATGGCCGAAGGGGACCAAGACGGTAGAACCCACCCGCAACACACTATCCGTTTCAGGCACACGATAGGAATAGGCTTTATCGAGCGATTGGGTGGGGATATCTAAGACGACCGAGGCTATTCTCATGAAACCGCTGCAACGATACGCTTCACCGCGGACTGCAGAAGAGCGACCTTATCCGTTTTCTCCCACGTGAATTCGGGCAACTCGCGACCGAAATGACCATAGGAAGCGGTTTTGCGATAAATCGGGCGACGAAGATCGAGCGATGCGATGATGGCCGCCGGGCGCAGGTCGAATACTTCCGATATGGCCTGTTCGATGATGACGGGATCGACGACATGGGTTCCGAACGTCTCGACCATGACCGAAACCGGGCGGGCCACACCGATCGCATACGCGATCTGGATCTCGCAGCGCTTGGCCAAACCGGCGGCGACGACGTTTTTGGCGACCCAACGGGCGGCGTAGGCGGCAGAGCGATCAACCTTCGTGCAATCCTTGCCGGAGAAGGCTCCCCCGCCGTGACGACCCATGCCGCCATAGGTATCGACGATGATCTTGCGACCCGTCAAGCCGGCATCCCCCATAGGACCACCGACGACGAAGCGCCCCGTGGGATTGATGAACATTTCGGCGTCCTGGTAACTCAGGTGCATCTTCTCGAAAACGGGGCGGATGACCTCGTTGCGAAGACCTTCCTCGAGGCTCTCTCTCGACACCTCTTCGGAATGCTGGGTGGAAATGACGATCTTCTCCACCGCGACCGGTTCGTCATCGACGTAACGAACGCTCACCTGGGTTTTGCCGTCGGGACGGAGACAGGGCAATATCCCTTCCTTGCGCACCTGAGCCAAACGCTCCGCGAGACGATGGGCGAGATAGATAGGCAAAGGCATAAGGGTGGGCGTTTCGTCACAGGCATAACCGAACATCATGCCCTGATCACCCGCACCCGTACGGGAGAGCACATCGTCCGCCGCCCCCTGCTGAGCTTCCCACGAGGTGTCGACTCCCAAGGCGATATCGGGCGATTGTTCGTGAATGGCATTGAGCACGCCGCACGTTGACCCATCGAACCCGTATTTCGCGCGATCATAGCCGATATCGGAAAGAACATCGCGAACGATGGAAGGCACATCCACATACGCCTGCGTCCGAATCTCACCGGTAACCAGAATCAGACCCGTTGTCGCCACGGTCTCACATGCGCAGCGAACCTGCGAAGGATCTGCGGGTTTCCCACTGGGGGACACGTATCCCTGCTTCGCGAGGGCTATTTCCTTTTCCAGAATGGCATCGAGAACGGCATCGGATATCTGGTCACACACCTTATCGGGGTGGCCTTCCGTCACCGATTCACTGGTGAACAGATATGAACGGGGGGTGGTCATGAAAGCACGCTCCTAAGCACCAAAGCTCATGTTTATCGTAGGTAAATGTATCACACCTATCCGCTTCGAAAAGCAAAGAGGACGCAAGAGGAACATCCCTCTACTTTTTCCCCAGACGTTCGTACTTGCTCACGTCGGAGGGCGCAGCACCCTGATGCTCCTCGGCACGCTTGGCGGCCTGAGAATCTTCGGGGTTCTTCCATAGCTTGTCGGATACGGGAATCCATGCCTCGGCGCGCTCGGTGCATTTCGCACAAAGATCGGCAGCCGGTTCCTCGCATTGTAGGTCGGTCGACACGGCTCCCGTCTCCTCCACCATTTCCGCAAGCTTGCCCGGGTTGTCGAGAATAGGACAGGGACGTAAAAGGTTATCATTGAAAGGCTGATTGTTGTAGTAGGCCATGAAAATAGGTGAGCGCAAAGCATCCAACAAAGAGCAGTCGTGGATGTTGACGTTGGCATAATGGGCGAACACGCACGGCTCGACATCGCCGGCGGCGTTGATATGCAGGTAGCGGCGCCCACCCGCGATGCATCCTCCGACGAATTCGGCATCGTTCCAGAAATCAAGCGTGAACAGCGGCTTCACTTCGCGCATCTCACGCACGAAATGATAGAGGTGTTCGCGCTGTTCGCTCGTGGCCATCAGTGAAGTAGGGGCATCGACCCCGATGGGCATGTAGGAAAATATCCAACAGAACAACGCCCCCTGATCGACCATCCAGTCGAAGAATTCTTCGGAAGCGATCGAATCGGCGTTTTCGCTGGTGTAGCAACACGACACTCCGAAGGGTAACCCGTGCTTCTTCAGCAGGGTCATGGCGTTGCAGATCTTCCGATACGTACCCGCACCACGCCTCGAATCGGTAGCCTCTTCGAATCCTTCGACGCTGATCGAGGGGATGAAATTCTTCACGCGAATCATGTTCTGACAGAATTCCTCATCGATCAGCGTGGCGTTGGTGAAGCAGAGAAACGCGCAGTCGGGATAGCGCTCGCACAGGGTGATGATGTCCTTCTTGCGGACGAGGGGTTCTCCGCCCGTATAGATGTAGACATGAACACCCAGATCACGTCCCTGTCGGATGATGGAATCTATGTCGTCAAGCGAAAGGTTGAGGTTATGACCGTATTCGGCCGCCCAGCAACCCGTGCAGTTCAGATTACAGGCACTGGTGGGATCGAGGAGAACCGCCCAGGGAATATTGCACTGATATTTTTCGCGATTGGCTTCCTGAACGGGCCACGCCAAGAGGTTGGCATCGATAGCGAAAGTCTCTATCAGGTCGTTGCGCACCTCGGGATTGAGCTCCATGGCCTTCATGATGAGCTGGTACCAATTGTTTTCCTGCTCGATAGCCCCCTTGATGGCCTTACGCTGAGAGCCGAAAAGGTCTTCCGGAACAACCTTGTCCAGAAGACCCATGACCTTCGAGGTATTATGCTGCGGATCCTGCATCAGATAGTCAAGAACCTTCACCATGGCGGCACGCTTGACGTGAGTT
>CAJMLT010000027.1 GCA_905214325.1 uncultured bacterium
ATCGGCCTCGGATTTGATGTTTCAGCAATTAGTCCGACAGTGGATCCCGAAACGAAAACTATCACGATCGCCCTTCCCGAAATCGGCATTCTCTACGATGAATTCGACAACGTAAATACAAAATCATTTACTCTAACAAACGATATTTTCAGCAAAGACGAGGACTTTGCTTCAAGCAACGAACTCATAGGAAGGCTGAAAGCAACCGAAGAAGCATCCGTGCTTGACAACGAAACAACAATGACTGAAGCACGAACAAATGCCGAAAATGTGATTAGAAATGCAGTTTCCGGATGGGAAGCTGCCGCTGGGTATCAAATAGTCTTCGAATAGCAAGGGAGTAAAATGTCATCGACAATGATGTTCGCAATACTGCTGGTGCTGGGTATCGTGCTGCTAATGGTCAGCAAACTTTTAAGCAGTAATTCAAACAATTCAAAAACCGTACTGGTCAAAGCCGTGGTGGCCATCATAGGAATCGTTGTAATCTTGTTTGGCGGATACGGGATTTTCACCTCATTCTTCTAGAACGGTACTCATTTTAACGAACAACAACCATCACGAAAACCAAGGTGGGAAACTATGAGTAACGATCTGAACATCAACTGGAACTCTGCCTCACAACTATTACCTGTATTTGCGGAGTTTTACCAAATGAAGAAAGCTGACCAGGAAATCGATCTTGTTGAGGCCGCTGGAAAGCTTGCGGGCGCTGTCGGAGTAACCGATCCTGAATCCTTTCTGGCAGAAGCCGTACAAAAGCAACTCGACAGCGCACTCAACGAAGATGGTGCAAACGAGTTGGCGGCGGTTGTTGCAGCAATGGGAGAGCCAATCTTGCAGCTTGCAGGTGAGTTTACCAAAGGCAAAATGAAGCCCCGAGCCCTTCTTGATGGATTGAACGATATCTACTTGAAAAGCCTAGACGGACTTGAAGGGACCCTCGAAAAAGCAGTGGGCTTCAAGATTCCTGCCGGAGCGAAAGCAATACTCAAAAAGTACGAACTGGCAACGATTTCTATCTACTGTTTTGCAGCGGCATACAAAATCTATCGCAAGGCATCTGACGATGCCGCTCTTGCACGGGAACATCGAATGGAAATAGAGCGTCTTTGTGAAGAGTCAATCAGCGGCCTTAAAAAACAACGCCGCGAGATGGAGTCGCTGGTAAGCAAATATATGCTCGATAGACTTGAGCCCTTCGTTCGCGGCGTAAACGCTATGGACGATGCCCTACTAGCAAATGATGACGATGGCTATATTGGTGCCAATGCCGAAATATGGGCAGCACTAGGGCATGAAACTCAATATAAAAATGCCAATGAATTTAACGACCTGATGATGTCCGACGACACGTTCAAGCTATAGGAGGCCTCAATGGCAGCGTTTGGTTTTGATTTTGACGACCTGAAAAAGAAAGCTAAAGAAGGAATCGAGTCCGTCAAACAAGACGCACAGAACTTCGACGCTCAAGCTGCTCTGAAAAAGGCAGCGGACGACATTTCGAAAGGAGCGGATGACGCCACAAAAGCCATCGGCGAGGGGGTTCGAAACTTCGACGCCGGCGAAGCGATGCAGAAAATTGGAGACGCAGCCAGTGCGGGAGTTGATGAAATAGGCAAAGCAATCGGAGGTTTAACCAATCAAACACCTGAAGAGGATCAGGATCAGGAAGACTCAAGCCGCAGCTTCATTGCGTTACTGTGCTATCTGGCCGCCGCCGATGGATCGGTTTCTCAGGCAGAAAAAGAAAAAATATCCGCCATTAGCACCGACCTCGATGGTGACGCCAACGCAAACCACCTCGAAACAATCGATGAATTCGTAATGCAAGTCCACAATGAAAGCGATGAATTCGGCTACCTTGCCGCCGCAAAAATGAATGCAAGGCGCATGCTAGAAGGCGCCACGCTGACCGACCAGGAGAAAAAAGTAATCTGCTGGAACCTATTCGCCGTAGCGAGTGCCGACGGTCTGTCGACCAGCGAGTCTGATTTCATTCGTTACGTCTGTGAGCAAACAAACTTAGACAAAGCAATCGTAGAGGAACTGAGCAACTACAACGACGCCATCACCGAATTGGGTGCTGTCAAAGATCGCATGAGAACCAGCAATAAAAGCTTCTCCGAAATAGAACCTTTGGTAGACGAGATTATCGTTCGTGAACGGACGATAATCAAAGCCGCCGAAGCACTTGTAACAGATAACTAGAGGAGGTTAGGATGCCACTTCCATTGATATTCATCATTCCTGCTGCCGCAACCGGTATCGCAGGAGCGGGAAAAACGGTGAAAGGTTTCATGGATAGTCATGAAGCAGATAAGCTAACGAATAACGCCAACGACCGAATCGAAGCAGCAAAAAATTCTCTCAAGAGATCACGCTTTGCCTGCGCCGATGCATTAGAGAGCCTTGGCGAAGAAAAGTTGTTCGTCTTGAACAATAGCATCATGCGTTTCATCGACAGCTTCGAGCAGATCAAGAATCTCGAACTGGTGGAGTCACTGGGTTTGGAAGAACTTCGAAAGTTTCATATAGACAAGGAATCGCTTGGAGAGTTGAAAGAAATGCAGCAATTCGCCGCGGCTGTTGCAGGAGGACTAGGCGCAGGTGCAGCCGGCGGAGCGCTAACTGCGTTCGGTGCCTACAGTGCGGCGATGTCGCTTGCTACGGCATCCACCGGAACCGCCATATCAACCTTGAGCGGAGCCGCCGCAACCAACGCCACGATGGCATTCTTCGGTGGCGGATCGCTTGCGGCCGGCGGCGCTGGAATGGCCGGCGGGACAATGGTTCTTGGCGGTCTCGTGGCCGGCCCCGCGCTGCTCGTTATGGGGCTTATCACCAGTAAAAAGGCCGAGGAAAAACTCGAGATCGCAAAAGCGAACAACGCCCAAGCAAATGAAATCTGTGAAGAGCTCGGCAATGCGGCGTTTCAATGCGATGCAATTCGCCGACGCGCCTACATGTTCTATAGCTTCTTAGCTCGACTGGACACCCGATTCGTTCCCCTCGTATTCAAACTTGAAGATGTGCTGAAAAACGAAGGGGTTGACTATACGTTCTATTCAGAAGAATCAAAGCGGGTAGTTCTGCAGACAGCGACATTGGCAGGATCGATAAAGGTAATTCTGGATACACCTATCCTTACCGAGGAAGGCGCCCTCACAGAAGAATCGTTCAAGCTTACCGAGTCGCTGGGATTGAGCTTCAAAGAGTAAGCCTGCAGTGACCCCAACGAGCGACCACGTAAGTCAAGGTATCGCCTCAGAAACCCCGAAACCTACCCTTACTTGCGCAGGTCGACGCCTAGTTCGTCTTGCACCAAATCGAATGCGGCATCGATGGCTTTGTCCATGTCGTAGTATTTGTACCCGCCCAAACGGCCGGCGAACACCACGTTGCCCTCCTGCTGGGAAAGCTGGCGATACTCTTCGTACAGGGCACTGTTGCGCTGATCGTTGATGGGATAATACGGCTCATCCCCCGGCTCCCAAGAAGCGGGGTACTCACGCGTGATGATGGTCGTCGGCTGCGTGCCGAATTCAAAATGCTTGTGCTCGATGATGCGGGTGTACGGCACCTCGCGTTCGGTGTAGTTCACCACCGCATTGCCCTGCCAGTTATCACATTCGATGCGTTCGCTTTCGAAACGCAGGCTGCGATATTCCAGCGTACCCAACGAATAATCGAAGTACGCATCGATGGGACCGCAGTAGATGGTGCGATCGGCGATACCGGCATTGTCGGCGATGAACGTACGATATTCCGTGTCGAGCAGAATATCCGTATCGCCGAACATACGCTCGACCATAGCCGTATAACCACCGATGGGAATGCCCTGCCAGCGGTCGTTGAAATAATTGTTGTCGAAGGTGAATCGCACGGGAAGGCGCGTGATGATGGATGCGGGCAGATCGGTGCAGCTTCTTCCCCACTGTTTTTCGGTGTAGCCTTTGACCAGTTTCTCGTACACATCGCGTCCCACCAGTGAAAGCGCCTGTTCCTCAAGGTTCTGCGGATTCTCGACCGCCGCCTGAGCCTTCTGGGTTTCAATGACTTCCTTCGCTTCTGCGGGAGTACGCACGCCCCACATCTTGGAAAAGGTGTTCATGTTGAAGGGCATGTTGTAGAGCTCATCCTTATAGATGGCCACCGGCGAGTTGATGTAGTTGTTGAATTCCGCAAAGCGGTTGACGTAATCCCAAACGGGACGCAGGGAGGTATGGAATATATGGGCGCCGTATTTGTGAACCTGAATACCTTCAACCTCTTCGGTGTAGACATTACCGGCGATATGGGAACGACGGTCGATGACGAGACATGTCTTGCCCACCTTCGCAGCCTCATGGGCGAACACAGCCGCCGAGATACCGGCCCCGACGATGAGATAGTCGTAATGATTTCGCATGAAACGAACACCCTCCTGTTGTCATAGGTATGGCACATGAACAAGGGTAGTCTACCACGCACGGCCCACGCAGCGTCTCATGAGGGGAAGCTTATTCGTTGAAACGATAGGACAACGCACCCGATGGACAGCGCTCTACCTGGGCGATCAACCGTTCGGTTTCGGCCTCCGAAGGGTGCACCCAGGGACGGGTAGCGGGGTCGAACACTTCCGGCAGCTCATGGAAGCAGAAGCCGACGTGAACACACTTTTCCGGCTTCCATACAATGGTTATCTCCCCGTTGGAATATTCACGCATGACAATCCCCTCCCCCGTGTTGCCGAACGCCATCGCCCGATCGCGCTTGGCTTCGGCACTACCGATAAGATGCCTCTTATCCAAGGTAACCGATCGGGCGCACGCAGCGCAAACCGGCAGGTCAACCGTTACGACAGCGCAGTCACTCCGTTACCAGATCGTCAGATTTTCACCGGCCTGTCATCATGCGAATGAAGAAAGTCAGAGGGCCGCAATCAGCGCTCTAGCCTTGCTTCACGACCAACACGTCACAGCGCACGTTGCGGATGAGATAGGTGGAAACACTGCCGATGAACGCATACGTTATGTTGGACAAGCCACGTTCGCCGCAAACGACCACATCGGGTTCGAAAGGTTTGATCATCAGGTCATGCAAACCCTCCTGAATACGTCCCACGCGAACGACCAGTTCAACCGACGGAATGCGCGCATCGTCACGGGCAGCCTGCAAAACGTCCGCCAGCGATTCCTCCATACGCTCTTTGACGGTTGCGGCAAGTTCGTGATAGTCGGTACCGGTCAGCGCATCGGGCACCGAATCGACAACGTGACCCAACATCAAAGCGGCCTGATTATCCGCGGCGACCTGAACCGCACGCCACGCCACTTCTTCCTGCGTCTTACCTCCGTCGAGAGCGGCAAATACCTTTTCGTATCGTTCCGTCATGACTCCCCCTTCAGGTGTGATTTTCTTCATTCTACACCGAAAAAGACGTTTCAGCAGACCCTCCCAAACACGACCGAAGTGACTCCGACCTCCATCGATAAAAAACTTCCATGGAACGCAGAAAGCGAAAACGAACCACACAACAACGAAAGGGCTACAATGGCGCAGTATGTCGTTTTTCGATCCGATAGGAGTATCCATGCGCACGCTCAATCCCCAACACGTAAGCGAAGTTCTCAAGCTGATCAACCAAGGTCCCTATTTCGTCTTGCTTGACATGGATATTCAGGAAATCAGCGAAGGCTACTGCAAAATCGTCGTCGATGTCAAGGAGAAGCATCTTAATGCTTTCGGGGGAATTCACGGCGGAGCGTATGCGTCCATTCTTGATACGGCGGCCTACTGGGCATTGTATTGCGAGATGGACGAAGACGCCGGGTTCATCACCATCGATCTGCAGACGAACAACCTGCGTTCGCTGATGGAGGGGCGTATCACGTGCGAAGGTCGCGTGATAAAGCGCGGCCGGAACATCTGCCTGTGCGAATCTCTCATTCACGACGAAAAGGGTCGCCTGATGGCACAGTGCACATCCAAAATGTTCGTGAGCCCCACCTTGCAACCCATCAGCGCCGCCATCGACGCGCTTGATCCCAGCACCGAATTACCGCCGAAGTTTTTAGACTGATGAGTGAGCTATTCTTCGACCTCACAGGGAAAGTCAAGGCCTATACATAAGCGAAAAAACGCCTCATCACATGACGAAATGTGCCAACGAAAGGAGTCTCTATGAAGATCAAGGTTCAATACACGACGCTCATCGTGAACGATTTGGAGGAATCCGTCTCCTTCTACCGCGATTCGCTTGGATTCAAAGAGGGGTATCACGTAGAGCTCGGCGACGCGGGACGCATCACCTTGATGAAAAGCGCCGACGACGGTGCTTACGTTGAGCTGATCGAGAGTAACGCATACGAAAAGGGCTTCTATTCCATTGGAACCGACGTCGATAACCTCGACGAGGCATTGGCACATCTGGCCGAACAAGGAATCAAACCGATGCGCGGCCCCAATGAAACGACGGTGGGAAGAATGGCGTTCGTGAAGGACCCGAACAACATAACCATCTGTCTGATCGAGCACAACGACACCAAACTCGACTAACGGCTACACCTCAAACCAACGCACGCCTACGCGTAATCGTGTATACCGCCAACGGATCGGAGAAATCCACCTGATCCGTTTGCGGTATAGTCGTGGCAACACACGACGGAAAACAACAGACAAGGAAACGGAGTCAATCATGCGGATCGCAGTTCCCACCGAATATGAAACCGGCCTTGAAAGCCTACGCTCGGGCCACTTCGGACATGCCCCCTACTTCACCATCGCCACTATCGAAGATGATGCGGTGAAAAGCGTCGAAGTCATCCGTAACGTCGACCACGATGCGGTCGGATGCGGCGGCGTGATCGATTTCGCCATGAGTCAGAATATCGACGGCATCATCGTCGTGGGCATGGGTATGCCGCCGTTCACCCGCTTCACCAATGCCGGCATCACCGTGTATTCCGAACGTGAAACCTCCACCGTGGGCGGCGTGATCGAGCGCTTCATCGCAGGTGACGTGCCCACCATGGACCCGAACGCGGCCTGCAACCACCACGCTCACTGATCGGAACGCCCCGATGTTTCGGGGTGTTCCCTATTTCGAAGGCTTATCCTCCCCCAACAAACGACGGGTGTAGGCTATGGCGTCGTCGATGTTGGTGCGGAAGTTGTCTTTGCCGATCAGATCGACGAACCCCGCGTGCTCCATGGTTTTCATGGGCTGCTCGTTGGCGTGGGAAATGATGAGTTCGACGCCGTTTTCGTGACAGTATTCATAGAGGTTTTCCAGCGCATGCATACCCGTCGAATCGAGCGAGGGCACACCACGCATACGGATGATCAGATATTTGGTGAAGGACTTCACCGAAATATCGGTAATGCGGTCGGTCATGCCGAAAAACAGCGGCCCGTTGATTTCGTAAACACGTACGCTTTTGGGTAACTCACGCAAATGAGTGACTTCGGAATTTTGATCCCCGTAGTATTTCCAGCCCTTGACCTCGGTTTCCTCGCTCACCATTTTCATGAACAGAACAACCGTGATGGCCATACCGACACCGATCGCCACAACCAAATCCAAAACGATAGTCAGAGTGAACGTCAGGAAAAGAGTGGCGATAGCCCCCTTGGAAGCCGTTTTACACAGGTGTACGAAACTGCGCCAACCGGACATATTGTAGGCCACATGCAACAGGATAGCCGCAATGGTGGGCATGGGGATGAGCGCGGCATACGGCATCAAAAACGCCAGAACCAGAAGAAGAACCAATGCGTGAACCATGCCGGCGATGGGCGTACGTCCTCCGTTTTTCACATTTGCGGCGGTACGGGCGATGGCTCCCGTCGCCGGAATTCCGCCGAAGAGCACGGAACCGATATTGCCTACGCCCTGCGCCACGAGTTCCATGTTGCAACGATGATGGGAGCTGATCATGGAGTCGGCGACCACGCAGGACAACAGTGATTCGATGGCGGCGAGAATGGCGATAGTGGCACCGTTTGCCAGCTGGTCGCGGAAAAGATCCAAGCTCAACTGCGGAACATGGAGCGCGGGAAGCCCGCCGTCGATGGCGTACAGGTCCCCGATGGTGTTCACGTTCATGCCGCACCCGTTCACTATAGCCACGCCGACGATAAGCGCCACCAGCGAACCGGGGACCTTCTCACTCACCCGGGGCCACAAAAACAGAATGGTCAGACACACCGCACCCACAAGCAATGCCTCGGGGTTCACCGTTGCGAAGTTCAGAACAAGCGCCTGTAGCTTGTCCATGGTTTCGACCGTTGCGGTGCCGGCCGGGAAGGTGAGTCCCAGAAAATCCTTGATCTGACCGATGACCAGCGTAACGGCGATGCCGGCGGTGAAGCCCGTGGTGATGGTCAAAGGCACGAAGCGGATGAGGGTGCCCAGCTTCAGCAGGCCACCCAGTATGAGCAGAACGCCGGCTATGATGGTGGCGGCGAACAGACCGTCCAGCCCATCAGTGGCAACGATACCCGCCACGATGGTGGCGAATGCGGCAGTGGGGCCCGAAATCTGCACGCGGCTACCACCGAGAAAGGCTATCAGGAAACCGGCGACGATAGCGGTATAGAGGCCCAGTTCGGGACCGACGCCCGAAGCGATGGCCAAGGCGATGGAAAGCGGCAAGGCCACCACCGCCACCATGATGCCCGAAACGATATCTTTGGGTATCTGCCTTTTGAGTTCTTCTTTGTCGGTGTGCTTGATGACGCTGAATAATATCGGTTTGATTTTGTCGCGCTGCATACTTCTTATCTTCTGAGTTGTCGTGTTTCGTGTGCTGATGCCCCAATTGATCAGGGCATTCCGTGTCGGCGCGCCACTGCTGTCGGACACGGGTCATTCCTTGTTTTTCGTCACTTCGGCAAAAGCGACGCGAATGTGAATTCTATCGCGGAGAAACCGGAGAAACAACCCGAAATAGGGAATACGGCCTTTTCCCACACCGTTTCGGCAGATCAGTCGATATGTTTCACCACATCATCCGAAGAGAAGGGGCGATCATCAGCACCACGCTTGATGCCTGCGAGCAGAAGGGTGTCTTACGAATCGTTCCAAGAAGTTGTCAGCAGCGAATCCGGATCCTTACCCTATCGATATCGAACGAGCGTGAGATTTCTGTCGAAAACAACTGAACCACAATTTTCGGCCGAATAATGAACAATTGACCACAATATACGGACGTATATTGTGCGATACTATATAAACATCCTCAACCGGTAGGCAGGTGCATCAGATGAAGAGGTTACTGTTCGAAGAATTGGAATCATGGCGCACGTCCTCACCGAGGAAACCGCTCGTGCTTCGAGGTGCTCGTCAGGTGGGCAAAACGTGGTTGCTCAGAGAGTTTGGTGCTTCTCGCTTTGAAAACGTTGCGTATATCCGTATTGAGGATAACGCTCCCATGCAGCAACTCTTCGAAGGCTCGCTTGAACCTGCACGTTTGCTGCGAGGCATTTCTGCTGAAACAGGCGAGCAGATCAACCCCCATACGACACTCGTGATTCTTGACGAAGTGCAGGCCGCCCCTCGGGCGCTGACCGCACTTAAATACTTCTACGAAGATGCACCTGAATATGCAATTGCTGTCGCTGGATCTCTTTTGGGTGTTGCTCTTAACGCAGGCGTTTCGTTTCCCGTGGGCAAGGTAACGTTCATGGACCTCCATCCCTTAAGCTTCAGAGAGTTTCTGCTTGCCATGGGCGAGGATGCGCTTGAGCAGAATATACGCGAGTGCGATTTCGAAATGATAGAAGTATTCCGCGAGCGCTATGTAGACCTGCTGCATCTCTATTATTTCGTGGGGGGAATGCCCGAGGCTGTGCTGAGCTATGCAAAGAACGCCAACTTCGCTGAAGTCAGGCAGATTCATGAGGATATCTTATCGGCCTATCAAGGGGACTTCGCCAAACACGCTGGCTCAACTATCGGTGAGCGATGCCGACTTATCTTCGATTCCCTGCCTAGACACCTTGCGAAGGAAAACAAGAAGTTCGTGTACGGGGTGGTAAAGAAGGGCTATCGCGGAAGGGACCTGGATGATGCCTTGCAGTTTTTGATCGACGCGGGATTGGTCTTGAAAGTGAAGCGTGTTTCTGCCCCTGGCTTGCCGCTGAGCGCCTACGTGGACGAGGCCTCCTTCAAGCTGTTCTGTGTCGATATCGGACTGCTCGGTGCGCTTGCAGGCGTTGAAAGTAAAACCATTATCGAAGGGAACGACCTGTTCACGCACTTTAAGGGCGCAATGGCCGAGCAGTATGTCTGTCAGCAACTGGTTTCGGACAATAAACTGAGCCCTTATTACTGGTCTGCCGAAAGAAGCACCGGCGAGATCGACTTCATTGTCCAGTCTAAAGGAAGTGTGGTTCCCATTGAGGTAAAAGCGGAAGAGAACCTGAAGGCCAAAAGCCTGGCCTTTTTCTGCAAGACATACGATTTGAGTAACGCCATAAGGCTGTCTCTTTCGGGATATCGCAGAGAAAGCTGGCTTACGAACATCCCTCTGTATGCAGTCCATTGCTTGGAACACCCCGGGCAGAACGAAGATAAGATGGGCACAGCCACAACAAGGTAGTTGATCGATTCCTCCAAGCTACCGCTACCACTATAAGCGGGAGTAAGGGTAGTAAGAGTATCGTTACCCCCACCTAAATCGGTTAGTTGGAAGCGGTCGAAGACGCCCGACTATAATTCCATGGTGACGCCTGTAGGGCGGTAGTAGGAAATAGTGCAGTTAGCATACACCCCTACACCGGCACAGGTGAAATCAAACCATGTAGAGCCACCGTCGACAGCGGTAGTGAAGGCCGTCGTGGAGTTGTTGACTTATGGACTTCGCTTAGAACGCGCGGAAGCGGTCGTAGCGTTGCTGCAACAATTCCCCGACATCGAGCGATTCCAGTTCGCGCAGGGAACGTATCACGAAATCCGCCACCTCACGGGCCGCCTCGACGGGGTTTTCGTGCGCGGGGCCTTCGCCCTCGCTCAGCACTTCTTCCACGATGCCCATTTCGCAGGCCTCGGCCGCACTCATCTTCATGACCGCAGCCGCTTCGGCCGCACGGGAGCGATCCTTCCACAAAATGGAGGCGAAGCCTTCGGGAGACAGGACCGAATAGACCGCATGCTCCTGCATGGCAACGCGATTACCCAACGCCAGCGCAAGTGCGCCACCCGATCCACCTTCACCCAACACCACGCATACCACCGGAACCTTCAACCCCGCCAGCGCGACCAGATTGTCGGCGATGGCGTTACCCTGGCCACGCTCTTCGGCTTCCATGCCGCAAAACGCGCCCTGCGTATCCACGAAACACACGACGGGACGACCGAATTTTTCGGCCTGGCGCATCAGGCGCAGGCTTTTGCGATACCCTTCGGGCTGTGGGCAGCCGAAATTGCGTGCGATACGCTGATTGAGATCGCTCCCCTTTTCTTCGGCTATCACCGTAACGGGCTGTCCGTCGATCCAGCCTACGCCCGCCAGAATGGCCGCGTCGTCGGCGAACGAACGATCACCGTGCAACTCGAGGAATCCATCGACTACCGCATCGATGTAGTACTGCGCCGTCGGACGATGGACGTTACGTGCAAGCAAGACGCTCTCCCAAGCGGGATTCGCCTGATCGGATGTCGTCTGCATCATCGGTTTGACCCCGGGCGCATCGGCCACACCGCGCTTGGACATGGCCCGGCGGATGGACGACCCTCCGCTCGAAACGAAAGCCTTCTCCTTTTCCGCGGAACCTTCTTCGCTTCGGGTGGCAATCCCCCGAGCGGCACGTCCCGGTGCCGCCAAGACGTTGCGGATGGCGGCGGAAAGCGGATTGGTGGGAATACTTCTTTTCACCTGTACCGAGGAGTGCTCGATCATTCGACCGTTCAAACTTTCCTCGACGGTGTGGTAGCTGTGTATGTCGCCGCCCAAGCCCGACCTGCGCTTGTTGTGCGATACGACATGCAGTGCGATCACGTGCGCCAAATAGCTCCGCATCTCCGCCCGCTGCACAATCGCGTCGATCAGCCCGTGCTCCAAGGCGAATTCGGCCGTCTGGAATCCGTCGGGCAACGTTTGGCGGATCGTATCCTGGATGACACGGCGACCGGCGAAGCCGATAAGCGCATAGGGTTCGGAGACGATGATGTCACCCTGCATGGCAAACGACGCCGTCACGCCTCCGGTCGTGGGATCGGTTATCACGGAAACATACACCAGTCCCGCTTCACCATGGCGCTCCACCGCCGCGCTGATCTTCGCCATCTGCATGAGGGAGACCAATCCCTCCTGCATGCGTGCACCACCGGATGCCGTGAAGATGACCAAGGGCAATCCCTCACGGGTGGCGCGTTCGATCGTGCGGGTTATCTTCTCCCCCACAACCGAACCCATGGAGCCCATCATGAACGTGGACTCCATTACGCACAGCGCAACGTCGATACCGGCGAGCGCGGCCTTGCCACAGCGCACCGCCTCGGATAAGCCGCTCTTGCGGCGCATGCCTTCAAGCAGGCTGTCATAATCGGGGAATGCCAAAGGATCCGTTTCGGGAACGACGGCGAACCATTCTTCGAAGGTTCCCTCATCGAAGGTCTGCGCGATACGTTCATCCGACGTCAGTCGGTAAAGACCGCCGCATGTCGGGCACACTCCCCCACCGGTCATGACTTCCGAAACGTCGTGTTTCAGCTTGCACGTCGGGCACCCGCGCCATTCAACGCTCCTGTTCCCTGTCGAACCGGGGGCGGGTTCGCACTTGATCCAACTCGTCATGGTCTTATCGCCCGGCAGCGGCGTGAAAAGCATCAGCCCTTCGGCATGAGCCAATTCCTGCAACAACACATCGTGAGCGACCTGTTCATCGATAACCAACAACGCGCCCGCGCCACAGCTATGAGCCGCCTGCATGATAGCGTAATCATTGGAGAAAAGGCGCTGATCGAATGTGGGACCCAAGGAAACCACCGAAGCGCTACCCGAGCAGGAAAACGCCCGCTTCTTGTCGTCGGTGCCCGTCACCCATACCTTTTCGCATCCGACTTGACGACAGGCTTTGACCACCGCCTTCATGGCGTTACCGTAACCGACCACGCACACTGCGCCGGCAACGGAAGAGACGATCGTATCGAGACGATAGACGACGCGCGCCGCAGCGGCATCTTCGGAAACCACCGCGGGCTGCGGGGCTTGTGCCGATGCCCCCTCCTGCGGCAACATGACGTACTTTCTGCGTTTACCGAACAACACGGATCACCTCTTCGATATCGGCGCGATAACGTACTTCTGAACAGCTTGGGCGCACACCTTGTCGCCTTTGTACGCCGCCACTTCGGCCACGCACATTCGCGATGACTTCTTCGTGATGGTGGCCTCCAGACGCACGGTGTCACCGGGAAGAATCTGCTCTCGGAATTTTGCCTTGTCTATGCCGGCGAGAAATCCCAGATTGCCCGCAAACCCGGGCTCCGCCATCAAACAGCAGCAGGAAGCCTGAGCAAGCGCCTCCATCACGATAACCCCCGGTAAAACGGGATGGTTGGGGAAATGACCGCGGAACATATCCCAATCGGGATCGACATCTAACTCGGCGACGATCGAAGAACCCGGATCACAGGAGCCTATGCGGCTCACCCATACGAAAGGATCGCGATGGGGCAACAAGGCCAGCACGCCTTCTTTCCCACAGGGAAAAACGGGAAGGGAATTCATCGAAGACCTCCTTTATTCCGCGAAGGGAGACAACGCCAACGATGCGTTATGACCCCCGAAGCCCAACGAATTGGAAAGCGCGACCTTCTGCGGGTAATCGAAAACAGGCTGAGAGGAAACGCGTACGGGGCTTTCCGGATCGGCTTCGGAAAAGCCAACGGTGGGAGGAACCACCTGATTGACGACGGAAAGGGCGCACACGATAGCCTCCACGGCTCCCGCTCCTCCGAGCATATGGCCGGTACAACCCTTGACCGATACCACCGGAATATCCCGAGCCGCCTCACCGGCGAGCGCATAGAGCGCCGCGGACTCCATGGAGTCGTTGGCGTGCGTCGACGTGCCATGGGCGTTCAAGTGACCCAGATCCCCGACCGTGAATCCACCCTCGGCAAGCGCTTGACGCATGGCCCGCATAGCACCGAGCCCCTGAGGGTCGGGCGCGGTGATGTGGTGGGCATCGGCGGTTGATCCGAAGCCCGTGATTTCGGCGATGATGTGCGCGCCGCGCGCCTGGGCATGTTCGAGCGATTCCAGAATCAGGGCGCCGGCTCCCTCGGCGGGAACGAAGCCGTCACGGTTCACGTCGAACGGACGGGAGGCACGAAGGCGATCCTGCTGACGGGTGATGGCGCCTAAGTTGCCGAATCCGGCCAAGGCCATGGGAGCCATGCCCTCTTCCGTACCGCCGGTCAACGCCGCATCGGCCAGACCGAAGCGGATGAGACGATACGCCTCACCGATGGAATGCGACCCCGAAGCACACGCGGTTACCGTGGTGGTGCATTCGCCCCGCAAGCCGTAGCGGATGGACAGATTGCCCGAGCACATATTGGGAATCATGATGGGAATGAAAAGCGGATTGACCCGCTTCGGACCCTTGGTGTTCAATACCACCGATTCGCGCTCGAATATCTCAAGCCCACCGATGCCGGTACCGAACACACACGCGAAACGATCCCGATCCACGGTTTCCAAATCGATGCCGGACTGCGCCATAGCCTCATCGGCCGCAACGATGGCGTATTGGACGAACTTGGCGAAACGACGGGCCTCCTTCTTGGAGAAACCCTGCTCCAGAGGATCGTAGCCGGGAATACAACCCCCGACGGACACGTTGAATTTCTCAACGGTTTCCTCGGGCAACGAAGACAGACAGCACGTACCCGCCATCAAATTGCCCCACAGCGCTTCGACACCGATACCCGCCGGCGTGATAGCTCCCGTTCCCGTTATGACGACACGGTGAAAAGACGGTGTGTTACTCATAATGACATTCCTCCATCGACGGCGATGATCTGTCCTGTGATATAGCGGGCCTGCGGGCTTGTCAGAAATGCCACCGCTTCGGCGACATCCTCGACCCGGCCGAATGCCCCCAAGGCGATACGGGCCTTGACCGCTTCCTGCGCAGCTTCCGGCAATTCATCGGTCATGGCGGTTTCGATGAACCCGGGAGCCACCGCGTTCACGGTGATATTGCGGGCGGCCAACTCCTTCGCCGCACTTTTCGTCATGCCGATGATGCCGGCCTTCGACGCGGCGTAATTGACCTGTCCGGCATTACCGGCGAGACCCACGACACTCGATATGTTCACGATACTACCCCGGCGCTGCTTCATCATGATAGGCGTAACATGACGCATGCAGTTGAAGGTTCCCTTGAGATTGACTTCGATAACGCGATCGAACTGGTCTTCACCCATACGCATGAGTAGTCCATCACGGGTGATTCCGGCATTGTTCACGCAGATGTCCACCGATCCGAAGTGTTCTTTGACCTGCTTCATGAGGGAGCGTGCCTCTTCGAAGGACGAAACGTCGGCCTTCACGACCAAGGTGTCGATGCCGTACTCCCCGCACAGGGAATGGGCCAATTCCTCCGCGCAAGCACGGCTGTGATCGCCTGAATGATTGATGACCACATTGTTTCCCCGCGCAGCGAGGGCACGGGCGATTCCCGCTCCGATACCCCGAGCGGCACCCGTCACAACGGCGGTTCCCCGTCGCATTTCTTCCATGATCTACCTTTCCGTTCGTAGGTCGTTTGTCAAAAACGACGTGAGTCCCCCATCGCTTCCGATGCGATAGCGCTCCGCTTCCTTGTCGATGCGCTTCATCATCGTGAACAAAACGCCACCGAAGCCCACTTCCACAAAGCGATTCGACCCCTGATCGAGAAGGAAACGCACACTCTGTTCGAAACGCACCGGAGAGACGATCTGGCGCGCAAGACGGTCGGCGGCTTCGGATGCCACGAATGGCCGCGCGTCGGTGTTGCATATCAGCTCCCTAGCGGGTTCGGCGAATTCCAGACCCGCGCAGAAGGTACGCACTTCATCGGCGGCACTGCGCATGAGAGGGCTATGGAACGCCCCGGCCGTCTTGAGACGCGATGCGCGGGCGCGCTTGGCGGTATTGCCGCACCACCATGTTTGTGCGCGATCGATAGCGGCAACCGAGCCGGACAAGACGATCTGACCCGGGCAGTTATAGTTGGCAATGACCAACACGTCATCTTCGGCGCACCGCTCACATACTTCCAGCGCATCCTCTTCGGAGGCCGCCAGAAGGGCCAACATGGCACCCGATGTTTCCCGACACGCCGCATCCATCGCACGAGCACGCACGTTCAACAGGGCAGACGCATCCTCCACGGAAAGAACCTGCGCCAGCGCCAGAGCGCTTATCTCCCCAAGGGAAAAGCCCAGCACGGCTTCGACGTGCTCACCACGGGAAATAAGGACGGAACCCAGCCCCACCGAAAGGGCCATCATCAAACCCTGTGCGTGATAGGTGTCGTTGATTTCGTCTTCGCTGCCGTGTGTGGCCAGCGAAGCCAAATCGAAACCGAGCACCTCGCTTGCTACGGCAAACGCGTGGGCCACTTCGGGTACGTGCAGCACATCGGATCCCATGCCCGGCTTCTGGGCGCCCTGCCCCGAACACATCAAAACGCTCATCGGGCTACCTCATCCCCGCTCCATGAACGCTCCCCGTTCATGCGGGCGCGTTCTTCGAGCGATACTCCCGACCAGGCGTACGCTTCGTTCATCAGGTCATCCACGATATCCGCCGCCGATTTCTCGTCGCCGATCAAGCAGGCTACCTGCCCCGACATCAGCGATCCACCGACCACGTCGCCCTGCACCGCACGATGGAGCGATCCCGCAAGCGCCCCTTCGACATCGTCGAAGGTAACCGCGGGGTCGGCCTCCATGACACGGATTTCGCGGGCGAAACGATTCTTGAGCGCACGCACCGGATGCCCATTACCCCTACCCGTCACGATGGTGTCGGAATCGCGGGCGGCGAGCACCTTCTGTTTATAGGCTTCATCGATGGAGCACTCGTGGGCGGTCAGGAATCGCGTGCCTATCTGCACCGCTTCGGCACCTAAGGCAAAGGCGGCGACCATGCCGCGACCGTCGGCTATGCCGCCGGCGGTGATGACGGGAATGGAGACGGCATCGCACACGGCGGGCGTCAGGGCCATCGTCGTCAATTCGCCGATATGCCCACCGGCCTCGCAACCTTCGGCTATGACGGCATCGGCGCCGCAGCGTTCCATACGTTTGGCCAGCGCTGCGGAAGCCACCACGGGCACAACCTTGCACCCGACTTCTTTCCACATCTCCACGTACGTACCCGGGTTTCCGGCTCCCGTCGTGATGACGTCGACGTGCAGTTCGGCCAGAAGCTTGGCCAGTTGAGGAGCGTCGGGGTTCATGAGCATGATATTGACACCGAAGGGCTTATCCGTCAGCGAACGGGCCTTTTCTATTTCGGCTCTCACCCAGTCGAGAGGGGCCGATCCGCACGCGATGATGCCCAAACCGCCCGCCTCGCTCACCGCAGCGGCAAGCTGAGCGTCGGCGATCCAGGCCATAGCGCCTTGAATGATAGGTTTTTCAATGCCGAGAAGTCGGGTAACACGGGTTTCCATACAACGCTTCCTTACAGAGAGTCAATATACGCAACCAGCTGACCGATGGTTTCGATATCTTCCGGTTCACCGAATTCGATATCCATTTCCTCTTCGATGGAGCAGATGAGCTCGGCCATGTCCAGAGAATCGATACCCAGAGACTCGAGCGATGCGTCTGCGACGACCGTTTCGGGCTCGATATCCAGATTCTCGTTGAGGATGTTTTGGATGGTTTCAAGAGTTGCCATGATGTGATTCCTTTCGTTTTTTTCATATCCTGTTCGTTATTCGACCCGCACACAGGCCCCTTGAGCCGGACCGGCGTTACGGATTGATTTTCATCGGGTTCGAGAGAGTGAGAATACGGAAGACGGAAAGGGCGCACCCGATCGAAATGCAGCTCTCGATCGGTTTGCGCTGCGATCCCGTGGGTAGAAACTACCCTCAGGCCTTTGCCGAAGCGCGCAGGGCTTCGTTTTCCGCGTCGAAGAAATACTTGACCTTGCCCACCGCACGCAGGAAAACCTCTTCCTCATGGGGAGACAATTCCGCAAGTGCGGCGTCCACCATCTTCTTGTGAAACGCTTCATGGGCACGAAATGCCTTGCGTCCCTTGGAGGTGAGTGCGACCAACACCTGACGACGGTCCTCGTCGCTGCGTGTGCGCTCGACGAAACCCTTCTTCTCGAGCTTGGTGATGGCAACGGTCAACGTAGCCAACGTGACATCCAGGCGGGAAGCGACGACGCTCATCGGGTTCGTCTCCCTCAAGCCGACCGCACAGATGGTATGCAATTCCGCGATGGACAGACCTTCGGTCAAGCGGTTGTTCAACGAACGTTCCTCAATGCGCAAAATGGCATTGAAGGTGTCGGTAAGCAATTCGTTGAAGACCTGTTTATGTTGTTGCATCTCATCGTGTTCCATGAATATCACTTTCGCAGAAAAACGGGGCGTCCCTTATGGTACGAATCGCGTCGGTTTTCTTCAAGCTTTCCGATCTCTCAAACTATAAAGCAGCATTTATGCAGGTAAAATGCCAAATCCCAGTGCGCCCATTCCCAAATGGGTTGCAATGATGGCGCCGCATTTGCTGGTACCCTCGTCAATGTAATCGACGCCGGCTTCGGATAAGGCCTGCTTCACCTTTTTCACTCCTTCGGCGTTGCGCGCATGACAGAAACGGATGCGCAGCGTGCCGGATTGAGCCGTCTGCTCTTCGATTATCTCCACGTAGCGCTTGATCACGCCTTTCATGCCCTTCGCTTTGTCGCACGGGCCGAAAACACCTCGTTCGTCGAAGGTGAAGATGGGCTTGATGTTCAGCAGGTTGGTAGCATCCACCTGTTCGGCGGAAAGACGTCCACCGCGGAGGAGGTTTTCCAACGTGTCGCAGGCGACGAAGAAACGAGCCTTGGACACCGCTTCCTTTATCTGAGCGACGGCATCGGCGAAATCGACGCCTGCATCACGCAGTTCGCACGCCTTCTGCACCACAAGACCAGCGCTCACCGTAGCGCCGCATGAATCGATGACGCTCACATCGACATCCACCTGATCGGCGGCGATGAGCGCCGATCCGCTTGTGCCGGAAAGCACTTCGGCGATATGGATGGAAACGATATGATCGTAGCCCTGCGCGGCAAGAT
>CAJMLT010000028.1 GCA_905214325.1 uncultured bacterium
CGTCCTGACCGATCATCTCATTGGTGGTGATGAAGGAGAAGTCGGTGTAGAGCTCGGAGGTCTTTTCGTTGTAGTTACCCGTACCGAGCTGGGTGATGTGCTGAAGCCCCGTATCGGTGTGGCGGGTGATGACGCAGATTTTGGAATGGACCTTGAAATCGTGGAAGCCGTAGATGACATTGGCTCCCGCCTGTTCGAAGCGCTGCGACCATTCGATGTTGTTCGATTCGTCGAAGCGGGCCCGCAATTCGAACAGTGCGGTGACTTCCTTGCCGTTTTCAGCGGCGGCGAGGAGCGCTTCGGCGAGATGCGACTGGCTGGCAAGACGATACAGGGTGATCTTGATGGAAAGCACCGAAGGATCATTGGCCGCTTCGCGCAGCATGGCGATGAAAGGGTCCATGCTCTCATAGGGGTAGGACAGCAGTTTGTCGCCTTCGCAGACCTGTTCGATGATGGAACGGTTCCGGTCGAGACAGGCGGGCCATTGCGGCGTGAAGGGTGGGCTGGTCAACTCGCGCGACAAACCTTCGTCGATCATGCTCGGCAATCCCCACGCATATCCCATATCGAGAGGAACCTTGGTGACGAACACCTGATGCGGCTCGAGGTTGAGGCGTTTGAGCAGGAATTTTTCCGTTGTCGCCGAAAGCGGTGAATCCGTTTCGAGGCGTACCGGCGTCAAGCGGGCCCGCTTTTTCAGAATACGCTTCATGTGTTCGCGATAGTCGTAATCTATTTCGTCGACACCGTCGTTCGCGTCGATGTCGGCGTTGCGGGTGACGCATATCACGCTTGCCCGTTTGGTCACGTACATGGAAAACACTTCGTCCACCAAGATTTTGAGTGCGTTTTCAAGCAGGATGAACTGAGTGCCCTTACCCGGCAAGGTGATCACACGCTGTGCCTGACGGGGGAGGGGAATCAGCCCGAACGTCGCGTCGTCGGCACCGACGTTTTTCGCCTTCTTTTTGCCCTTGCCTTCTTCGATGCCGCCTTTTTCGGCGGGGGGTAGTTCCTCATCGAGACGCAGAAGAACGTAGAGGGCACCGTTTTCCAGATGGGGGAAGGGGTGGCGTGCGTTGATGATCTGCGGCGACAGGAAGGGGAGCACCTTGTCACCGAGGTAGGTGCGCAGGTAGATGCGCTGCTCCTCGTTGAGTTCTTCGAGCTGCAGTTGGTGGATGCCGTGTTCGGCGAGTTGGCCTTTGATGCGGGTGAAGATACGTTCGTATTCGGGGTAGAGCTGATGACAGCGGTCGTAGATGGCCAGAAGCTGTTCGGCCGGGGTCATGAGCGTCTTGTTGTCGCGCAGCTCCTTTTTCACCAGGGACAGGTCGGTCAGGCTTCCCACGCGGACCATGAAGAATTCCTGCAGGTTGCTTGAGAAGATGGAGGTGAAGGTGAGGCGCTCGAGAAGGGGTACGTTGGGGTCTTCGCCCTGATCGAGAACGCGTTTGTTGAAGTTGAGCCAGGAGAGCTCTCTGTTCTGCATATAGGGGAGGGGTTGTTTGTGGGAAGAAGTATGTTTGGAAGACTTTTCCTTGTGCTTCTTCTCCGCTGTGCCCTCTTCGGTGACGGCCGTGGTATCCGATGATGCGATCGGCATCGATTCCTTCTTAGCGTCCATAGTCGTTTCGTGTCCCCTCGTTTGTTCTTGTTCGAAACCCGTGGGGTTTCGCTCCTCACATCGATTTTATACGTTTTCGTAGGTATTCGACAGGGAAAGATGGCTTCTACTCAGTTCCCCCGATGTTTCAATACCCGATCGATCAGGTATCCTTCGCGGATGCCGCATTTGTGGATGGCAAGGCGCTCGGCCCGGCAAAGGGTAAACAGCTCGTCGATGATGATGCATCCCGGAATGAAGGTGTGGATTCGATCGGGGATGGTTTTCAAAGCACGGTGGGCGAATACCTGAGGATCCCGGCGATAGGAGGTGAGGATGGCGTCGATGTGTTGGGGTAATAGGATGGAATCACGAGCGCCGTCGTTGAATACATCGCCGTAGACCTTCGCCGCCGATCGGATGGCGCCGCCTATGCCGAAAAGATCGGTGGTTTCGTAGGAAGCTCGTGTTGTGTTCGCGAGGTGGGTTCGGAATGTTCGGGCGATGGCATCCATCTCCTGCTCCGTGGGCAGAAGTCCTTCGACATGCAGGGCGAAGGAGGAAAGAGAGCCCTGGGGGATGCTGATATTATCGGAGTCCCCCTTTTGTGCAATGCGGGTCAATTCGGTCGATCCGCCACCGATATCGATGAGGGTGCCGTTTTCCAAGGGCTTCTCGAGAGAGGCTCCTATGAATCCGAGATGGGCTTCGTCCCAGTTGGACAAGATGGTGATGGTTGCACTGCAGCCTTCTTCGATGGCGGCGGTGGCTTCAGTCGAGTTCGAACAGTTCCTCAAAACGGCTGTGGCGAAGATATCTATCCTCTCGCAGCTGAAATGGGAGGCGCGCCGGAGATGGGCGTTGATGGTATTGATGGCCCGCTTGATTCCCTTCTTCGTCATGGCTCCGTCTTTGACGTATGCGGCCAATCCCGCCATGATCTTGTAGTTGAGAAGGGTGTGCACGTCCTTTTTCTGGAGTGTGGTTTTGGAGGGGGAATCGACTTCGTAGATGCAGAGACGAATGGTGTTGGATCCGAGGTCGATTATTCCGTAGCGGGCCATGAGCGGGTGTTCCTATCCGTGTATCGATGATGTCGTTTCCCCTGTGCGTTGTGGGGATTCCTCTTATTTAACTATACCCGTGGATCGATAAGTAGAGTAGCATTTGAAAATATACACTTTTTAACATGTGCCCCGCGGCGTTTGCATGATGTCTTTGCGTTGCGGATGGGCGAGAGCGAGGGGGAAGCCGTGCTCGAATCGATAGATCTGTCAGCGCCGAAGATAAGCAAGGAACTCTACAAGGCCCGTTTCGATACCCTGATGACCCGTTTGATATCGCTTCAGCAGGAAGCGAAGAAAAACGGCGTGGGCATGGTGGTCCTTTTCGAAGGGTGGAAAGGCGCCGGCAAGGGGAGCCGTATCTCGGACATCCTCTATTATCTCGATGCGCGTGATACCTCGGTCTACGTGACGGAGGATTTCGATGAGGAAGAGGCATCTCTGGTTCGCGATGAAACGTTTGGAGCAACGGGATATTTCCCCTCCATGCAGCAGTTTTGGAAGGCGTTGGGTTGTCGTGGGGGTATGACGTTCTACGATCGCGGTTGGTATTCGACGATCGCGCAACACCTGATCAACCGGCTTTCGGCGAAGAAGGTGAAGAAGAAGGAGGCAACGCTTGCCCGCAACGATTTCGCCCGCGCTATCGATTCCATCGAAAGCTTCGAGAGTCAACTCGTTGCAGATGGGTATTTGGTCGTCAAATTCTTCCTGCACATATCCGAGGACACGCAGCGCGAACGTCTGACGAAGCTCTATGAGGATCCCGCCACGCGTTGGCGCGTTTCCGAAAAGGACATGAAACAGCTCGACCTCTACAAGCAGACCTACAAGATATACGATCGCCTGTTGAGTGAATCGCATTTCGGCTCGTCGGAGTGGGTGTTGCTCAACGCCGAGGATCGTCGTCGAGTGAACCTTCAGGTTGCTCAGACTCTGGTCAACGTCTTGAGCAGGGAAGTGCGTAAGGGTAAGGACGCCTTTGCCCAGGTAGCCGCCGAAAAGGCACAGGCCAATTCCGCTGCTCCCGCTAGGGAAGAGGAAGGGGATGAACGTACGCGCACGCCCGAGGAAAACGCGCGTTGCCGTGAGACTTCCGTCGTGCGCGCCCGTCGGGCATCTCTGCTCGCTCCCCGCTCCTCGCGCTTCGCCATCGATCCCGACTACCCCCGTCTGGAAGCGGTCGATCATGGTCTCGTCTTGGATAAGGCCGACTACAAAAAGCAGCTCAAGGCGGAGCAGGAACGTTTGCGCCGTCAGGAATTGCAGATGTATATCAACCGCATTCCCATGGTTATCATGTTCGAGGGATGGGACGCAGCGGGTAAGGGCGGCGCTATCAAGCGGGTGGCGCAAGCACTCGATGCCCGCGCCTACACCATCTTTCCCTCACCGGCACCCACCAAGCTCGAATTGGCTCATCCTCACCTCTGGCGCTATTGGACCCGTTTACCTAAAGCGGGACACGTGGGTATCTATGATCGCAGTTGGTATGGGCGTGTTCTTGTCGAGCGGGTCGAGGGATTCGCCGGACCCCTGCAATGGGCACGCGCCTACGACGAGATCAATGAATTCGAGCGGGATTTGGTCGACTGGGGGGCTATTCTGCTGAAGTTCTGGGTGGATGTTTCTCCCGAAGAACAGCTGACTCGTTTCCAAGCACGTGAGGATAACGTGCGGAAACGCTGGAAGATCACTGCCGAGGATTGGCGTAACAGGGATAAATACCCCGAGTATTATGCGGCCATCGAAGATATGTTCCGCCTCACTTCGACGGTTGCCGCACCCTGGACGCTTCTCGAAAGCGACAACAAATACTATGCCCGTGTGAAGGCTTTGCGGATTATCAATGAAAGATTGGAAGAACGTCTGAAAGAATTCTGATATCCGCCTTTGAACTGCGGTGTCGTTCGGTGATCTTTTGCTACTATAGGGTTTCCGAAACCGAAATCCCGAAGGCCGTTTCGCGAAGTTGCTTCGGGGGTCGATCGTCTACGAACGAAGGGTCTTATCGATGCCTCCTTTTGGTAAGAAATCAGAAACCGTGCGTGGTGCCCATGCCCGTATCGAAGAAGAACACGCCGATCCCGCCATCTCCGATCGACGCATCCATTCCACTGAAGAGGTTCCATTTCGTGGGGGTGATTCCGCCCGCATGACTAACGGTGTTGCCGGTATGGCCCAGGCGGGACAGTCGACACAGTCGTTTCCCACCGCCCCCAAGAAGAAGGAGAAGCGCTGGCGTGCGCTTTTCGTTGTAGCCCTTATCGTGTTTCTTGCCGCTCTGATCGGCCTCGGCGCCATCATCTATCAGTATTGGGCACAACAGCGGGCCTATTCCGATCTGGAACAATACGCCGATCTTGATACGGTGGCCCTATCCGATCTGACGGTCGACTGGGATGCGCTCCGCGCGATCAACCCCGATGTTGTCGCGTGGATCTACGTACCCGACACCCCGATCAACTACCCTATCGTCCAAGGTGACGATAACGAGGAATACCTCCATAAGGCTTTCGATACTTCGACAGGCTGGCTTGCTTCGGCGGGCACCATCTTCCTCGATGCTTCGAATGACCCCACGTTCGCCGATCAGAACAACGCGCTCTACGGACATCATATGAACGATGGTTCCATGTTCGCTTCGGTATCCGATTGGTCGGACAATCAGAAGTTCAACGAAAACCGTACGATATACGTGCTTACCCCCGCGGGTAATTACCGATTGAAAACGTTCGCCTACGTCAAAACCACCGGTTCCGATCCCCTTGTTCAGACGAAATTCCTCACGCAGGTGGATTACGTCAATTACATTCAGGACAAGCTCGATCGCAGTGTTGTTTCTCAAGAAGGGGAGGTTTTCACCGCCGCTGACGTTAAACAGTCGTTCCTTCTCTCGACATGCGAGTATTCTCAAAACGATGGTCGTGCGGTGGTCTTCGCCGCCGTCGTGGAAACCACCGTTGCGGGTGATACCTATCTTTCCAAAATGGATAAGGGATCGACGAATGTGACCGGAGATGAAGCCAGGATACTTTCGCAGCAATACAAGGAGGCAGCATGAGCACGTCGGTATTTCCCGGAGAACGCCCCGATAGACTCGAAGAGGAATGTGGGGTATTCGGCGTGTATGCTCAAGGAGAAGACGTTGCCCGCATGACCTGTTTCGGCCTGCAGGCCCTCCAGCACCGTGGACAGGAATCCGCCGGCATAGCGGTTGGCGACGGTGAAACCATCATGGCTTCGAAGGATCTGGGCTTGGTCACCCAGGTATTCAATGAAACATCCCTTTCGGCCCTGAAGGGATATGTGGCCATAGGACATGTACGCTATTCGACCAGCGGGGGCGTTGAGTCTTGGGAGGCCGCCCAGCCCCATATTTCCGCTATCGACGAAGTGCTGATAGCGCTTGCCCACAACGGAACGCTCGTCAACACCAACACTTTGCGCGCCCATCTGGTCGACGAAGGGGTTTCCCTGCGTGCCGGTACGGATTCCGAGGCGGCAGCCAAGATAATAGGCGAGGTCACCAGTTCAACCCATTCCCTGCGTGATGGCATACGTCGGGCAATGAGCAAGATCGAAGGTGCCTACGCCATGGTTCTCGCAAGCCCCGATGCCCTCTATGCTTTCCGCGATCCCAACGGCATCCGTCCGCTTGTCATCGGTAAGCTGCCCGGCGAACGTGGCTGGGTCGTTTCCTCCGAAACATGCGGTCTCGATATCGTGGGTGCCGAATTCCTGCGTGAGGTCGCACCCGGGGAGATCGTGCGTTTCAACGAGGAGGGTATGACCTCCGAGCGGGGGGTTCCCGCATGTCGACGGGCGAGTTGTCTGTTCGAATACGTATATTTCGCCCGCCCCGATTCGGTGATGGATGGGCAGAGCGTCTACGGCGCGCGCCGTGAAATGGGGCGCATTCTGGCCCAAGAGGCTCCCGTCGATGCCGACTTGGTTTTGGGCGTTCCCGATTCGGGCTTACCCTCGGCTATGGGGTATTCGCTTCAAAGTGGTATTCCCTATAGCGACGGCATCATCAAGAATCGCTACGTCGGCCGCACCTTCATCGAACCCACCGACGAGATGCGTCAGATGGGTATCCGTATCAAACTCAACCCTCTTCCTTCCATTATCGCGGGAAAGCGGCTGGTCGTCATCGACGATTCTATCGTGCGGGGTAACACTTCTAAGAAGTTGGTCGACATGTTGCGCGATGCCGGCGCGAAGGAAGTGCATCTGCGCATCGTCTCGCCGGAGGTGCGGTGGCCTTGTTTCTACGGTATCGACACCGACACGCAAGACCAGCTCATCGCCGCCAATATGAATACCGATGAGATAAGTGATTTCATCGGTGCGGACTCCGTGGCCTTCATTTCCGTCGAAGGTCTGCATGCCGCGGTTCGTTGCGAGCACGAAGGATTCTGTGACGCCTGCTTTACGGGGAACTATCCCGTGGCGATTCCTGATACTATGAAAGCGAAGAGTTTTCTTCCGGAAAACCGATGTAACTAAAAAGATACAGCAGGAGTGAACATGTCAGAGCGCATTACCGTCAACGCTTCCGATACCGATACGGACACCAAATGGCCCAGCTGGACTTCGCAGGGTGCTGCAACCACCTACGCGCAAGCCGGTGTGGATACCGCTGAGGGCGCCCGTGCGGTCGACGCCATCAAAGATGCGGTTCATCGAACCTACCGCGATGAGGTGCGTGGTGATATCGGTGGTTTCGGCGGCCTTTTCTCTCTGAAGGTAGCCAAACAGATGGTCGATCCGCTTTTGGTATCCGGTACCGATGGGGTGGGTACCAAGATTCAGCTGGCAAAATTGGCCGACAAGCACGATACGGTGGGCATCGACCTCGTTGCCATGTGCGTCAACGATATTTTGGCCACGGGTGCCGAACCACTGTTCTTCCTCGACTACATCGCCGTCGGCAAGTTGAAAAGTGAAGCGGTAGCTGAAATCGTTTCGGGTATCGCCGATGGTTGCGTGATGAGCGGCTGTGCGCTCGTTGGTGGCGAAATGGCCGAACACCCCGGCGTTATGGATCCTCACGAATATGATCTCTCCGGTTTCTGTGTCGGTGTGGTCGATCGTCCCGAAATGCTCGATCCCGCCCGTGCTCAGGAGGGCGATGTTTTGATCGGGCTTGCTTCTTCGGGTATACACTCGAACGGTTTTTCGCTTGCGCGAAAGGTTGCCGTGGAGAACAAGACGCTCTATGAACTGCGCTTACCGAAAGACGAACTGAACGGTCAAAGTGTTCTCGATGCCCTGCTCACGCCGACGCGCATCTACGTGAAGGCGGTCCGTTCGGTCATTCGTCAGATGCCCGGTGCCATTCGTTGCTTGGCTCATATCACCGGTGGCGGTATCACGGAAAACCTCAATCGCGCTCTGCCCGATTACCTGGATGCGGAAGTCCATGTGGGAACCTGGACCATGCCTCCCATCATTCCTTGGGTGTGTCGTGCTGCCCGTCTCGACGAAGTCGAGGCTCTCAAGACCTTCAATATGGGGCTCGGTATGGTGTTGATCGTCTCTCCCGATAAGGTCGATGGGGTTATGCGTATTCTCGAAGAAGAGGGTGAAACGCCTTTCGTCGTCGGACGCAGTGTTGCAGGTACCGGTGAAGTGCGCTATGTCGATCCGGAAAACCTTTTCGTCGACTTCGCGCAATCCGACCCCGATGGAGAATAGGACGTAGTGGGATATGGCGTACTCCGAGAATAAAACCGCGGGGGGAAGTCTCAAGATCGGTGTTCTTCTCAGTGGTAGCGGAACCAATCTTCAGGCCATCATCGATCGCATTCTCGCGGGAACGCTCGATGCTGAAATAGTTACCGTCATCTCATCGCGCCCCGATGCCTACGGGCTCGTTCGTGCGCAGGAGGCGGGTATCCCCACGGTGTCTCTCAATCGTGATATCTATCTTGATCCTGCCATCGCCAACGAGGTGATAGCAACCGAGCTCACCCATGCCGGGGCGCAGTATGTCGTCATGGCCGGTTATATGCGTATGGTCACTCCGGAAGTGCTGGATGTATTCCCCGATAGGGTGATCAATCTGCATCCGGCTCTCCTTCCTTCTTTCAAGGGTGCCCATGCCATAGAAGATGCATTCGATTTCGGCGCCAAAGTGACGGGGGTTACGGTTCACTTCGCCAACGAGCACTACGATAAGGGCCCCATCATCGCGCAGCGCGCCGTCGAGATTCGCGAGGACGACACACTCGAGACGCTTGAGATGCGTATCCATGAAGTCGAACATCAGCTCTATCCCGACGTGCTGGCCCTCATCGCGGCAGGTCGTGTGAAGGTGACTCCGCAGCGTAAGGTCGTCATTCTTCCCGAATAGGCCCTCATTTCTCCACGTTTGTTTCCGATTACCCGATGGCCGTTTTCTCGGTGTAAGGATCATTGCCTTCGTTCCGCATTTTTTCGGGGCATTCGTCGTCTGTGATCTGGTGGGGAATACGGTTCGACCGTTTCCCGAACGTGCGCATGACGGGAATTTCAATAGCGTTTGGAATAACCCTACCCTTCGGGGGCTTCGGGTCGCTATACTGAGACGATAGTCTTGTTTGAAGGGAGCTATTCGATGACTGATCCTGTGGTAAAAAGAGTACTTCTATCGGTAACCGACAAAACAGGTATTGTTGATTTCGCCAAGGCACTTACCCAAGAGTTCGGTGCCGAACTGATCTCCACGGGAGGTACGGCTCGAGCCATTCGGGAAGCCGGCATTCCCGTCACCCCGATCGAAGAAGTCACCGAATACCCCGAAATGATGGATGGTCGTGTCAAGACGCTTCATCCGCGGGTGCATGGCGGTCTGCTCGCCAAACGCGATGACGAACAGCACATGGCCGAAGCCGCCGAGCACGGCATCGAAATGATCGACATGGTGGTCGTCAACCTCTATGCCTTCGAGAAAACGGTTGAGACGGGTGCTGATTTTGCGACCTGTATCGAAAACATCGACATCGGTGGTCCTTCCATGCTCCGCTCCGCCGCGAAGAATTTCGCCAGTGTCGCCGTGGTCACCGATCCGGCTTCCTACGATGATATCTTGGCTGAAATGCGTGATAGAGGAGGCTCGCTTTCCTACGACACGCGCGCGCAGTTGGCTCTTGAAGTTTTCCGGACAACCAACGCCTATGATGGCGCTATCGCCACATGGTTGGACGCACAGGTGAACTCGGAGGCAGGGCAATTCCCCGCCGAAAAATCCCTGGGCCTGACCAAGAAGCAGGATCTCCGTTACGGTGAGAATCCCCATCAGGCGGCTGCCTTCTATACGGTCGATGGCTATCCCAACGCAGAGTATTCTCTTGCTTGTGCCGAACAGAAGCAGGGCAAGGAACTCTCCTATAACAACTATCTCGATATCGACGCCGCTTGGGCTGCCGTCCGTGAATTCACGACGCCTGCTTGCGTTATCGTCAAGCACCTGACTCCCTGCGGTGTCGCCACGCGCGATGACGTGGTCGATGCCTATCTGGCGGCTCATGCAGCCGATCCGGTTTCCGCTTACGGCGGTGTCATCGCCTTCAACCGTCCCGTCAATGGTGATGTGGTTGAAAAGATTTTTGAGAACAAGCAGTTCGTCGAAGCTATAATCGCTCCCGAATTCGCTTTGGATGCTTTGGATATGTATACCGCCAAACCCAATGCCCGCCTTTTGGCGACCGGTGGTGTCAACCCTGCCGGTAGGGCTTTGGAGTACCGCGCCGTCGAAGGCGGTTTGCTCTGTCAGGAAAGCGATGCGGTCGCCGAAGACCCGGCTACCTTCACGGTGGCTACCACACGTAAGCCGACCGAAGAGGAAATGGCCGATCTTCTTTTCGCATGGAAGGTGTGCAAGTCGGTGAAATCCAACGCGATCCTCATCGCGAAGGACGAAGTGACCTTGGGGGCAGGCGGTGGTCAGCCCAATCGCGTCAATTCCGCCCGTATCGCCTCCGAGCAGGCTGGGGAAAAGGCCAAGGGTGCCGTTGCCGCAAGCGATGCGTTCTTCCCCTTCCGTGATGGATTGGATGTTTTGGCTGAGGCCGGCGTCACGGCTATCATCCAGCCGGGCGGATCGATTCGCGATCAAGAGGTGATCGATGCGGCGAATGAGCAGGGTATCGCCATGGTGTTCACCGGTCATCGTCATTTCCGCCACTAGTTCGTCTGCGGATTCCCGTTCGAAAACGATCGGCACCCATAACGGGTGCCGATTTTTTTCGATCGCGGCGAAGCAAAGACTGCGGAACAAGAGGGGAGAGGGTTTCCCGAACGCAGCGCTACTGATCGGCGAGCTTCTTCAGCTTGTTGATGGTGATGATATGCTGGCGTATATTCGCAATGTCGAACCCTATCGAAATGGCGAACAGACCCACACCGAATATCCCCATGGTGGTGTCGGCCCCCGGGGCGAATATCAGCGCGAGCATGGCCAGCGGAACGACGAATATGATGCTCAGGAAACTCAAGCGCTTGTAGATTCCCTGGCCGATGGAGCCGATGGTATAGAGGTAGAGTCCCAATGCCGGCGCCCTGAAGATGAGGCAGAGTATCAAGATGACGGTCTTGACTCCGATAACACTCAGTTCGTCGCGTAGGGCCTTCTTCGCTTTGGTAAGCCTCTCCTGCGGGGTGAGTGGGGTGGTGGCGAAAGGGTTGAATCCGAAGGGATTCGCCGCGGTGAAGGGGTCTTGCTGACCCTGCCCACCGGGGGTGTTGGTGTAGGTTGTTTTCTTTCCCGTTGCATCCCATGTGGTCCAGACGAAGGTGCCTTCGGGGAAAGGCCATCCGTCGAAAGGATTCTGCCCCTGCGTCGATCCCGGTTGAGAGGGACGCGAGGTATAGGGGTTGTAGGTGAAGGGCGCCCCGTAAGGCGTTCCCGTCGTTGCGTATTCGGGATCCCATTTACGGGAGAGCAGGACATCGCGCGCTTCGTTGATGAGTTTCGTTTTCTCTTCCGCTTTTCGGCGGGCATCTTCATCCTGCCCGAATTTATCGGGATGGTTGGCGATGATCAATGCGCGGTGGGCTTTCTTGATGTCGTCGTCTCCGGCACCGTTTTCGAGGCCCAATATTTCGAGTGCTTCTGATTTCTTCATGGGTCACACTATACGGGAGAAGGGTTTTTCCGCGTCAAGATAGAGAATTTCCCTTTCATTCTGCACGATAAATGCGCGAATTAAACAAAAGATCCGCGCTCTCGATCGTCTATCGTGCATTCTTTCGGAAACGGTGGTTCCCCGTCTTGTTTTTCGATCGGGGATCGGAGGTGATCGATCCCCGATCGGTTCCTAGAACAGTATTTCTTCCAAGGTTCTCTTGGGAACGAAATGGACTCCCGCTTCGTCGCGATAATACTTGTAGTCACCGTTTTCCATATCGACCATGCGGACATCTTCGACGCTGCGCCCGAGCGCCAAAACGAAAACAGGATCGAGATGATCGGGGATGGAGAGATTTTCCTTGAGGGTTTTCTTTGCGAAGGTCATGATGATGCAGCCGCCGAAACCCTCTTCCGTCGCAGCCAGCATGATGGTCTGTGCCGCAATACCCGCATCGAAGTGAGCCGCCTCGGTTTTGCCGAGGGTCGTGTCGTTTGCCATGATGATGTAGGCGGTGGGGCGCTGACCGGCTTCCGGTCCGTCCCAATCGTTGAGATATCCGGCCCATTTGCAGGTTTCGAATACCTTTTCCCGTTCATCGGCTTCGGTGACGAGGTGATATTTCAAAGGTTGGAGATTTTTCGCACTGGCTGTCTGACGAGCGCAGTCGACCCATTGGGTCAACAGGTCTTCGCCGATGATGAACCGTTCGTTGAAGCGACGGAAACTACGTGTCGCACGGGCGAGATGGAGGATGCTCATGATGAATCCTTTTCGTCGATTTCTCCCTCGATCAGCGAAGATGCTATGGAACGAGGCACTTCCAATTTCGTAATGGGGATATGATAAGGTAAAATCGGTCTGTTTGCAGGAATCGATGGGGGCGGAAGAAGGTGTCATGAAAAAAGCGGTTCTCATCTTCATCGCCATCGTGGCCACGTTCTTCATCGTCGCCAACATGGACTACCTGCTGAGCTTCATCGACACCGTACAGGCCGGAGCTCTCATTCCCATCGTGATCGCCGTCATCATCATGATCGCGCGCCATATCGTGCAGGCCATGTCCTACGATGCCGCCTTCGATGCGGTGGGATACAGAACGGGTCTCTGGCACAATATCGTACTCATCTTCAGTCTGGTGTTTATCAACACGTTCTGCCTGTTCTCCGGTGCTACCGGTGTGGCTTTCATCATCGACGATGCACGTCGTCGTGGTGCCGACATCGGTACGGCGACAAGCGGTGCGGTCCTATCCCAGATCGCCTACTTCGCCGCCGTGTTCGTTATCTCGGTCATCGGGTTCGTCACCATGATGATCACCGGCATCATGAATGTGGTGTTCTTGATAGGAGGATTGCTGCTCGCGGGGACGTTGATCGTCTTGGCGAGCTTTTTCTTCCTGGGGTATTTCAAGCCCGAATGGCTTTTCCGTGTCTTCGAAAAGGTCGAAGTGGTTGTGCGCAAACTGTTCTCCCTGCTCAAGCGCGATCTCCGCGAGGGCTGGGGTAAGGGCATCGCGGATTCGTTCGTCCGTTCGGCACGGGTGCTGGCCGGGAACCCCCGCGGGGCTATCGTCACCATCGTCTACGCTGCCGCATCGGCCATTCTCAACATGATCTGTCTCATCGCCATCGGGTATGCGTTCGGTTTCGAGCAGATCGGCCCCTTGATCGCGGCATTCGCCTTGGCGGCGATTTCGGTCATTCTGAGCCCGACGCCTCAGGGCGTGGGTGTGGTCGAAGCCGCTATCGCCGCCGTCCTGACGGGGAGCGGTTGCTCCCTGTCCGTCGCCACGGCCATCGCCTTGGTCTACCGCGGCATCATGTTCTGGATTCCCTTCTGTATCGGTGCGGTGCTGTTGTCGCAGTCGGGCTTCTTCACGGCGAAGAAAGACACGTCTCTCGAAGCGAAATCGCGTGACATCGGCTGGATTGCCGGTACCCTGGTCATCATCGTCGCAGTGCTGAACCTCTGCATGGCTTTGATTCCCAATCTGTTCGCCTCCTACAGCCTGCTGACCCAATGGGTCGATATAGGCAATATGCTGGCGGGTCCTTCGTTGATATTCACCGGTATCGTGTTGCTCGTTGTCGGCGTTGCGCTTATTTTCCGTCTGCGCTTGGCGTGGGGCGTTGCTATGGCGCTGCTTACCCTCATCGCCGGTTTCGAATTGGTCTTCTACGACACCATCAAGGTGGCCATTCCCATTCTCCTTCTGGCCATGTGGCTGTTTTGGAAGCGGGATTCCTTCGATCAACCGCTTTCGTGGCCCCTTAAAAAACCTTGAGAATATCCCGCATGCCGATGAAACCTTTCCGTAAAGGGGGGAAACCGTGTGCATGATTCCCGAGAGGGTCAATCTGTCGTGGTTCCGGTGGTATAATAAGCGGGTTTCACACCGAATAGGATAAGAAGGAGAGAAAATGGCACGTTCAATGACAATGGCTGAAAAAATCCTTGCCGCTCATGCGGGTTTGGATGAAGTGGTTCCCGGTCAGCTAATCGAGTGTGACCTTGACCTGGTTCTGTCGAACGATGTCACCGCACCTATCGCTATCAAGGAATTCAATAAGGTGGGTGTCGATAAGGTTTTCGATCCGAAAAAAATCGCTCTGGTGCCGGACCATTACGTTCCCAATAAGGACATCAAAAGCGCCGAGCAAGCTAAAATCGTCCGTGATTTCGCCCGCGAACAGGGCATCACGCACTATTACGAAGTCGGTTGCATGGGTGTCGAGCATGCGCTTCTGCCCGAACAGGGCGTTGTCGGTGCGGGTGATCTGATCATCGGTTCCGATTCTCATACCTGCACCTATGGTGCGCTCGGCGCTTTCGCCACGGGTGTCGGTTCCACCGATGCGGCTATCGGTTATGCGACGGGCAAAGCCTGGTTCAAGGTTCCCGAGTCCATTCTGTTCAACATCGAAGGACAGCTGAATCCCGGTGTCACGGGCAAGGATATCATCTTGCACATCATCGGTATGATCGGTGTCGACGGCGCACTGTACGCCGCCATGGAGTTCACCGGTAGCGTTATCGAAAACCTTTCCATGGAAGAGCGTCTGTCCATCTCCAATATGGCCATCGAAGCGGGCGGCAAAGCCGGCTTGATGGAAGTCGACGATATCACCCGTGCCTATCTCGATGGTCGTACGGAACGTCCCTATGTCGAATATCACTCCGATCCGGATGCGCAGTATGCCAAGGTCTACAACATCGATGCGGCGGATATCGTTCCCACGGTCGCTTTTCCGCATCTGCCCTCCAACACGCGTCCCGTTTCCGAGGCGCGCGATGTCAAAATCGATCAGTCCATCATCGGCTCCTGCACCAACGGTCGTATCGAGGATATGCGTCAGGCCGCCGAAGTATTCAAGGGCCGCGTCGTTCATCCCGATGTGCGTTGCATCATCATCCCCGCAACGCAGAAGGTCTACCGTCAGTGCATCGAAGAGGGCCTGACCGATATCTTCCTGGATGCCAACTGCGCCGTGTCCACCCCCACATGCGGTCCGTGCCTCGGTGGGTATATGGGTATTCTCGCGGCAGGCGAACGTGCCATCGCCACGACCAATCGCAATTTCGTCGGCCGCATGGGCGACCCGACGAGCGAGGTTTATCTTTCTTCGCCTGCCGTTGCGGCGGCAAGTGCTGTTTTAGGTCATATCGGTTTGCCGGAAGATTTGGATGAGGAGTAAGCACTATGCAATTCAAAGGAAACGTTCATCGTTACGGTCGTGATGTCGATACCGACGTCATCATTCCCGCCCGTTATCTCAACACCTCCGATCCGGTCGAACTCGCAAAGCACTGTCTCGAGGATCTGGATACTTCGTTTGTCGACAAGGTGTCTCAAGGTGACATCATCGTCGCGGAAGAAAACTTCGGTTGTGGATCTTCGCGTGAGCATGCACCCATCGCCATCAAGGCGGCCGGTGTCGATGTGGTCATCGCGAAAAGTTTCGCCCGCATCTTCTATCGCAATTCCATCAACACGGGTCTCGCCATTCTGGAATGCCCCGAAGCGGTGGACGCCATCAAAGACGGCGACATCGTGGCGGTCGACACCGACAGCGGTCAGATCGTCGACGAAACCACCGGCCAGACGTTTACCGCTCAACCCTTCCCGCCCTTCATCGCCGATATCATCGAGCAGGGTGGCCTGTTGAGTCGTACGCGTTCGGTATTGGGCTTGAGCTAAGGAGAGCGATAAGGATATGTCTCAAATGTATAAGATCTGCCTTCTTCCCGGAGATGGTATCGGCCCCGAGATCATGGCCGAAGGCGTCAAGGTTCTCGACGCCGTGGGTGCCAAATATGACACTGTATTCGAATACACCGAAGCACTTCTCGGTGGTATCGCCATCGACCAGACGGGTACCGCGCTTCCCGACGCCACACTTGCCGTGGCCAATGAATCCGATGCTGTTCTGCTTGCCGCCGTCGGCGGCCCCAAGTGGGATACCACCGATCCCAATAAACCCCGTCCCGAACAGGGACTTCTCGGTATACGTAAAGCGCTTGGTCTCTATGCGAACCTGCGTCCGGTCAAGATATTCAAGGCTCTTGCCGACGCTTCCACCCTCAAGCCCGAAGTGATCGATGGTGTTGATTGCGTAATCGTGCGTGAACTCACGGGTGGTCTTTACTTCGGCGAACGCAATCGCGAATACGATGTGGAAGGCTGTGGTATCGACGGTGGCTCCGGACAGCGCGCTTTCGATACGCTCATGTATGCCGAATACGAAGTGGAACGTATCGTCCGTCATGCGTTCGAAACGGCCCGTAAGCGCCGTTCGAAGGTTCACTCCGTGGACAAGGCGAACGTGCTCGAATCCAGTCGTATGTGGCGTGAGATCACCCATCGTATCGCCGCCGAGTATCCCGATGTCGAACTCGTCGACATGCTGGTCGATAATGCCGCCATGCAGCTCGTCAACGCACCGACTCAGTTCGATGTCGTGGTGACGGAAAACATGTTCGGTGACATCCTTTCCGATGAAGCTTCCATGCTTACCGGTTCTCTCGGTATGTTGGCTTCCGCTTCCTTAGGGGATGGTACGGCTCTCTATGAGCCCAGCCACGGCAGCGCCCCCGATATCGCGGGACAGGGAATCGCCAATCCTCTCGCGCAGATTCTCTCCGTCGAAATGATGCTGCGCTACAGCTTCGATATGGTTTCCGCCGCCGACGATATAGCCGCTGCGGTCGAAGAGGTTTTGAATGAGGGATGGCGTACCGGGGATCTGGCCAACGCCGATACCCCGAAGGACAAGATCGTAGGCACCGTCGATATGGGCGATCTCATCGTTGCCCGCATCGGTGGGAACGAAAGATAAGGCGAGACGATTAAGAATGGCACTTCAAGCTCCTGAGGGAACGAAAGATCTTCTTCCTGCCGAAGCATGTTTCTGGCGGGATTTTCGAAATACGGCGGCTGATATATTCGGCCGTTATGGCTATCTGCCCATCGAAACGCCGATGTTCGAGCAGACGGAACTGTTCGTGCGCGGTATCGGCGAGGCGACCGATGTCGTGTCGAAGGAGATGTTCGTCGCCATATCCGGCGAGAATATGAACAAGCTTCTCGATGGCGGCACCATCAAGAATAAAAGCCGTTTGAGCTTGCGTCCCGAAGGAACGGCTTCGGTGGTGCGTGCCATCGTGCAGCATAATCTGGTGACGCCGGGGGGAGCTCCGGTCAAATTGATGTATGCCGGTCCCATGTTCCGTGCCGAGCGTCCTCAGAAAGGGCGTCAACGTCAGTTCAACCAGATAGGTATCGAATGCCTGGGTGCACAAAGCCCCTCCATCGATGCCGAAGCTATCATCATGTTGATGCGTTTTTACGAAGCCTTGGGTATCCGTCGCGACAATCTGCGTCTTTTGGTCAATTCGATGGGGTGCGAATCCTGTCGCCCGGCCTATCGTGATTCCGTCCGTGATTTTCTGATCGAGCATAGTGGGGAGTTATGCGACGAGTGTAATCATCGCGCTGAAACCAATCCCCTGCGTGCTTTCGACTGCAAGCGGGAATCCTGTGCACGGGTGATGGAGGATGCTCCCCGTATCACCGATGCGCTTTGTGACGACTGCAAAGCCCACTATGCCCAAGTGAAATCCTACCTTGACGATGCGGGTCTTACCTATGAGGAAGATCATACGTTGGTGCGTGGGCTGGATTACTATACCCGCACCGTTTTCGAAGTGCAGGTCGTTGACGGCATGGGTTCCCAGAATGCCATCGGCGGCGGTGGACGCTACGACAAGCTGATGGAGGAAATAGGTGGCGCTCCCACGCCGGGCTTCGGTTTCGCCCTCGGCTACGAACGCTGCCTTATCGCGTTGCAGGCACAGGGTTTTGAGCTCGCCGATGCCCATCACCCGAATTTCTCCGTCGCATGTGTCGACGATTCGGTACGTGCGGGCGGTTTCTCGCTTCTCCGCTTCCTGCGTGATGCGGGATTTTCGGGAGACATGGATCATCAGTCGAGAAGCTTGAAAAGCCAGTTCAAGCAGGCGGGCAAACAGAATGTCGACTACGTCTTCGTTTTGGGTCCCGATGAGATGGACCAGGGTAAGGTGACGTGTCGTAATATGGCCACTCACGAAGAAACTCCGCTTTCGCTCGAAAAACTCAAACATCATCTTGTCGCGCAGGCGACATCCACCTCGGGTGACGCCCTGTCTTTAGAGGGAATCATCGAGCGCTGCGCCGACGAATAACGATAACGAAGAGAAGAAAGACCTATAGAGGAGATAGCAACACATGACAAACTTTCTCAACAAGTACAGCATGCATTCCCATACCTGTGGCGAACTGCGAAAAGAAGATGTGGGCAGTGAAGTCGTGCTGACCGGTTGGGCGTGGCACAACCGCGATCATGGCGGTCTGATCTTCGTCGATCTGCGTGATCGCGAGGGGTATACCCAGGTTGTGGTCGATCCCGATTGCGTGAGTGCCGAAGACTTCGCCAAGGCCGAACATCTGGGTCGCGAATATGTTCTCAAGGTAGCCGGAACGGTCCGCTCCCGTGGTGAGGGTAGCATCAATCCCCATATGGTCACGGGTGATATCGAAGTTCTCGCCCGTTCGGTCGAGGTGCTGAACACGTCGGTCACCCCGCCGTTTTCCATCGAAGACGGTATCGAAACCGACGAGACGACACGTATGAAATGGCGCTATCTCGATCTTCGCCGCCCCGAAATGTTCGAGGCGCTTCGTCTGCGTCACACCGTGGCCAATGCCATGCGCACCGCCCTCAACGAGCGTGGTTTTCTGGAAGTCGAAACACCCATCTTGGCCAATTCGACGCCTGAAGGTGCACGTGACTACATCGTTCCCTCCCGTCCCAACCCGGGTCGTTTCTACGCTCTTCCGCAGAGCCCTCAGCAATTCAAGCAGATGCT
>CAJMLT010000029.1 GCA_905214325.1 uncultured bacterium
CCCTGCGCGGCAAGATCGTTGTAGACCTGCACGAAGTCGTAAGGAGCGGGCTGAGATGTTTTAGGAAGATCCTTGGCGGCATTCATGCGATCGTAGAATTCCTCTGAGGATATTTCGGTCTGATCGTAGAATACGTCACCATCGATATCGACCTTCAGGGGAACCATGGTCACCTGACGGTCCTGATATTCTGCCGGATTCCAATCACAGGTTGAGTCGACGACGATTGCGAAACTCATAGTGTCCTTTCTCTCGACGATACATAACGATTCTCCCCGAATATGAGAACGGACCACGAACATCATCACTGCCGTGCGATGTTCCGGCGATGGTGTCGATCGAAAGACGATGGCCAACATCGCCTTACCTGTCGCTGCCCATCGCCGGTGAAGGTCACACCCGAATCATCGGGTACCGTTCGGTTGAAACGCTATTTTTAGGTTATCAAATAATTTGATTATCTAATTATTTGATTGTAAAAGGATAATCGTCGAAAAAGAAGACGACAAGGGGGAGGTTTCCCTCCCCCACATTTTGTTCATAGATGGAAATTCAAACGCGCGCCCCGGACGTCTCCCGCATTACCCGCGCGTTTTCCGGCGTCTCCGGGCAAGAACACCCGCAGATCCTGCCGCTAGGGCAACAAGGGCGAATACACCTGCGAGGATACCGGTGGCATCCGCGGTCTTCGACGGGGTGGAAGCGGAGGTGTCCGAAGAATCGTCCGAACCACTTTCGGAAGAAGCGCTGTCGCCGGGTGCGGCGGGATCAAGCGGATCGGCACTTGCACGGCGCTGCCATGTGCCGGTGATGGTGGTGTCCCCTTCTATGGTCGAGCTCTCTCCATCACGTACGGCTGCCATCTCACGGCTCACCTGCGAAGTCGGGCTTGTCGTCCAACCCATGAAGGCGAAATCCTTATAAAACGCCGCGAAGGGATCGGCTGCATCCGCGGTTTCCACCGTAGCTCCCACGACGGGATAGGTGGGAAGCGGAGGAGTCATGCCCTTGGTGATTTTCACCGAAGGAATCTGAGGAAGATCACTCGGCAGGTTCTCCCCCGTCCACGCATACGTCAGCGTGCAGGGGTCGTCCTTGATCCAGTTACCGGTGATGGTGACATCGGTGTCGGGCATGATGAACGCAGAATCGCCGACCTCCGCCCCGTTGACCTGCCAACCACCGAAGGTATACCCGGGAATGGAAACAACGGGAGCAAGGGGAATTTCGGCACCGGCCGAATAGGAGATGGTCGAAGGAAGTGCGATGGTGGTGGGCACATCACCGGTATAGGCATAGGTTACCGTATGGGGCTGTCCGGTACGAAGACCCGAGAAATGGCGGACCGTGTTGGAAGCCCTCACGCAGCCCTTTTCGGACAAGCTGGCCTGGTTGACGTATTCGACCAAGTCAACACCGAGAGATGTCGCGTCATCATCGACCGATGCTTGGAAGGCGACATCGGCATGCATGCCTACGGGAACACCGGTCACCTGAAAGGAAAGGGTTCGCGTTGCGCTGTCGTAGGTGGGTTCGGCTACGAACTGTGTTTCGAAACTCCGGTAATCCGTCACGATGATCTTGGCCGAACCCTCAACATAGGAAAGATGGCGGGGTAATACGTCGATCACGGTAAGCACTTCCGACTTCAGACCGGCGGAGCCTGAGAACACAGCACTCAAGGTGTAGTCCACCGTATCCCCTTTTGCGATCTCGCCCTTTTCCACGGTGGTGCCTGCAGCACGGACGGAAACGGCGGAGTCGGAGGACGTGACCTCGTCGGCATGGGCTTGGGTCGGAGAGACGATATCGGCAACAAGACCGGCAGGTGAGTTGTCGGACTCCGTTCCGTTTTGTTCTTTACCGCCCTCATCGGTTGTGGCGGGCTCTTCGGTATCACCGGCAGGATCGATGGCCACTTCGGGCTCGCCTACCGTGTCACCTTCGACAGGTGATGAGGCCTTTTCGGCAACACCGGGCTGGATGGCGGATGCCGCAGCAAGAGAGACCGCATCGCTTCCGAGCAGAGCAAGAGCACTCACCACGGGTTTGCCCACACGGAAGTTTTCCGCGGGAATGGAGCTGCTGGGAGACGTACTGAGCCTACCGAGCTCATCGGCATCACGACACCCGACGATACACGCCGGATTCGTATTCAAGAACATAGCCTCCAAGTCGTTTCCCCACTGCGTTATCGCTTGAGCGGTGGTGAACGAGGAAAGATCGAGGCTGACCAGCGAAGAACAATTGGCGAACATTTTACGCATGCTGGTCACCCGGGAGGTGTCGAAGGAAGACAGATCGAGCGAGAGAAGGGACGAACAACCAGAAAACATGTTACCCGTATACGTTACGCCGGAAGTATCGAACGAAGACACATCGAGAGAAGTGAGTGACGAGCAACCGGAAAACATGTCGCTTATGTTCGTCACCTTGGACGTATCGGAAAACGAAACATCGAGAGAAGTAAGTGATGAGCAGCCGGAAAACATGCTGGACACGTTCGTCACTTTGGGCATGTCGGACGAAAAAACATCGAGAGAGATAAGCGAAGAACAGTTTTTGAACATGCCTCCCATGTCCGTCGCGCTGGAAGTATCGAAGGAAGACACATCAAGGGAGGTAAGCGAAGAACAGTTGGCGAACATATCGAGCATGCGCCCCACCTTGGGGGTATCGAGTGAAGAAACATCAAGGGAGGTAAGCGAAGAACAAGAGTTGAACAGGCCATACATATCGGTCACATTGGACGTATCGAACGAAGATATGTCGAGAGAAGGAAGCGCCGAGCAGTAGGAGAACATGCCGGATATATTCGTTGCATTGGAGGTATCAAAGGAAGACACATCAAGAGAGGTAAGCGAAGAACCAGAGGCAAACATCCGGCTCATGTCTGTCGCATTGGAGGTGTCGAACGAGGAGAGGTCGAGAGAGGTGAGCGCCGAACAGCTGGAGAACATCTCGCTCATATTCGCCACGTTTGACATATTCAGGGGCGAGACATCCAAAGAACGAAGACTGAGGCAGATGGAAAACATGCCAGACATATTCGTCACACAGGAAGTGTCAAGCGGCGCTAGATCAATCGAGGGTAAAGAGCGGCAAAAATCGAACATGAAAGACATATCCGTCACGTTGGAGGTATCAAGCGACGATAGATCAATCGAGGTAAGCGCCGAGCAGTTGGAGAATAAGCCGCTCATGTTTGTCACACGGGAGGTATCGAACCACCCATTGAAATCGAAGGAGGTAAGCGACCCGAAATAAGCGAGCAGACGAGAACTGTCCTCCGGTGCCATAATGGGCGACGGACTGACCAGATACACATCGTAGAGACTGCCGTTCTCCACAGCATATGCCTCGATCTTCCCTTCAGCCGCAGCATCCCACGTGGAAGCATAGGAAGTCGGCGCGGTATCCGTGAACGTGATACTGTTCACCTTGTATGTGCTCACCCCGCTGTACCAGTCGGAAGCGAGAATGGGAGCCTGACCTACCGTTGAAGAATCTTTAACCAACGTCGCCTCGGAATATTGGGCAATCAGGGTCAAGCTGGTATCGCGCATGGTGACAACCTGACCGGGCAGCAGCGTTTCTTCCACCTCGCCACTCATATGCTGTCCCCAGATGGCTTTCCATGAAACGAACGAGCCGGCATCACAGGTGAGACCCGTACCATCGGAGATGGTAATCTGATCTCCCGGCTGTACCCATGCCTCTTCCGGCAACGTGACGCCCGAACATCCATTCGCATCATAGGTAACGGGCCAGGTTTGCACGTAATCAGCTTGAGCCGAACGGGACAACCCCGCATTCGTGATGGGTGCAAGCGTCACCACCAAAACGGCAACGAGAAAAATACGCAAGGCTTTTGCGCATAGGCCGGACAAGGGGTTTTGCGCGGCTATCCTACCATCCCCAGCGGTGTGAATGTAGTGCATGATACGATCCTTCGATAGGTTTCACGGTGATGACCTGCCCCATCGAATACAAGACGGGCTCGGTCGAAGACGCACTCTATCACACGCTACGTACCAGAAGCGCACCACGCAAACGGACCCCCGTCGCAGTGACAGGGGTCCGCAAAGAAAGGGTCTATCGGCCGAGTCCGGGCATCCGAGCTTTACCGCCCGACCGACGGTTGTCAGGAATTATGCCTATCGGAAAGATAGGCGATGATGTCATCCGATTCATAAAGGGGCTTACCCTTGATGACGAGACAGGGAACCTGCCCCTTTCCCCCGATGGCCACCAGTTCCTCACGGGCGGCCGGCTCGGCGGAAATATCTTTCATGGGAAGGCTGATGTGTTCCCGTTCCATATAACGCAACACCTTGCGGCAAAACGGACACGACGGCTTCATGTACAAAACGAAATCCTGCGTCATAGCGTGCCTCCCCGATTCGTATAGGTAAGAGCTCCCGCCCGGTGCGGGGCTCGTTGTCCATGATACGGGAAAACCAACAACGCCCCCGTGCCTCCATCAAAGGAGGACAGGGGCGTTACGGAAACGTTACCGCGCTCTACCGCAGGCACACGAGGGTCATTCCTTCCCTCCGGGCGATTCTTTGTCGCCGCCAAGGGGCCGGAACGGATCCGTGGGGGTAGCCGATATCACGGAGCCGCCACCTGCAGCAGTCGCCCCGGCCGGCGCCGCCACCGCATGGGCCCCGCGTAGCGCTTCCAGATACGCCTGGGCATCGCCGGGATCATCGTCTATCGATTCATCTCCCAAGTCGACCTCGCGGGGTACGCGACGGTACAGGATGTCATACATGATAGGCACGATATAGAGCGTCATCAGCGTGGCATACAGCAATCCTCCCACCACGACGAGCGCCATGCCCCGCTGCATGGACGCACCGATAGCATCGCTGAACACCATGGGCAACATGGCGAGAATGGTGGTAAGCGCCGTCATGAGAATGGGCCGCATACGGGTCTTGCCGCTGGCGACCAGAGCCTCACGCTTCTCCAAGCCGCCACGCCGCAGCTGATTCACGTAGTCGACGAACACGATACCGTTGTTGACCACCGTTCCCATCAACACCGCGAAGCCCATCATGGACAACATGCTCAACTGTTCACCCGCGAACAGCAATCCCAAGAAGCCGCCGGTAAAGGCGAGGGGAACGGTGAGGATGATGATGAAGGGCGAAAGCAAGCTTTGGAACTGCGCCACCATGACCAGATAGATGAGGACGAAGCCCAAGATGAGCAGCAGCAACATCTGCTCGACCATGGTGTTGATGTTGCTGATTTCGCCACCGAAGCTGACGCTGTATCCGTCAGGAGCCTGATAGGCATCGATCTTCGTCATGAGATCGCGCGCCAGCAGCGCGTTGTTGTAGCCGTCTTCCACTTCCGCGGTCACCGTCATGGTACGTACCGAATCGGCATGTGAGATGGTCGTCGCGGCCGGTTGCTCGGTCAGGGTCGCGTAATCACCCAGGCGGATGGTTTTCGCCTCGCCCGTGGTGGTTTGAATGGACAATTCGGTGTCGAGCACGTTGCTCTTGTCGATGAGTTTCGTTTCGTCGACGATCTTCACCTGCATGTCGGTTTTATCGATGGTCATGGAAGTGGCCGTGGTCTCCGTGGTCAGACGCTCCGCCAAGTCGCTGTAGAGTTGCGCGACCGTGTAGCCATCGCGCATCAGCTTGTCTTTGTCGATGATCAGATCGAGTTCCGTATCGGCATCTTCCATGCCGTTCTCGATCTTGGTATAACCGTCGATCTGCCCGACGAGGCCCATGACGTCCTCGCTCATCTTGAGCAATCCTTCTTGGTCGGGGCCCTTCAAGGTGATGGAAAGCCCGCTGCCCATCATGGAGCTCATGGCTTCGGATGACGTGGCGTCGGTGATGACCTCACAGTCGAGATCCTTGGTCTTTTCCGCCAGCTGATCCAAAATGGAAAGCACCTGGCTTTCCGAAGTTACCGCATCGGATGTCTGCAGATAGAACGAGAACATGCGGAACATGCTGTCGGTGTTGGAAGACGCATCGGATGACATCATGGATAGCTGAGCCGTACCGTCCATCGCTCCGGCGTATTCGACTCCATCGATGCTCAACGCGGCATCCATGATGGCATCGGCCGTATCGAACGCCTTCTGCTTTTCCACATCTTCGGGCATATTCACGGTAACACTGACCGTTTTGCTGGTCATGGTGGGCATCATGGTGATACCCATTCCCGCAACCCCGCCCACGGCACCGATGAGCAGCACCGATGCGACGATCAGAGGAATGGCCTTGTGCTTCAGGAAGAAACGCAGCGAACGCGTATAGGCATCCTGCAGTTTTTCGAACCAGGCGTTGCGGCGGGGAACGTAGTTCTTGAACACGCGGGCCGAAACGCTGGGAACCAACGTCAACGCTACGACCAACGAAGCCGCCAGAACATAGGCGATGGTGAGGGCGAAGGGCAGCATGAGCTGGTTGACCAGCCCCGTGGTGAACACGATGGGCAGGAACACGCAGATCGTGGTCAGGGTGGAAGCGACGACCGCACCGGTTATCTGCTTGGCGCCCTGCACGGCCGCGCGCGCCGCCGGGATGCCGCGTCCACGCAGACGATAGATGTTCTCCAGCACGATGATGGAGTTGTCCACCAGCATGCCGATAGCCAACGCGATGCCGCCGAGGGACATGACGTTGATGGCGATGCCCGAGAAATACATCAGCAGCAGAGCACACAACACCGAAAACGGGATGGAGAACGCCACGATGAGCGTGGGCTTCCAATCGCGCAAGAACACCGCCAGAACGACGATGGCCAACAAGGCGCCCAGAAGCAGCGACTGGACGATGCTCTGGATATAGAGTGCGATATAGGAACCCTGATCACTGACGACGTTCAGGTTCAAGCCGGGATAATCCGCCGCCAGTTCGGTCAGGCGGGTGTTGGTGGCCTGCGACACTTCGCTGGTGCTTGCCGTGGAGTTCTTGAACACCGAAAGCAGTACGCCGTCCTGGTTGTTCAAGCGCATATAGGACTCGCCCACGTTGTCCACCGTGGTGATGTCGGCCACATCGGCCAGGCGGATATCGCCCACGCCGTCGATGGAGGTGAGCAACAGATTACCCAGCTCGTCGGTAGAGGTGATTTCGGTACCCACGCGCAGGAGCCACTGGTTGTCGGTGTCGGTATCCAGATATCCGGCGGGCATGGAGAAATTCTGCGCCTTGATGATGCCGGAGAGCGTTTCCTTGCTCACCAGCTTGTCGATATTGGCTTGCTGGAGCGCCTGATCGCGCGACGATTCATAGCTGGCCTGTGCTTCGTCGAGCTGGGATTTGCCGGAGGTTATCTGGCTTTTGGCGGCGGCCAACTGAGCCGAAGCACTGCCGAATTGGGAAGCCGCGCTCATCGTGCCGGACTCCGCCTGGGAAAGCTGATCGCGATAACCGGAAAGCTCACTGCCGACGGCGGCGGCCTGTTGGGACAAGGTGGCGATCTGCGCCTGGATGGCGGGATTGGATCCGCTGGGATCCTGCGCCTTGAGCGCGGCGATCTGCGCTTGAAGAATGGAAAGTTCGCTGGTTTTGCCGGATATGGCCAGCGTGAGACCGGAAACGGCCTGCCCCAGCTGATCGGACGTGGTGGTTTGCTGGGTGGAAAGCGCCTTTTCCTGTTCGGTGATCTGGGCTTCGGCCGCGGACAGCTGGGACTTACCGGCGTCGATCTGCTTCTTGGCGTCGTAGAGCTGGTCGTTGACGCTTGCCAGCAACGTGTTGTTGATGTCTTCTATCTTGGAGTCGGACAGACGAACCTCGACGGACTGCTCCACCGATCCCGTCGTCGACACGTCGGCCACCCCGTTGACACGTTCCAGATCGGGAACCACTTTATCGGCGACGAAGGTGGACAGGTCGTAGATGTTCTTTCCGTCATAGGTGGCGGCGACGTACATCGTCGCCATCATGTCCATGTTCATTTCCATATAGTTGGGCGACCCGGCGGTTTCAGGCAACTGGGAAGACACCTCGTTGACGGCCGAAGACGCCTTCACCATGGCCGAGTCCATGTCGGTTCCGTCTTCGAACTGGAGGAATATCATGGAGAAGTTATTCGAACTCTGCGACTGTACGCTACTCACGCCGCTCACCGTGGACAGCGAACCTTCCAGAATGTCGGTGACTTCGCTTTCCACCTTTTCGGCGCTGGCTCCGGGGTCGGTGGTGATAACGGCCAGATACGGTAAGTCCATTTCCGGAAGAAGGTCGGTCTTCATTTTGGAAAGTGAGACGCCGCCGAGAATGAGGGCGATGATGACACCTACGATAATGATGTAGGGCTTCTTGACGCTGAAACGACTGAGCACGCTTGTTCCTTTTTATTCGGTATGTTCCCCTATTCATGGGGATATGAATACAGCTTCGAGGATTATCCCTTATGAAACATCCCGCTCGAGTCGTATGACGGATTTTGTCATCTCAAATTCATCTATTCAACAAGTTTGAAGAAACACGCCGCCATCGATGGCGGCGCCCTTTCGCCCCACTCGGTTGAAAAACCGCTGGGGAAAACGGTGTCACCTGAGTACAATGGAGGGAACCGTCTTCGCCTTTTCAGAGAAAGCGAACCGCCTTGTCCCTGAAGCCCTACATCGTGAAAAACCGCGCCTTGTTCATCTTCGCCGTCGCCATCACCGGCGCCGTGGCGGGAACGGCGGTATGGGCGTTTTTCTTCCTCATGAACCTGGGGCTCGGCCTGCTTTGGAACGCACTGCCCCGACACTTCGATTTCGTCGCCTTCCCCCTGGTGTTGTGCACGATAGGCGGTGTGGTGATAGGACTGGTGGAGAAGAGGAACGGCCCCCGGCCCGAACCGTTGGGCGCGGTCATGCAGACAGTCAGGGAAACGGGCCGCTACCGCTACGACGATCTGGGTAAATCGGGACTGGCGGCCATCCTTCCCCTCATCTTCGGTGGCTCGGTGGGTCCCGAAGCCGGATTGACCGGCATCATAGCGGGACTGTGCACCTGGGTGGGCGATCGCCTGAAGCGTTTCGGCGCGGACTTTCAAGAACTCACCCGCATGGGTATGTCCGCGGCATTGAGCGCGATATTCGCCGCACCGCTGTTCGGCTTCGTCGCTCCCTTGTGCGGCGACCCCGAGCGGGACAACGAAATAACCTTCCCCAAGAAAACCAAGGTGGTCCTCTATCTTGTGGCCATCATAGGGGCCCTGACCCCCTTCATCATCCTGCAATCGCTGGTGGGAGCCGCCGGCGGACTGCCGCGCTTCACCGGCATGGAACTGGGAGTGCAGGAGCTCATCTGGTTTCTACCTCTTCTCGTTCTGGGCTCCCTCGCGGGTTGGATCTATCACGCCTTCGATGCCCTGGCAGCCCGGATAGCACGCCTGTTCGGCGACCGCATACTCCTGCGAAGTGTGGTGGCCGGTGTTGTTTTAGGCGCGTGCGGAACCCTGTTACCCTTCACGCTTTTCGCAGGCGAACACCAGCTGAACGAGCTTGCCGGATCGTGGATGGGCATGGGTGCCCTCGTGTTGGGAGCGACCTGCTTCGTCAAACTGTTCGTCACCAATCTGTGCATACGGTGCGGATGGCGCGGGGGCAACATCTTCCCCGTCATCTTCGCGGGCGTCGCCCTCGGGTACGCAACGGCAGCCGTAAGCGGTTGCGATCCGGTGTTCTGTATCGTCATCAGCGCCGCATGCGTGTGCGGTGGCGTGATGCGCAACCCCCTGATGGCCTCACTTCTGCTCATCCTCTGCTTCCCCATCACCGCCCTACCCCTCATGTTCGTTGCGGCACTTGTGGGTGGATCGATCCCGCTTCCCGCACGATGGACGCAACCGAAAACGACGGCGAAACCAGCCGAGACAGACGAAACAGGTGCTCTGTGATGAACCACGTCAAACAATGGGTCGACCTCACCCTCAACGATCCCGCACACGCCGATCGCAGCGGACGCATCGTATCGTGTATCCTGCTCGTCCTGATATCCCTCAACGCCGCGCTCGTGTTCGTCGTGTTCGACGAGCGCCTTTCCTCGGGAGCGCATGAGTGGCTCTACCTTTTCGATGCCGTGTCGACTCTCGTGTTTCTGGCCGAATACCTCGGTCGCATATGGACGGCCGATTCCCTCTACCCCGGGCGAACACCCCTGCGCGCTCGGGTGCGCTACGTATTCTCCCTCTACGGGCTTATCGACCTTCTGGCCTTCCTCCCCATCGTTCCCGTTCTCTTGGGTCTCGCCCCCTATCAGGTCATGAATTCGTTTCGCGTGGTACGCGTAGTGCGCCTGATCAAGATATCGCGCTACATGGACGGCCTCAAAGCCATCGGTAACGTGTTTCGGAAACGGCGCCATGAGATCATCGCGGCCTTCGCCGTCCTACTTCTTCTCACGCTCACGGCATCGATTCTTATGTATCAGGCGGAAAACCCCGTGCAGCCGGAAGTCTTCGACAGCATATTCACCGGCATGTACTGGGCCATGACCACCATCACCACGACGGGATACGGCGATATAACGCCCGTCACGGGGCTGGGTCGGCTGATCGGCTTTTGCACCATGGTGTGCTCCATCGCCGTCGTCGCCATTCCCACCGGCATCTTCTCAGCCGGATTCGTGGACGAAATGCGCTCCGGCGGGAACAACCGACCGACGCGTCGGGGCATCCGCGCGAACGGCCGCGGTGCGGGCGCGCAACGCGACGGCTATACGGGTGCCGACACCGATGGTGCTTCCGCGACGAACGCGACTCCAAGCGACACGGTCTCCTCGGTGGAAGGTGATGCCCTCACCGATCCCGACGATGCCGCCGACGACGATACCTTTTCGTATTGCCCCTACTGCGGCAGAAGCCTCATCGGCCATCGTCCGCCGAGCGCAGATGGACAGCAGGCGGATGAAACCGTACCGAGCTGATCTGCGAAAGCAGCGCGGACAACAGACCCTTCCGGCCACCGGCGCCACTCCTGCGGTGGTGCCGAGACGGCCTGCGGATGCCACACGAATCGCAGGGGCGACGAAGAAACGGAGGAGGCCTGTGCGGAAAGGTGACGAAGATGGTAAGGTGGTCACATACGGCAAGCACTCATGCAGGAGGCACGCGATGAAAATCGGATTTATCGGATGCGGCAACATGGCGAAAGCCATTCTTCAGGGAATCCTCTCCCAAGACATCGTGACGCCCGATGACATAGTCGCCTCCAACACCACCGAAGCACACGCCGAAGAAAACCGTACGCGTTTCGGCATACACACCACCACGGATAACACAGCCGTGGTCGAAAGCGCCGATATCGTGTTCCTCAGCGTGAAGCCCCAGCAATACGAGCAGGTCATCGCAGCGATAACGGATCGCGTGCGTGACGAACAGATCGTCGTGACCATCGCGCCCGGAAAAACCATCGCCTGGCTGGAAGAGGCCTTCGGCAAACCGGTGAAGATCGTGCGCACCATGCCCAACACCCCCGCGCTGGTGAAGGCCGGGTTGACGAGCTACTGCGTCAACGAATTGGTCACCGCCGAAGATATGGCACAGGTCGAAGAGCTTCTGGCAAGCTTCGGCGCCATTCAGAAGATGAAGGAAAGCCTGATCGACGTGGCAAGCTCCTTGGGCGGCAGTGCTCCAGCCTATGTCTATATGATGATCGAAGCCCTTGCCGACGGAGCCGTTTCCGAAGGAATGCCGCGTGGACAGGCCTACGAAATAGCCGCACAGATGGTACTCGGCAGCGCCAAGATGGTGCTCGAATCGGGCAAGCATCCCGGCCAACTCAAAGACGAAGTCTGCTCACCCGCGGGATCCACCATCAAGGGCCTCGAAGTGCTTGAGAAAGCGGGATTCCGAGGAACCCTCATCGATGCCATCCGTACCTGCACGGGAGCGGCGCGCTCGCTTTAGGCACCGGTCCTTTCGTCCCTTCCCCTCCCCAATCCGATCGACGCACGATGCGCAGGCCTTGTGAAAGAGGTGCGGCGCATTCTTGACAAGAGATTCTTCCCGACTAGAATCTCGTTTAGCACTCTACGTTCGAGAGTGCCAGATTGTCTGGCTCGCTCGAAACGCTTCAACGGTTTTCATACGGTGCCCACAGCCTCATCGATGTCGATGACATGGGCCGTGCACCCTCGAGGGAAAGGAAGATGATGAGAAAATTCAAAACCGAAAGCAAAAAACTTCTCGATCTGATGATCAATTCCATCTATACCAATCGGGAAATCTTTCTGCGGGAGTTGATCTCCAACGCATCCGATGCGGTAGATAAACTCTACTTCAAAAGCCTGACCGACAGTTCCGTCACCATAGGCAAGGATGACCTGCGCATCGAGGTGGGCTTCGACAAGGACGCGCGTACCATCACCGTGTCCGACACGGGCATCGGCATGACCAAGGAAGAATTGGAAACCAATCTGGGAACCATCGCCCATTCGGGCAGCCTAGACTTCAAAACGGATAACGCCGATCAGCAGGGCGAAGACATCGATATCATCGGTCAATTCGGCGTGGGCTTCTATTCCGCATTCATGGTGGCCAAAAACGTGGTGGTGACCTCCCGTGCCTGGGGTAGCGATGAGGCGTGGTCTTGGGACAGCGACGGCATCGAAGGATACACGATCAAACAGGCGGAAAAGGATTCCCACGGAACCACCATCACGCTGACCCTGAAGGACAACACCGACGACGAAGACTACGATCTGTTCCTCAACGAGCACGAACTCAAGGCGCTGATCAAGCGCTACAGCAATTACGTCCGCTATCCCATCGTCATGGAATGCGAAGTGACGCGTGCCCTTCCCAAACCCGAAGATGCCGGCGATGATTACCAAACGGAATACGAAACCGTATCCGAAATCCAGACCATCAATTCCATGATTCCCATCTGGAAGCGGCGCAAGTCGGAAGTAAGCCAGGAAGAATACAACGAATTCTACAAGGCGAACTTCCACGACTTCACCGATCCCATCCGCACGACATCCATCCATGCGGAAGGAGCGCTTTCCTATGATGCGCTGCTCTTCATTCCCGGACGCGCGCCCTACGACCTGTACAGCAAGGACTACACCAAGGGGCTTTCCCTTTACAGTTCCAACGTGCTGATCATGGAAAAATGCGAGGAGCTGTTACCCGACTACTTCAACTTCGTGCGCGGCGTCGTGGATAGCCAAGACCTCACCCTCAACATTTCCCGTGAAACGCTCCAGCACAACAGCCAGCTACGCGCGATCGCCAAGAAGATAGAGAAGAAGATCAAAGGCGAACTGGAGAAGATGCGCGACAACGACCGCGAAACATACGAATCCTTCTTCGAGAACTTCGGCCGAGGCATCAAATACGGTATCTATTCCTCCTACGGCATGAACAAGGATCTGCTGGGTGATCTTCTGCTGTTCTATTCGGCGCAGGAGCAGAAGATGGTCACGCTGGACGAATACATCGCCAAAATGCCCGAAGATCAGCCTTCCCTGTTCTATGCTGCCGGCGAATCGGTTGAGCGTCTTGCCAAAACGCCTATCGTCAAAACGGTGCTGGGCAAAGGCTATGATGTGCTTCTGTGCACCCAGGATGTCGACGATTTCTGCATGAGTGCGCTGCGCGAATACGGGGAAAAGGAGCTCAAAAACGTTGCCGGTGGCGACTTGGGTCTGGAAACCGAAGACGAGAAAAGCACCGCCGAGAGCATCACCAAGGAAAACGAATCCCTGTTCACCACGATGAAAGACGCCCTTGGCGACAAAGTGGCGAAGGTCGTCGTGTCCGCCCGGTTGAGCGACGCCCCCGCCTGCATCACCGCCGAAGGCCCCATTTCGCTTGAAATGGAAAAGATGCTGGCCATGGGACCTGACGGCGAAAACATCAAGAGCGAACGCGTGCTCGAAGTGAACGCCCAACATGCCATCTTCAAAACGCTGCAGGCAGCACAGGAAGCGGGCGACACGGAAAAGGTGTCCCGTTACACGACGATCCTCTACAATCAGGCGCTCATCGTGGAAGGAATGCCCATCGACGATCCGATCGAGTATTCCCAAGCGGTCTGTTCGCTTATGTCTTAGAAAACACCCTGCAACCACGCCTGCGCCGCTTCGGCGGCGCAGGCTGCCAGTCATCAGTCATCAGTCATCAGTCATCAGTCATCAGTCAAGGAGCCATCATGTCAGCGAAATCGATCTTCTCATCCGATGCGGCTCTTCTTTCCAAAACCCATTGGGGCACCTTGTCGATGATCGATGCTCAGGGAAAGCCCTACGGGATCGCCCTCAACGCCGTCTACCACCCTGAAAAGAACTGCCTGTATTTCCATTGTGCCAAACACGGGCACAAGGTCGAAGCGCTTGACGCGCACCCCGATGTTTCCTATTTCGCCCTCGTGGAGGAAACCCTGGACGCGCCCCACTTCACCACGCACTACACCAGCATCGTGGCACGGGGTACGGCGCGTCTCATCGAAGATGAATCCCAAGCCATCGAAGCCCTCGCCTATCTCACCGAAACCCTTGCTCCCGGCATGCTTGCCCGGAAACCCGGCGTTGCGGATTCCTGCTGGAAACAATGTGTTCTCTACCGTATCGACTTAGAAGAGGTAAGCTGTAAGCAGCACTGATGCCGCGCGCATCCCGCACAACCGAATCGAAGAGGCTCCTCCCGGGGCCCCTCGGAAAAGGCAAGCGGGAGTTGGCGTGCAGCGTGTGCCACACGCCAATCGGTAAGGAGCAGCATGGAAAACCTTCTTCCCTTCGATCCCCGGGCTATCGATTTGGCTTCGCTGCCCAAGACCATCGCAACACGCGCGTTCGGTTCCAGCGACGACACGACCCTCATCTCCTATCTCGAAAGCACCACCGAAACCTTCGACGAACGCCCCTTCGGCATTCTCGATGCCTTCGTTTTGGCCAACGTTTCCTATCTTCTTCTGGAAAACACCGCTGCAGCGAAAAGCGAGCAGCCGCGGAATCTCAACGATCTATTGACCGACCTGCCGGCGGAAGTCCTATCCGACCTGTTCTGGTTCAACCCGCTGGCCGCCGACTTCGCCGACGCCCTGTGCGCCTGCCCCCGCTATGTCGGTCTTTGCGTTTCCCACGTGTCCCATCGCTTCAACACCGACGATCTCACCCAGTTCTGCGCGCTGTGCCTCCACGTGCCCGATGGCTCCTTCTATCTTTCCTACCGCGGAACCGACAGCACGATCACGGGGTGGCAGGAAGATTTCATGATGAGCATCTTGGACCCCATTCCCTCCCAGAAAGAAGCGCTCGACTACGCCGAAGGCCTGATCGACCACGTGCGCTGCACCTACCCCAATGCCGCCATCCGTCTCGGCGGACATTCGAAGGGCGGCAACCTGGCATTGTACGCCGCGCTCTACTGCGAAGAATCCCTGCAGGACCGCATCACCGATGCCTACAGCTTCGATGGCCCGGGGTTCAAGAATTGGCAGATCGAAAGCGAAGAGCACGCCCGCATAGCCCGGCGCTGCCACAAGTTCATTCCCGTCCATTCGGTTTTCGGCGGACTGTTCGATGACCTGGTCCCCCCGCATATCGTCACGTCGAACGAACATGGGCTCATGCAGCACATGCCGTTTTCCTGGTTGATCGACGGAGATGACTTCATCTACGAATCGGACGCGGCACTGCTCTCACGCATAACCAAACGGACCATCAGCCGCTGGATAGACGGGTTCACCCAGGAAGAGCGCATGGAATTCTGCAGCATACTTTTCGGTGTCGTGGACTATGCCTGCCCCACTAACCATATAGAAGATCTTCCGGCTGCCTTGGTGCGGAAGGGGCCGGCGATCATAACCCAGATGGCCTCCTTCGACAAGGAAATGCGCCAACTCGTGTTTCATGTTCTGGGCAGTTATATCGCAGGCTTCATCGAATCAAGCGCCGAAACCATACTCCCCTGACGCTTCGGCAACATCGCACGATCGGATCTTGTCTTTTCCCTCCGAAGAGTCCACAATAATGAACATGATTCAGTAATGGAGGGAAAGCGGGGTGCCCATGAAGATATCGACCCATCGTCTCCTGCTGGTTGCAGGCATCATCTGGTGTATCGCCGGCATCAATATCGCCCTCATAGGACTGGGTGCCTATTTCCACGAATGGGGCTGGCCGGTCATCGTGCTTCTGGTTGCGACGATATGCATCTTCCTCATGTTCCATCTGTTCATCTTCAACAAGATGGTCAAGAAGCACGCCGTGCGCATCACCGGTTACGCCGAAGAGCGAAGCGCCGTTTGGAAGTTCTTCGACACCAAGGGGTATATCATCATGGCCGTCATGATGGGCGGCGGCATAGGGCTGCGCGTTTCCGGCCTCCTGCCCGAATGGTTCATCGCGTTTTTCTATACCGGGCTGGGTGCGGCGCTGTTCGTTGCCGGAATCAGCTTCATCGTGCGCTACCGCAGAAACGAAGCGGGCAGATGTCCTGCCGTCAGCGCGTCGCACAAAGACAACGGGTGATCTGAGACGGTCTTGCTTTATTCGCCCATGCGGCTGGGCAGCCCCATTCCCAGGTAGCTCTTCATCGAATAATGGGTGATATCCGATCGGTTGATGACGCCGACGACCTTCCCGCTTTCCAAAACAGGCGCTTTCTTGAGGTGGTTGTCCCCTAGGATACGGCACACTTCGGGTAGATCCGCATGGATGTCCACGCCGATGATTCCCCTTGTCGCAATATCCTTGACTTCCATTTCCATAAGGTTTTCCAGCTTCTTGTCGAAGGCGGTTTCGTCGCGGCGCGCCTGCATGATCAGCACAACCGGATCGACGTAGAGTTCGCTGCGCTTGGAAAGGTGACGCATGATGTCGCCATCGGAAAGGAATCCCGTCGGCTCGCCTTTGGAATTGACCACGGGAGCCGCGCTGATCTGCTTTTCAACCAACAGCTGCATGGCTTCGGATACGGTCGCGTGCGAGGAAATGGTGAACACGTCGTGTTTCATGATGGACTGAAGCAGGGTGCGGTTTTCGCTGCGGCGTTCGTCGATGACCGTTTCGCCCAGTCTGTCCTTCACGAAGATGACGGTCAACACCAGGCCCGCCAAGCACAGAATGCCCGAAACGCCGAACGCGATGTTGATGCCCGTGATGTTGGCATGCAGGTAGTCGGTACCCCCCGTGGTCGCCTGAGCGGTAACCAGCGTGGCGATGGAAACCAGCAGCGCCGTTCCCAGCGACCCCGCCACCTGACGCAGCGTGTTGTTCACCGACGTGCCGTGATTGATGAGCTTGTCGTCAAGGGCGTTCATGGCCCAGGTGGTGATGGGCATGTTCACCAAACTGAGCGAGAACATGCGCACGGTGTAGAGCAGAGTCAGATAGACCAGATCGATGCTGTCCCCCAAAAACGCGAAGGCAAAGGTGCTGATGGTAAGGATGCCCATACCCACCAGGCTCAGAACGCGGGGGCCGTGCTTGTCGAACAGACGGCCGGCGATAGGACCCATAACCCCCATCAACACCGCACCGGGCAGGATGACCAAACCGGAAATGGTGGCCGAATAGCCCAACAACGACTGCAGGTAGATAGGAACGAGGATACCCGCCGCCAGAAGCGAGGCCTGCACCAGCATGCCGATGATGGTACCCATGAGGAACTTGCGGTTCTTCAGTACCCGCACTTCGAGCATGGGCGATTCCATCTTGAGCTGGCGCCGGAAGAAGAAGATGAGCGTGACTACGCCGATCAGCGACGACACCCCCGCTTCGATGCTAATGCCGTAGGAGCCGATGACGCTGAAGCCGTAGAGCAGCGTGCCGAAGCCCACCGAGGATAGCAGGACGGAGGGCTTATCCAGCGTCGCGTCCTTCTTGGCGGCCTCCTGCGCACTTACCGTGAAGGGAGCCATCGCCACCACCAGAACCGACAGGGCGGCAATACCGAAGAACATGTCACGCCACGATGCGTTGTCGATGATAAGGCCGGCGACCGTAGGGCCGATGGCCGGAGCGAAGGCGATGACGACGCCGAACATTCCCATGGCCGATCCGCGACGCTCCGGGGGGAAGGTCCACATGAGAACGGTCATGACCATGGGCATGAGGATGCCCGCACCGGCAGCTTGGGCCAGACGACCAGCCAGCAAAACGGCGAAGTTGGGTGCAAGGGCGGCCATCAAACTACCCAGAGCGAATATGGCCATCGACGTCATGAACAGATTGCGTTTGGGGAACCGGTCGATGAGAAACGCCGTAACGGGAATCATGATGGCGTTCACCAAAGTGAAGCCGGTGGTCAGCCATTGAGCCGTTGCCGCATCGACACTCATCTCCTGCATGATGACGGGCAAAGCCGGCGTCACCACCGTCTGGTTGAGAACCGTGACGAAGGTTCCGAACATCAGAATTCCCAGCATTACCATTTGTTTCCGCGATAAACCCCAGCTCACGTGCATCCTTCTTTCGTTTGTGCTCTTTCGCTCCCTTTGGCGTTCGCAAGCGCAAAAAAGGCGCTGGTGCGCCTTTTCGAATTACGTATGATCCGTTGTTCATTCTATAGTGCGGTGCGAGAATCCGAACCCGACACCATCCATTCACCATGAAGCGTCCACAAGCCCTTCGAACTTCCTGCAAATACCCCCCCTCCACCACCGAAGTGATGGAGGGGGGGGTTGGGTCGAGCCCGTGCGGGGGATGAACCCCGCAGATTCAAGATACAGGATCAGAACGAGAAGCAGGGGACGATGCCATAAG
>CAJMLT010000030.1 GCA_905214325.1 uncultured bacterium
GTGTCCTTGTCGTTGAGCATGACCATGAGGAGGGAGCGCGGTAGACCCTTTTCCTTGTTTGCGGTATTGGATCCGTACCACTTACACCCCGCCATATCGAAGGGGCCGCCCAGATAGGCCGGCATCGACATGAACCGACGATCCTCCCCCTTGTTCGTCGGCATATTGGGAAAAGGAGACTCTTCGGGAAAGGTGACCATGCAACCATGGGAGGTACCATCCTTGCCACCCATCATGAAGTCTCCCACGCGCAAGCACTTGAGTACTTCTTCCATAGTGTCGATGCAATCGGAAATATTCATGACGCCGGCCTTGATCATGTCCTCTTCGTTCAAATACAAAAAATCGACTGCTGGGTAGGCCATCGTTCCTCCTCTTTTCTTTGCGCCTGTCCCGTCATGGTTCTCTTCGACGGGACAGGCAATCGGCATGTATTCCATTATTCGGTTCAATATGTCGTTTCTGTTTCAGTGCGATGAAAGGCTTTTTGCCAGATGATGTACATCCTTTTATAAGTAGGAGACGACTTCGTTACACTGCGGCATCGTCTCGTTCCCCCGTCCGAATGCGAACAACTCCCTCGATCGGATGAACGAAGATCTTGCCATCCCCCACTTCACCCGTACGCGTTGTGGCGATGATGACTTCGACGATCCCATCCACCTGATCGTCGTCGACGATGACTTCGAACTTCACCTTCGGCAACGTGGTCACCGAAACCTCTCGGCCACGGTAGTACTCTTTCCAACCATGCTGATTCCCGCAGCCATAGACTTCCGACACCGTAAGACCCGTGATCCCCGCCTGAAACAGCGCTTCCTTCAGCGGCTCGAGCGCAAGCGGTCTCACGATAGCTTCTATTTTCTTCATGTCGTATCACTTCCTAATCAAGACCGGTGAAGGCCGGATAGCCCGATTCACCATGAACCGTCGTGTCGAGTCCCGCATTCTCTACCTGCTTGTCCACGCGCAGAGAACCCTTGAAAATGAATTTGGTAACGAAACCGAGAAGGGCGGTCACGATGCCGACGAAAGCAATGGTGAACAAAACGGCAACCACCTGATTGAGGAGCAGGGTTGCATCCCCCGTGTAGAGCAAACCGGCATAGTCGCTCGGGGAAAGCTCGGGCAAGGCGAATATGCCGGTAAGGATAGCTCCGACGATACCGCCGACGCCATGAAGGCCGAACGCATCCAGTGCATCATCCCAACCCAGCTTGCGTTTCAGATAAGCGATGAAGAAATAGCAGATGGGAGAAACGACCAAACCAAGCAGAATGGCGATGACAGGCACGACGTAACCGCAGGCCGGCGTAATGACGACCAGACCGGCGACGACACCTGTGCAGGCGCCTACCAACGTAGCTTTGCCCAAAACGATGCGTTCGACGATCACCCAGCTTATGCCCGCCGCACAGGCGGCGACCAGGGTATTGATGATGGCAAGACCCGCCGTGCTATCCGAAACGAGCGCGGAACCGCCATTGAAACCGAACCATCCCACAAAGAGCAATCCGCAACCGAGCATGACGAACGGAACATTGTGGGGGCGCGTGGTAGCCACCTCAAAACCCTGACGCTTGCCCAAGATCAACGCAAGAACCAACCCTGAAAGACCGGAGCAGATATGGACAGCCGTACCGCCGGCGAAGTCGATGGCACCGATGGCGTTCGCGTTGCCGATGATTCCCCCGCCCCACACCATATGAGCCATGGGGGCGTAAACCAAAAGGGGCCACAACACGATGATGAATACAACCGCCCCGAATTTCGCCCGCCCCGCAAGGGAACCCGTCACTATCGCGGTAGTCACCATGGCGAAGGTGGCTTGGAAGGCGACGCTCATAACATCCGGATAAGTACCGTATGCAGCCTCGGCGAGCGTGGCGTCATCGCCGATAAGAGCGTTGGCGTCGAAAATTCCCGCCATGCCCCAATCGGAGAACAATCGCTCGATTCCTCCGAAGAACAATGCGGAAAAATCGACCAGATTGCCCTGTTCGTCAAAAGCTTCACCGGAACCACCATAGGCGATACTGTCACCGATGAGGATCCATGTGCATCCGACGATACACATCGCAACGATACACATGAGCATCGTATTGACGACGTTTTTCCTGCGTGAGAGACCTCCATAGAACAATGCGAGCGCCGGCGTCATCAACAAAACGAATCCGCAACTCATTATCATGAAGGCCGTTGTGCCTGTATCCAACATGTGCTTTTCCTTTCTCGAGCGTGATGGGATAGCTCCAACACCGCCCATCCTAGAAAGAAAAAGCAACACTTCATCCCACTTATTCGGTTTGTAACAACGTTTTGAAAAGGCACTAACCCCGATGAAATGTCCGGTTAATCCATCCGAAATCTTTCCCTTGTCTTCAGACCGAAAAGACGCAAAGATGCGTTCCCGATTTACCGATTACCGCCAGCGAACGGCAAAATGCCTGATGAACGAGCATTTTCAAAGACAAACGAACGTGGCCGTCACGAAAGCAATCGATATCGGCCGCAAACGACCTTTCACCGCGCCTTCGAACCTAGAGCATCATCACCGTCAGGAGAAGAGGAATAAACGCGAAGGAGAGCGTCGTCGTTACGATGGTTCCCTTCGAAGCGAGAACGGCATTGCCTTCGAACTGCCCCACGAACGCAGGGACCATCGACCCCACGGGCATGGCCATCATGAGCACGAATACGGAAAGCAACGTGGGGTCTTCCACGAACAAGCGCATAAGGAAAAAGGCCGCGACGGGAACAACGAGGAAACGCAGCAGCGCCATGGGAAACATACGCCACTCCGCGAAAAGCTCCTTGAAGGTGATGGTGGACAGAAAGAACCCGACCACCATCATGGATATGGGCGCCGTCATGGATCCCACCATACTCATCGCCCCCTCCAAAACACCGGGAAGTCGAACCTGCGCAAGCAGCATGATGATCGCCACCACCGAAGCGATCATGGCGGGGTTGACGATGGACTTCCACGGTATGGTGATACGGTAACCTTCGATGGAATCGGAGGCGAGCGCCTTCTTCTTCTGCTGATCGACCGAAAGTATGCCGAATCCGACGCTGTAGATGAAAACCGCCACCACGGTGACGAAGATACTCGAAACGATAACCGTCTGATCCCCACAGACCGACGCGATGATGGGCATACCCATGAACCCGGTATTCGTGGTGATACCCATGAAGATGTAGCAGGCTCTGTCGGCTTTAGGCACGAACAGGATGAACGTGATGATCACGCTCGCCACCAAGATACAGGCGAAGAACACGATGGAGAGTACAACCGCCCAGGGAATCCGCATCACCGCGGCATCGAAATCCATATTTCCCACGGCAGCTATGATCATGCACGGCAACGTCACATTGATCAGCAGTTTCGTCAGTTTGTCGGACATGGGTTTATCGATGTAGTTGACCTTCGATAGGAAGAACCCGAGGATGACGATGAGAATCAAAATCCCCATCTGGGTTATCGCAGCCGTAATATCCACTCGTCAATCTCCTTATTCGTCCCTTAAAGCAGCACGGGTAAGGATAAACCCTCGAGCGGGCTTTAGGTCAATAAAAACCTCTTGATTCCCTTTCCCACCCTTTTCCCCTCCGACATGCAAAAGCATACCGAACAAGGATCCCCGTCGATCCGCTCGTCGCGAAAACCCTTGGGGCGATTACGGCAAACCGTCGCAAAAGGCCGGGTTTTTGCCGCTTAACGCGCCCTTTACAGCAGGGCTTATACGATACAATGACAATCGTGCGTTCACGTAGGCCGCGCCGTTCGTGGATACAGGTTTCCCCGACGGACGCGAGTCCTATGGAAATGCATTCAATCGGCACCCGTGAGAAAGATACCGAACCTATGGCAAAAGATTTCAGCAATCCGAAAAAACTCGGCTTCATGCGCTTGATCCAGATCCTTTTCGCGTTCAACATCCTCATCACGATCACCGGTTTGGTGTTCATCGTCAAAGACAGCTACACGCTCACCTTCGATGACTTCCTCGACTTCCTGAATCTCATCTTCGACGGCATCTGTTTCTGGCTCATCTGGAACCGATTCAGAGCGGCCCGTTCGTTTACCATCGGCTTCAGCCTGTTCAACATCATCATCGGCACGGCCTACAACATAGCCACCGGAAGCTTCGATCCGCTCAATCAGTTCTTCGCCTGCCTGCTCGATATCATCTTGTTGGCCTACTTCCTCACCTCGCGGCGCGCGAAGGCCATCCTGATCAATCCGTTTTCCCTGGAAAGGAAGGAAACGGAACTGGAAGAGGAACGGGATTATTACCGACCTAAGACCTGGGCCTTCTGGCGCAACATCATTATCTACTTCTGCGTGTTCTCCATCGTCGGTCACTGGATGGAAGCAGGATACTGCACTTTGATCCGCTTCGGTATCCTGCCGGGCATCTATGACCCCAATTCCCAAATCTGGCACGACTGGTTCTATCCCTTCCTGGTCTACGGCTTCGGCGCGGTAGCCTGCGTTCTTCTGCTCTACCCCGTCAAAAACCTTCTCCAGAAAAAGATCAAGGGCAATATGGTTCCCCTGATCCTGAGCTTCATTATCAACGCCGCGGTATGTACGGGCATCGAATTGGTCATGGGTCTCATGCTCAACCAGCCCAATCCCGACGGGTCTCTTCCCTTATGGGACTACCGCGATATGTTCGGCAACTTCATGGGACAGATCTGCCTTCAGAATGCGATTGCCTTCGGTATGGTGGCAACGCTTATGACCTGGGTCATCTACCCCGCTCTTGAGCGTTTCCTCCATCGTTTCCCCGAAAACGCGATGAACATATCCTTCATCGCCATAACCATCGCCTTCTGTATCCTATTCTTCTTCTACTGCATCAACGTCATGATCCCCGGTCTCGATGAAGAAGAATACAACGCCGCAGCGGAACAAGCGCAGACGCAGGCGCAGGAGGAAGCTCAGGCGCAAGCCGATTCGGGCCACGGGTTCGGGATATCCATTTCCACCGAACCGGTCTACGACTCGCAGGATGCGGCCTAGGTGGTTCGGTGCCCCTTCTTTCCAAGAAAGACGAGCTCGTCGGCTACGCCCCGGAAACGCCGGGGTTCTGGCGCAATGTAGCCGTATACTTCTGTGTTCTGAGCGTGGTGGGCCATTGGCTCGAAATCGTTTATTGTTCCTTCATGAACATCTTCGGCATCGTCGACGCCGATTCTCTGGTGTGGGACGATCCTTGGTATCCGTTTCTGGTCTACGGCATAGGAGCCGCCATCTGCACCATCATCTTGGTTCCCCTCAAAGAGCGCCTGATCATGCGCCGCAAAACCCTCTTGGGTGCGGGAGTGCAATTCTTCGTCATGACCGTCATATTATGCATGTTCATGGAACTGGCTATGGGCTTCATGCTCAATCAGCCCGGCCCGACGGGAGAATACCCTCTTTGGGATAACTCCGAGCTTCCCCTCAACATCTTGGGACAGGCTTGGTTGGTCAACGATATCGCCCTCGGCGCGGTGGCCATGCTCTACACGTGGGTTATCTATCCCCTGTTCGAAAAGGGTTTGTCCAAGATATTGCCCGGGCCGAAAAACGTCATCGCCGCCATCGTCATCGTCGGCTTCATCATTCTCTGCGTAGTGAAGTTCTCCTGATCCTCCAACCGAACGATCAGCGGGATTTGCCGGACGGGGACCCGAGAACCTCCAACACCACATAGGTATTCAGATCGGCCGTGCGGCCATCGCACGAAAACCGTGCGATTTCGCGCACGGCAGGCGACACCGATGCGACCAGATCGTCTATTTCGACATCGGTGAAATGGTGGCAATAACGATACTCACCGGGGATATTCTTCCACCCCAACAGATAGTCGCCCGCCTCCAAAGCGGGAAGGGAGCGTTCCCGAAGAGCCTGCTCATGAGTGAGGGCAGCCTTTCGAGCCAGCTGATCACTGCGCAGAAAGCGCCAAAACGACACGACGACACACCCGCCGACACGCGTCTGTTCGACCAAAGCACGCAACACGGCTTCGCGATAGCGCTTCGAGGGAACATGATGCATGAACCCAAAGGAGACCGCCATGTCACAGCGGGGGGCTTCGATGACCGAAGCCAGATCGGGATCGCGCAGAAGAGCGCCCATCACATCGAGCTCCTGATACCGAAGAGGCAGACCCGATCCCTCCGGACAGACGAGATCACCGCAATTATCAATCGCGTGAAAGGAGAAGTTCGCCCGAGGAAAGGTATCGACGAGATAGTTTTCGAACCGGAGATTGCCGCACGCCAGATCGAACAGGGAACATCCCTCTTCCAAACCACGGGTGGGCATCTTGGCGTCCAAAGGAGCGAACGCCCCACACTGCCCCGCGAAAACAAGACAGCGATCCCATCCGGGCCACCCGGCCCTCCGTGTTTGGGAAAACGACGCGGCATTGCGCCGATAGAAATCGGTGTTGAGCGCGGTGAGTATCTCTACGGTGGCATCATCCATAAAACATCGCCTTCCTTTATAACAGACGCAGAGCCCCTCATTCCACCGCAAAAGACACAAAGCTCTTTTGGTACAATTCACCTACTATGGAAGCGATCCTCTTGGAAATACTCGAAATCCTCCGAGAGGGCAACGCCCTCGACGAAAAAGCACTCGCGAAAATCCTCAACCGCCACAACAAAGGGCTCGCAAGCAACGAACAGCACCATTCCAAGAAGAAGCTGCTACCCTACTACCTCAAAACGAAGGCGAACAGACCACGGGAATGGGAAAGCTGGCAGGTGGACGAAGACCTGGAGCGTCGTCTCATCGAAGTACTTCGGGTCAAACCGCGCCGCAGCGCTTCGGGAGTCGCCACCATCACCGTGCTCACCAAGCCCCGTCCCTGTTCGAGCGATTGCCTTTACTGCCCCAACGACCTCCGTATGCCCAAAAGCTACCTCAGCGACGAGCCTGCCTGCCAGCGGGCGGAGCGCAATTTCTTCGACCCCTACCTCCAGGTGGCTTCACGGCTGCGTGCCCTCACCCACATGGGTCATGTCACCGATAAGGTGGAGCTGATCATTCTCGGAGGAACATGGAACGACTACGATCCCGCCTATCGAATATGGTTCGTCAACGAACTATTCCGTGCCATGAACGACGGGAAGAGGATCGAAGCGGAAGTAGCGAAACGGCGCGCCTTCTATCGATCACTCGGCCTGAGCAATAGCGCCGCGGACCTTGCAGCATTCGTGAAAACCGAACAGGATCTGGTAGATCGGGGGGTCCTCTCCTACAATCAGGCGTTCTCCCGACTCTACGAAAACAACGAACCGTGGTTGCGCCTGGCAGCTGAACAGATCGCCGACTTCGATGAGCTCGAAGCCCGCCAACGTGCCAACGAACATGCGCCCCATCGCGTTGTCGGACTTGTGGTGGAAACGCGCCCCGACACCATTTCCATCGAAGGCCTCACGCTGTTGCGCAGGCTCGGTTGCACCAAGATACAGATGGGCATCCAGAGTCTCGATCCAACCGTCCTCGCGATGAATCGTCGGAAAAACGACGAGGAAACGCTGAAGCGCGCCTTCGCCTTGGTGCGTCTGTTCGGATTCAAGATCCATACCCACATCATGGTCAACCTCTACGGATCATCGCCTGAAGCGGACAAGGCCGAATACCTTCGCTTCGTCACCGATCCCGCTTTCCGGCCCGATGAAATCAAGCTGTACCCTTGCGTTCTCGTAGAGGGAACCGGGCTTTGCGAGCACTTCGAAAACGGAAGCTGGCGACCCTATACCGAAGAAGAACTGCTCGATGTTCTCATGTACGACCTCGCCGTCACTCCCCGATTCATACGCATCTCGCGCATGATCAGGGATATATCGGCTCACGATATCATTGCGGGCAACAAGAAGGTCAACCTGCGGCAGCTCGTGGAACACCGTCTCGAAGAAAGCGATACCCGGCTCGCGGAAATACGTCACCGCGAAATCAGCACCCGAAAAACCGATCGGAGCGATCTGCGCCTCGAAATCACCCCCTACGACACAAACGTCTCCCGGGAGTACTTTCTGGAATGGGTGACGTCCGAAAACGAAATAGCCGGATTTCTGCGCCTTTCCCTCCCCAAGCAAAACGAGCTCGAACCATACCGCACGGGCTCTCAAGAACAGGCGCTTCCCATCGCAGCCGGCGAAGCGATGATCCGCGAGGTTCATATCTACGGAAAGGTTGCGGGGCTCCATGCAACCGGTGAGGGGGCGCAACACCTCGGGCTGGGCAAGCGCCTCATCGACCACGCGGAACAGATAGCCCGCGACAAGGGCTTCACCACCCTCAACGTCATCAGCGCGGTAGGCACGCGGGAGTACTACCGCAACCTCGGTTTCGAAAATGCTACGCTCTATCAACGAAAACGCCTCCTCTGAAAATCAGCGTGTTACACTGTCACACCTCGATTCATCCCCAAGGAGTTCATCGATGAGTGAAAACACAACGACCCTCAGTGCGTCGGGTCGCCCTCTGCCCAAGAAGTGGCTTGCCGTCATCGCAACGATATGGAGCGGTCAGGCTCTTTCCATGATCACCAGCTATGCGGCCGGATACGCCGTCGTCTGGTACATCACCGAAACGACCGGCAGCGCCCTCATGCTCGCACTGGCGAGCGTCTGCGCCTTTCTGCCCCAAGGGCTTCTCTCCCCCTTCGGCGGAGTCATCGCCGACAAATACAACCGCAAGACCGTCATGATAGCCGCCGATCTGAGTGTGGGCATCGTGTCCTTGGGTCTGGGTTTCGTGATTCTGTTCGGGCAGGTGAGCTTCACCTTGTTGCTTCTCCTCGTCATCGTCCGGAGCGTGGGACAGGCCTTCCACGGTCCCGCCATGATGGCCGCCATGCCCATGCTCGTCCCCGAAAAACACCTGCTGCGCATCAACACGTTGGATCAATTACTGATGTCGATAGCCTCCATCGGTGCGCCGGCCTTCGGCATTTTCCTCTACACCACCATCGGATTCCATTCCGTCATGTTTCTCGATTTCGCGGGAGCCCTGGCAGCCGTCGCCGGATTAGCCCTCGTGAAGATCCCCTCCGTCAGCGACCCCGATGCGGCCGATCAGCACGTCATAGCCAACATGCGCGACGGCTGGCGGGCTCTCAGCGTCAACCGTGGCCTGGTCATACTCATCCTCGGCGTCACGTTGGGCATGATCACGTTCGCGCCTTTGAGCGCGGTGTTCCCCCTCATGACCTACAGCCACTTCGGCGGCGATGGATACATGGCCTCCTTCATAGAGGCGGCTTTCGGCATCGGTATGGTCATCGGATCGGTGGCACTGATGGCGTGGGGTGGAGGAAGGCGCCTTGCGGGACTGATCGCGCTTGCCGCCGTCATCGTGGGAGCCACCACGGCGGCCTGTGGCTTCCTCGCACCCGATATGTTCCCGGCCTTCGCCGTACTCTGCGCTATCATGGCTATCGCCTGCTCATGGTTTAACGGCCCACTCATCACCCTTATCCAACGCAATGTGGCCGAGGAGAAAACGGGGCGTGTTCTGGGGCTGGCCATGGCCGCTATGGGGTTGGCCTCGCCCGTCGGCGTCGCCCTCGGTGGCCTGTTGGCTGAAGCGATAGGGATAGCGCCTTTCTTCGTGGTGGATGGATTTGTCTGTCTGGCACTGGGGCTACTTCTCTACCTACCGAAAAGCATACGGGCACTCGACCACGTGGATCCGAGCGCCCCGATACCGGAAGAAAACGAGGCAACACGATGAACGAAACCACCCGCGAGGAAATAGACGAACGCTACCGCTGGGATCTTTCCGGCATATACCGCGATGACGAATCATTTCTGGAAGCGCTCGAAGCCGCGCGATCCTACCCCGAACGGGTTCTGGCATTCAAGGACACGATAGCGCAATCGCCCGAAGCCCTTCTCGCCTATCTGCGGCTCAACGATGAAATAGGCATCGAATTGGTCAAACTCGTCAATTACGCGGACAGGAAAAGCGACGAGGACACCCGTCTGTCCCTCTATCAGGACTATTCGAATCGGGCCATGTCGCTCTACATCTCCATCGCAAGCGCCTCGGCATGGTTCACCTCCGAATTGCTCACCATAGACGAAGCTACGATGACGCGCTTCTACGAAACCTGCCCGGAACTCGAGCTCTACCGTCGGAATCTGGATAAGATATTCGCGAAACGAGACCACACCCTCTCGCCCGCCGAAGAGAAACTGCTCGCCGACGCCGAAGAAATGGCCACCCAGCCGGGCAACATCTTCTCGTTGTTGAACGATGCCGATCTGGTTTTCCCCGATGCTCATGACGAAGAAGGCACACCCCACGCACTCACACACGGAAGCTATATTCCCCTCATGATGTCGCAGGATCGCACGTTGCGCACTTCGGCGTTCAAGACGCTCTATGCCACCTATTCCCAATTCCGCAACACCTTCGCCGCCACGCTGGGAGCCCAGACCAAGCAGTTGAAATTCTTCGCCGACGCCCGCAACCACCCGTCCACTTTGGCCTACGCCCTTGCGGAAAACGAGGTTCCCGTCGAGGTGTACACCAACCTCATCGAAGCGGTGCATCACAATCTGCCCGCCCTGCACAAATACGTCCACATGCGCAAAGCCCTTCTGGGAATGGATGAGCTTCATCCCTACGATCTCTATACGCCTCTCGTCGATGACGTCGAGATGCGTTTCACCTACGAAGAAGCCTGCGACATCATCTTGGAAGCGCTCGCTCCGTTAGGAGAAGACTATCAGGCTCTCGTACGCAAGGGAATCGAGCAGCGCTGGGTCGATGTCTACGAAAACCCGGGTAAACGAAGCGGTGCCTATTCCGCCGGGGGGTTTGGGATGAACCCCGTCATCCTGCTCAATTTCCAAGGAACGTTGGATGACGTCTACACACTGATCCACGAGATGGGCCACTCCATCCACACGTATCTATCCTGCCAAACGCAACCCGCCTGCTATTCGGATTACGTCATATTCGTGGCGGAGGTCGCTTCCACCTGCAACGAGGCTCTTCTGACGCGGTATTTCCTGGACAGGGCAACCGATCCGCGACAGCGCGCCTTCATCATCAACCATTTCCTCGAGCAGTTCCGCGGGACCATCTACCGCCAATGCATGTTCGCCGAATTCGAGTTGATCATCAACGAAATGACCGAGCAGGGCGAAAGCCTCACCGCAGACGCGCTCTGCGATCGCTACCGGACCCTCAACGAACGGTATTTCGGAGACGAATTGGTCATCGATGATGAACTGACGATGGAATGGGCGCGCATCCCCCATTTCTACTACCGATACTACGTCTACCAATACGCTACGGGTTTCGCAGCGGCTATCGCGCTATCCCAACGGATCCTCACCGAAGACGAAGCCGCGCGCGACGATTATCTGGCGTTCCTTTCAGGCGGCAGCTCGAAGAAACCCATCGACCTTCTCCGTGGTGCCGGCGTCGACATGGCCGATGCGCATCCCATCGACGAAGCGCTGGCCCTGTTCGATCGCCTGATCGACGAAATGAACGAACTCTGCTGATCAAGGCCGAGAAACCGATAAAAACATCGACGACCTACGCACGAAAGGATCGGCACCGACGCCATGTATTACAGAACACTGGGAAAAACGGGGATCGAAGTAAGCGAAATCGGCTTCGGAGCCGAATGGATGGACAAACCGGCGGCAGAGGTATGCACTTTCGTGAAAACCTGTCAGGACGCCGGCATCAATATCATGGATATATGGATGGCCGATCCGGCAATGCGCTCGAAGTTGGGTGATGCGATGGCGCAACTCGGCAGTCGCGATCACTGGGTCGTGCAAGGACACGTCGGGGCAACCTGGCAGGACGGCCAATACGTACGAACGCGCCATGCCGACACATGCCGCAAGGCCTTCGAGGACCTACTCCATCGGCTACACACCGACCACGTGGAACTGGGAATGATCCACTACGTGGATAGCACTTCGGAGTTCGCCGACATCATGGCCGGCAGCCCCTACTTGGAGTACGTGCACGAACTGCATGCCGCCGGCACCATCGAACATATCGGTCTTTCCACCCACAACCCCGATGTCGCACTTTCCGCACTGGATTATCCCGAAATCGAAGTGATCATGTTTTCCATCAATCCGGCGTTCGACATGATGCCCGCTTCCGAGGATATCAACACACTGTTCGGTGATTTTGCGGACGCCCACACCGACGGGGTCGATCCCAAACGAGCTCAGCTCTATCGTCTGGCCGAAGAACGTGGCGTAGGAGTGACCGTGATGAAGCCCTACGCGGGCGGACTCCTGCTCGATGCGGAAAAGTCCCCCTTCGGTGCCGCTATGACCCCCACTCAATGCATCCACTACTGTCTCACCCGTCCGGGTGTCGCAAGCGTGATGGCCGGTTACGGCGAACTTTCGCATATCGACGATGCCCTCGCTTACGAAAGCGCCGATGAAAACGCACGGGATTACACCGCCCTTTTGGCCGAAGCGCCGAAACATGCCTACTTCGGTCACTGCATCTACTGCGGACACTGCCAACCCTGCGTGGAGGGAATCGATATCGCCACCGTGAACAAATTCGCCGATCTGGCGCGTGCCCACGACGAAATCCCCCCGTCGGTACGCGAGCATTATTTCGCCTTGGACAAAACCGCATCCGACTGCACGGCGTGCGGAATATGCGAGACGAACTGCCCCTTCGGCGTGAAGATAGCGGACGCGATGGCGGCAACCGCCGAGCTGTTCGGCGAATGAGCCAGCCGCATCAAGCAACGGGAAAACGAGTGCAGGTGACACCGACGGCGGATGTCACCTGCCGGATCATTCGGTAGACGGATCTCAGCGAGCGAACGTGTCGGCCTCTTCCTGCCAACGCTTCAGATGGGGCAGCAGGGTAGCCATAAGCGACACCGCCTCATCCAGTGAAACGCCCAGCGCTTCGGCTTCCATGGGGGCCGTTTGCTCGATGAATTCATCCATCGTCACGTTCTTCGCGGTGAAGTCGCCGTGATCGTAACAATACTTGCAGTAGTCCGTGCTATGCGATCCGTCGGTTTCCGTTCCGTGGATTTCGGGATCGGGAATGGGCATGCTGCAACACTGGCAGTAGTAGCTCATGGGCATGTCGAAAAAACGCTCGAGCGGCACACCGAACGTGACGGCTATCAGTTTCACCATGTCGATACCGGGCGTGGTTTCCCCGTTTTCCCAACGGGACACCGCTTGTCTGGTCACGTAGAGCTTGTGCGCCATTTCCTCTTGTGTGATGCCTGCTTCCTTGCGGATGTCGGCGATGATGGTTCCCAAAGCCATTGCGTTTCCCCCTCGATATCGTGGTCGGCAGATGCGCCGTACCTCGCGCATCTTCTGTGATCCATTATCCGATTCACACCGTTCGGAAACAAGCAACACTCCGTTGCGCGACGATGATGCCTCACAGGTATTCGATACGACTGCTCTTGTCTTTGTAGTGGGGATGGTTCTTCACGAAGCGCCAACGACAGATGCGTGTGATGACCAAGGCAATCGCGGAAACAGCGAGGAACCACCCCGTGACCTCCAAAACGGTACCGTTCTGTTCGAAAAACGCATACAGGGAAGCCAAGGCGAAAAATGCACTCAACACGATCGTCAAAACCGTGAACAGATGGATCAACACTTCCTTGGCACGTTCGGGGGATTTCGCCCACGACACCACGAAGTACACGATGACCGCCAAAACGACCAGCGCGATAACCAAAGGAAGCGATTGCAGAAGTCGTGCGATTATGGGCATCTTCGTCCTTTCCGCCGTGTCGGATTCTCAAACGGGCACGGTGAATACCGTGTTGACGCAATCCATGATAGCAGGTTGGAACACTCCCCGTATCCCGATCACTTTATACCCCACTTCCTCTACTACAATGGACTCAGATTGACTATCATATTGGGAGCTCGAAACAAACCAACCAGTAACGAACAGTAAGGGGTTACCTCATGGGCAAGCGAACTGATATCCGAAAGGCACTCATCATCGGATCCGGCCCCATCATCATCGGACAGGCATGTGAATTCGACTATTCGGGAACTCAGGCATGCAAGGCTCTACGCCAGCTGGGTTACGAAATCGTCCTCGTCAATTCCAACCCCGCCACCATCATGACCGACCCCGACACAGCCGATGCGGTCTACATCGAACCGCTCAACGTCGAACGCATCGAAGCCATCATCGCCAAAGAGCGCCCCGACGCGCTCCTGCCCAACCTCGGTGGACAATCCGGGCTCAACCTCTGCTCGGATCTGGCCCATGCGGGAGTTCTGGATAAGTACGACGTGAAGGTCATCGGCGTACAGGTGGATGCCATCGAACGCGGTGAGGATCGCAATGCCTTCAAGGAAACCATGGAATCGCTCGGCATCGAAATGGCACGCAGCAAAGTGGCCTACACCGTCGATGAAGCGATCGAAATCGCCGAAGAGCTGGGCTATCCCTGCGTCCTGCGCCCCGCCTACACCATGGGTGGAACGGGTGGCGGCCTGGTTTACAACGTCGAGGAACTGAGGACGGTCGTAGCCCGTGGATTGCAGGCATCGCCGGTCAACGAGGTTCTGGTCGAAGAAAGCGTATTGGGTTGGGAAGAGCTCGAGCTCGAAGTCGTGCGTGACCGCTGCGGCAATATGATCACCGTTTGTTTCATCGAAAACATCGACCCCATGGGCGTTCACACCGGTGACTCCTTCTGCGCCGCTCCCATGATCACCATATCGGAAGACGTACAGAAGCGCCTTCAGGAGAAATCCTATAAAATCGTCGAGGCGGTACAGGTCATCGGCGGAACCAATGTTCAATGGGCACATGACCCGGTGAGCGATCGCGACGTCATCATCGAAATCAACCCCCGCACCTCCCGCTCCTCGGCGCTGGCTTCCAAAGCGACGGGATTTCCCATCGCGCTTATCTCCGCCATGCTGGCAAGCGGTCTCACGCTCGCCGAAATCCCCTGCGGGAAATACGGAACGCTCGATCGCTACGTACCCGACGGGGATTACATCGTCATCAAATTCGCCCGCTGGGCCTTCGAGAAATTCAAGGGCATCGAAGACAAGCTGGGTACACAAATGCGCGCCGTCGGCGAAGTGATGTCCATCGGAAAAACCTACAAGGAAGCCTTCCAGAAAGCCATCCGATCCTTGGAAACGGGGCGCTACGGACTCGGCTTCGCCCGCGATTTCAACGAGAAGACCAAAGAAGAGCTTTTGGGGATGCTGGTCATGCCCACCAGCGAGCGTCAGTTCATCATGTACGAAGCGCTGCGTAAAGGTGCAAGCGTCGACGAACTTCACGAACTCACCTCCATCAAGAAATACTTCATCGAGCAGATGAAGGAACTGGTCGATGAGGAAGAGAGCCTGCGCGCCTTCGCCGAAGCGCACCCCTCGACCCTCCCCGACGATCAGTCGCTCACGAAGGCGAAGAAAGACGGCTTCTCCGACCGCTACCTCTCGCAGCTGCTCGCAATCGACGAGACGAAGATTCGGGAGCACCGCAAGGCGATAGGCCTGACTCAGTCGTGGGAAGGTGTGCACGTCAGCTCGACCGAAAACAGCGCTTACTACTACTCCACCTACAACGCCCCCGATGCCGATCCGGTCACCGACGGCAGAAAAGTCATGATCTTAGGCGGCGGACCCAACCGTATCGGGCAGGGTATCGAATTCGACTACTGCTGCGTTCATGCGGCCATCGCCCTGCGTAAACTCGGATTCGAGACCATCATCGTCAACTGTAACCCTGAAACCGTATCCACCGACTACGACACTTCGGACAAGCTCTACTTCGAGCCCCTTACCGTGGAAGACGTTCTGTCCATCTACGAAAAGGAACAGCCCGTCGGGGTGATCGCCCAGTTCGGTGGCCAAACGCCGCTCAATCTGGCAGCCGAGCTGGAGCGTGCGGGAGTCAACATATTGGGAACCGGCCCGGACATCATCGACCTGGCCGAAGACCGCGATCGATTCCGTGCGATCATGGACGATTTAGCCATCCCCATGCCCGAAGCGGGTATGGCCGTCACGCTCGATGACGCGCTTTCCATCGCCCACACCATAGGCTACCCCGTCATGGTGCGTCCCAGCTACGTTTTGGGCGGACGCGGCATGGAGGTCGTCTACGACGACGAAAATCTGCGCGGCTATATGGCGGCGGCCGTGGGTGTCACTCCCGATCGGCCTATCCTCATCGACCGTTTCCTTAATCACGCTCTGGAGTGTGAGGCCGACGCCATCTGCGACGGCACCCACGCCTTCGTACCTGCGGTTATGGAACATGTCGAACTGGCAGGTGTCCATTCGGGCGATTCGGCCTGCATCCTGCCTTCGGTCAATATCTCAGCCGAGCATCTGGCCACCATCAAGGATTACACGCGCCGCATAGCCGAAGCCATGGGGGTATGCGGGCTCATGAATATGCAATACGCCATCGAAGGCGACACCGTCTACGTTTTGGAAGCCAATCCGCGGGCATCGCGCACGGTGCCGCTGGTCTCCAAGGTATGCGGTATTCAGATGGTACAGATCGCCACGGAGGTCATGACCGCGCCTTTGACGGGCAGCCCCTCCCCCCTCGCAACCCTCAAGGAGGCGACGTATAGCCACTACGGCGTGAAGGAAGCGGTATTCCCCTTCAATATGTTCCCCGAAGTGGACCCCGTGCTGGGGCCCGAGATGCGCTCCACCGGTGAGGTGTTGGGATTGGCAAGCACCTTCGGTGAGGCCTTCTTCAAGGCACAGGAGGCGACCCAGACCGCACTGCCCACGCACGGAACCGTTCTCATCAGCGTCAGCGATCGCAACAAGGACGACCTCGTTGCCGTAGCGCAGCAATTCGTACAGGCAGGATTCGACATTCTGGCGACGAAGGGTACCTACGAGGAGATAACCCGTGCGGGCATCGGGGCCCGCAAGGTGCTCAAAGCACATGAGGGTCGTCCCAACCTGATCGACCTCATCACCAACGGCGAGGTCGATTTGGTGCTCAACACGCCCAGTTCCAACGCGGAAAGCGCCCAGGATGACAGCTATATCCGCAAAGCCGCCATCAAGGCTCACGTTCCCTACGTCACCACCATGGCGGCGGGGATGGCCACGGCACTGGGAATTTGTGCAGCCGGCGAAAATCACGACTCCGAAGTACGGTCGCTTCAGGATATTCACGCCGATATCCGCTAGCGCTTCTCCTGTATCCGGGGGCAGGGCTTTGGAAGCCGTAGGGGGATCGCATGCCTCCTACGGCGCGGCTTCGGCGTAGGCTCGTGGCCACCCAAACGCTTCAACACCCTCATCGTCGACCTCGATATAATATCCCTATGAACTTGCATTACTTGAAAATACGCGACGTCATCGAAACCCCAGACCAGGATTACAAGCTCCTGTTGGGGTAATTCTTGGATGATTTTTCCTACACCGACGACAAGGCATCTCTTATTGCCGAAGAGCCCGGACGGCTACAGAATGCAGCCCCTTCGTATTGGCCGGCAATGCTTGCCGCTATCAGTGAAGTCCTTGCCACGGCGAACAACCTACCGGTGCCCCCTTGGGTATTCGAAAACACCTATTATCTCGACAAGCCCACCTACGCGCTCAATGCTCAAAACGACGCCTTCCGCAATTACCTCATGCAAACCACTCCGCCAGAGTTTTCCAAGCGCAATCTCTATTTGGAAAATAGCGTTTTAGAAAGGTGCTAGAGCTCGCTCTCTCAAACGTAAGCTCGTAAGCTTTTCAAGTAATTTACTGTCGCATTCCATGAGATGACAATTCAATCGAAACTATTCGAATGCAGATTCTTGAAGTAGTTTTCCAATAAATAGGAAGCGCCCCGTGAAGTGGCGGTTGAATACGGATAATTGCGCTCGTTTTCGCCTGACAGCGAATCCCCAGACCGTACACCAACTTTGGTGCACTTTGCATCAAGGGTGAAACCGTCATGCTGCACCCTTGATGAGCACCATCGCCATTACGTCAGCTCTACCGTTGTCGCCAAATCCATGCCGAGAAGACGCACCTATCGACCAGCATGCCACCGCCCCAAAACGCAGTTTGGTTCGGCATCAGAGAAAGAACGACTCGAACATATTCGTTTGCACAGATTGATTACTCGATACAAGACAACACTCCCCACGCCCCCCTCGCGGGGAGCGACATCGTGGTTTCCGTCCGAATGAGGGTGAAGTCAAATTTCAATCCACGCCCCCCTCGCGGGGAGCGACAGACCCCAAAAGATCAAATGCAAAAACGAGATGATATTTCAATCCACGCCCCCCTCGCGGGGAGCGACAGACCCGTCGAGGGGGTGTGAGGTTCTGTGAGTATTTCAATCCACGCCCCCCTCGCGGGGAGCGACCGATCTGTTCGACCTCCAGCGCATCGACCACCTATTTCAATCCACGCCCCCCTCGCGGGGAGCGACTTAGAGTTCAGATGAGCAATATTGATGATGCACTTATTTCAATCCACGCCCCCCTCGCGGGGAGCGACGGAGCCGTACGGGGGTCGTGTCCATCCTGACCGAGATTTCAATCCACGCCCCCTCGCGGGGGGCGACCGTGTCGCTGTCGGTGGGTGCATTATAATTTTATGATTTTAATCTACG
>CAJMLT010000031.1 GCA_905214325.1 uncultured bacterium
AGCAGCAACAGACGGACTTCCCGTGGTGGCTGCTGGTCGTGGGGCTGGTTGTGGGCGGACTGATCGGCTGGATCGGTCGTGCTTTCAAAAAGCGCTATGACGACGAACGTGCTGCTTCCGTCCCACAGGGGCAGCACACAGGATTGCCGCTTGACGAATAGTAATACCAAGCGGTGATAAGAGAAGATCAACGAAAAGACCTGTCGCTCGATGCGGCGGGTCTTTTCGTATCAACGGGGTAGAGGGTGCAAAAAGTTTTGAATTTGCTGTAGTATGTAGGCATTATTCCGGCAAGCGCTCCTATGCCAAGCGCGAGCCTATGTTTAGGAGAACGGTTGATGAAGCTGTAGTGATGTCTTCAACAAAGCGGGTGTCGAATTCTTTCGTCGCCATGGTCTTAGTGCGAAAACATTGCAAAGGAGCAGTTTCATGCCCAAATTTCTCAATCTCTCTGACATTACGTATTCATATCCGGGTTCTTCGACGGTTGCGCTCGATGGCGTGAGTGCCGTCTTCGCGTCCGGCTGGACGGGTGTCGTCGGGCCCAACGGTTGTGGAAAAACCACCATCGCACGCATTGCGTGCGGGGATGGAGAGCCCGACTCCGGAACCGTCTCGCCTAAAGTCAGCGGTCTCTATTGCCCCCAGGACCCCTCCCTGGAACCCGATTCTCTCTATGACTTTGCTTGCGACTACTCGCCGGAAACACGGTTGATGAGGCACTCGCTCAACATCGATGACGATATGCTGTGGCGCTTTTCGCAGTTGAGCTGCGGAGAGCAGAAGAAAATTCAAGTCGCCATCGCTCTTTGGGCGCAACCGGAGGTTCTTGCCATCGACGAGCCCACCAATCACGTCGACGCGCAGTGCCGCGAAGAGATTCGTCGCGCTATGGCAAGCTATCAGGGGATCGGCATCCTCGTTTCCCATGATCGCGAACTGCTCGATTCCTTGGCGTATCAGGTGCTTGATTTCACGGGAGGACGCGCCGTTGTGCGATCGGGGGGATATACGCAGGCGGTCAATCAGCGGGAGATGGAGCGGAAAGGTGCTCTTCACCGCAGGGAAACCGCAAAAGCCGATCTTCGGAAATTGGAAAGAGAGCAACGCAGACGCAGAGAACGTGCAGAAAAAAGTTCCGCCATGAGAAGCAGGGGCAAGCTCGACAAGCACGATAGCGACGGCCGCGCCAAAATCGGGCTTGCCATCGTGACCGGCCAAGACGGCAAGGCGGGCAAGCTGTCAGGGCGAATGGATGCACGTGCGGAATCCGCGCAGCGCAACCTGAATGCGATGCGGGTCGAGAAGCGCTACGAAGGCGATCTGTGGTTGGATGCACGTCCGAGCAGAAGAAGCGTCGTGCTGAAAACGGAAGAGCGGGTCATTCCCTGTGGGCCGAATGCCGAACTGTTCGCTCCCGCTTTGCATATCGGGAATACCGATCACCTCGGTATTTGCGGGCCGAATGGCGGGGGTAAATCCACGCTGATACGGCATCTGCTGTCGGAAAGTGGTCAGACGGGAAGCCTTTGGTGCTCTGAGGTCGACGGTGTTCGGACACTCTACGTTGGACAGGAGGTGGAAGCCGATGACGCGAAGCGTTTTCTGGAGACGATGGAGGCGTTGTCGGATGTGGAAAAGGGACTTGTTTTGAAGGGCGTGTCCCGCTTAGGATCCGACCCCAAGCGCGTTATTGCCTTGGCCGCCGCCAGCCCGGGCGAGCTTCGCAAACTTGCCATCGTGTACGGAATGTTGTCGTCGCCTCAGCTCATCGTGCTCGACGAACCTACCAATCACTTGGATATCCAATCGGTCGAAGCACTCGAACGTGCCCTGTCCGCCTTTTCGGGCGCATTGATCTTGGTAAGCCACGACGGGATATTTCTCGATAGGTGTACCAACAGAAGGCTGGTCGTCAAGCGTGTGGGTGGCAAGGTTGAGGTATCCGAATCATAGAAGCGTTCGAGCAGCTTGAAGTAGCGAGCTCACCCGATTGTGAGCCGTTCATCACAGGAGTGGAAACAGGTCGAATACATGATCGCTCCGTGCTTGCTTTCAAAGCGACAACGGGGCGAAAATCGCAGATCGGATGGTGCGCGATTTTCGTCCCGGTTGTTTCTCACTCTTTACTACGCGAGCAACAGATTCACCCGTAGTGCGACAAAGCGTGCTACGCCTTCGTTACGGGAATCTGCACTTCGGTGAGCCATTCCGCGGAGTCCTGTTTGTTCCATATTCCGTCGATGTAGCTGCAGCGTGGGTCGTCGGATATCGTGTAGCCGTTCGCTTCTATCCACTGTACGGCGAAGGCGAAGGCCTGCTCCATGTCCTCGTAGGGGCCCGTGTGCATGACCGACACGACATCGAGCGCGGGCATTTCGAGGAAATGGAAGTCGTCGAAATCGGGCCACAACTTGGTTACCGCTTCTCCGTAGGTAACGTGATTGTCGGTTTCCCTCCACTCGCGGTCGCGGTTGATCATGAAGCAGTATTCCGGCGTGGCACACTTCAGGTCGGGGTACTTCGCCTTCAGCTTTTCGCCAAGCGCGGGGATCACCGTGAAATACGAATCGAATGAAGGCATGACCATATCCACGGTGTAGGCCGGGCATGCGGGCAGGTGCTTGATGGTTGCGGTGTAAGACATTGCTTGTTCCTCCTGTTTTCCTTCCAAGATGAAATGAATTCGGGAGAGCATATCCTGAGCTTCGCGCAGGGTATCGTCCAGCTCGGCGGCACGGGCTTGCAGAAACACCGTGGCATCTTCGCCATTCAGTATCCTGCGGACCTGTGCGATGGGTATGCCGACTTGCCGCAGCGACTGAATACGATGAAGCGTCGTCAGCTGATCTCCCGTGTACATTCGATAGCCGGTGAACGCATCGATTGCCTTGGGCTTCAGCAATCCTTCTTCATCGTAATAGCGTAGCGTCTTGACGGTGGTCATTCCCATTTTCGAGAACTCTCCGATACGAAACATACTGTCCCTCCTTCCGGTTACGAAATCATCTTGGACCCTCCTGTAACGGGAGAGTCAAGCGGACCGAACAACTTCGATATAGCGGCGCATTTCCCCTTATCAAAGTTTGGAATTACAAAGTTGTAACACGTTCATAATAAGAATAGAATGAATACAAGAGCTAATCAAATACCAAACAGAGGAGTATATGATGAAGCTGATTGTTGATGGAAAAGTAGCTGCCGCTACAGCTTTGGCGGTGCCTGCATCGGTCCTGTCCACCCTTAACCAATACAAGAAGAAATATGTTGTTGCCGATCAACCTCCCCGCGGCACCTATGCGGGCGATGATTTACTGCCTGACGATGATGCCATTCTTTCCACCGTGGCGATTGAAATCGATGCGCCACCGGAGAAGATATGGCCGCTCATCAACCAAATCGGGCAGAACAAGGCCGGTTTTTACAGCTTCCAAACCTTTGAACATCTGGCCGCGTTTCGTATATACAACACCTACGAGGTAATAGAGCGCTGGCAAGACACCAAGGTCGGCGACTGGGTATTCTACGGTGATCAAGGTGTGGGCCATGAAATCATGCTACACGAACCCGGTAAGTATATCGTGGGCTGTTCCGATACGCGCCGTCCACCAACGCAGCAAGGTGCCGTGGCTTGGTTGCCGCATGGCTGCAGCGAATATGCGTGGACATGGGGCTTTTTCCTGGAAGAACTTCCCGGAAACAGAACCCGTTTGGTAAGTCGCAATACGGTTCATGTCGAAGTAAGCAACAAGATTCAGATGGCCATCGTCGTCGGCATGATCTGGGGTTGGTCTTCCGGCGTTATGACCACGCGTATGCTCGACGTGATCAAGGCAATCGCCGAAGGTCGTAAGTTCATTCATTTCTAAGTTGGCAACAGCCAGAAAGGGGCTTCTCATGAAGAAGGATCCGCTGTTTTATATTTCTCCGGCACTGCTTGCATCGATTTGCGTCATCGGTGTCGGCTACGCTGCGGTCCGCTCGTTCCTCAATAAGGAATGGGGCCGGCACAAGTAGGAAATCACCTCGAACTTCAACCGGGAAAAAAGCGGGTCGTGTCATTTTTGACGCGGCCCGTTTTCAATACCTTCATGTCACGGACTTCTGCCGCACTGTTTCGGAAGTGTAGAACGGGGGCAATTCGGGGCTTCGTGGGCAAAAGCGTGTCTCGTAGAGGGGCATTGTTGCGGGTCGGCTCATTTTTCCGGCAGGGTGTTTGGCGATATGGCATCGGAGCAGTATCGCAAGGTGGGGAGTGTATAATTCCATACAATCCAATGTCGAAGATCACGGGGACACACAAACGAGGGAGAAGACAATGGAATCAATCGCACAGGCAGCCCGACTTATGGCGGAGCGCTTTTGGGAAGACCCCGGCATACAGGCACAGATGCGCGGCGTGAGCCAAGCGCGTAATCTGTTCGAGCTGCAATGTTCGGGTCAGCTGGCGGCATACCAAGAGCTTGGGTTACTTTCCCTCTACCGAGGTGGCCCCAGTTTTTCGGTAGCCTATCGAACCGATGAGTTCGATGCGGGCGCGTTCGCGTTGCTCGTTCAAAAACATTCCCAAGAATTCATCGATTCCTGTACGCAGTCCGATCTGGAAGCGCTGCAAACATCCATTGCGCCCGTTGCCGCCATCAGCGATCCCGTCTGGTACGAAAAGTATTTCGATGGCGCCGTGCTCGACCTGCAGGTGATCGTGGTGGATCGGAAGCTCAAGGGTAGCGGCGCCTTTCGCTCGATGATCGACCCTCTGCTTGAAGCAAGCGTCCAAGAGGGTATCCCTGCGGTGCTGCAAACGCACAATCCCGACAACGTGTCAGTCTATGAGCACTTCGACTTCAAGATTTTGGAAGCGCCGCATGCAGAAGACATCGACCTGACCTGCTACTGTATGGCGCGCACGCCCGAGTGCCGCTGATCGGGAGCAACGAAACGATCGTTTTCCAAGCTCAAACGGATGGGTGCTTGCAAACCACCTGAGGCATCGGAATGTTTTGAGGGTAGGCACCGGCACGGTACTACAGGGGCGTACGGGGGAGGCGAGCCACATCTGGCGCCCCGTAAGACGTTACTCGTCCGTGTAATCCGAGGCGTGTGCCGACTCTTCACCTTCTGCCGGAGCATCTGCTCTCAGGTCGGCCTCATCCGCGCTTGCGCACATGAAAACGATCGGATCGGGGTCGGTATAGGATAGCGCGCATGCCGCAACGGTTTCATCTTCGGCCCATTCGGCATGTAATTCGGCCGTGGTCGTTTCCAAGCTGTCTTCCAGAATAACCGCCGAAATGGTATGTTCACCCGCAGGCCAATCGGCAGGTGTTTCCACCTGCATCTTGTAGGTGTTGGTATGCCCCATGTAGAACACGCCCGATTGAGCGGCCAGGTCCGCCTCGATGGTGGTTTTGGTGGAATGAACGCCGTCGTAGGCGTTGGTTATATAGGATTCGAGCGAACAATCGCAGCGTACATCCTTGGAAAAGCCGCTTTCTCCCGTGAAACGCACGGTGAAGCCGGCCAAGATGACGTTGCCGTCGTTTCGCGCGGTAATCTCCAAATTCAGTGTTGCCCCAACGGAAATCGCGGGCTCCGCCGTGAATATACCCAGTAAAGTGATGCGTTTGAGGTAGGGCATCTTGACCATATAGGTGTCGGAAAGCCCCTTGGTGGTATCCGTAATGTGCGAATACAGGAAATAGTATGCATCGCTGCCGAAAGAGCCGTAACTTCGAGGTACATACTGGAACGAGTCGGGCGAGTAGCTGAGGTCTACCAGCGGGAACGGATCGGTGAAGCGGCCGTTGATGAAGCGTGCCGCACAGATCTGATGGCGCTCGGGTGGCACTTCGGAAATAGCTGCGCTTTGGTCGACCTCTCCTTCGGGCACATCGCCGTTGAACGTCTTGGTGAAGAACAGCAGGTTGCCATCGGGTGAAAGCTGGAAGCAGCCGTAGTCGACCGCCATATCCGCGGGTCCCACTTCAACGGGGGAAACCGCAGGCCAGCGACCCCCGTAAGGTGGCGTCTCGAGACCGTAGGCCGTGTAGCGATAGGCGAGCAATTTGCCCACAATGGATTCGTCCGGATCCTGGTTGGCGACATCTCCCAAGAAGCGACCGAGTGTCATGCCTTCGCTGGAACCCTTGACGGTGCGCGTCCAGCATTCGAAGTTGCCCAGGAAATTGTAATCTTCACCGGCGAAGGGGTCCACGAAACGTGGTTGATCCCACATCATCCCGCGCATATATAAATCGTTGTTGGTGAAGAAGATTTTCCTCCGAATTTGCCCGGCGGCATTCTTCATCTGTACCGTGCACACGATATCGAATACGCCTTCTTCGTACCCGGGTGCCTTCGAATTGGGCGGCATGGCCATGACACTATCCATGCTCGACATTCCCACCGTGTATCCGCTGGGCACTCTGAAGGGGTTCAGGTTGTAGGTTCCTTCGTTGTGCTTGGGCATTATGGTAACCGTATCGCCATCGAGGGAATACACCGCCGAAATGATGCCCATTCCCAACGGCGTGGCATCATTGGGGTCGTTGTAGGTCACGTATCCGCAGGAAAAGCCTACTTTGTTGTCGGGTAACTGTACCAGACTGAGGTTGTTGAATGCCATATATTGGCCCTCGCCGCCACCCGGTTTGATGTAGTCGGGTCGTGTCACTTCGAATTCGTAGTCATATAATCCGCCGGCGCCAAGCATCAGGTGTTTGGCGAAGCGGATCACAAGTTTTGAATTTGCCATCGAGTCGGCAACGCCTAAAGGATTGTGGTCGGTATAAAGAACGGCGGCAGCCCAGCACCACCCCTGCGATGTCAGGTCGACGGAAGCGAAGTCGGAATCCCATTCGTTCGTGTTCAGCCAGATATACCCGGCGTTTTTTCTCGAATTCGTAACCACCGGGTTACCGAAGGACAAATCGCCCGACCCGGAAATGGGTATATACGAAACGCGTGGCCTGATGACTTGCTGAGTGTGGTAGAAATCCACCATCACGATTCTGAACGCAGCAACAGCTGCACCGTTTTGATACACGAACTTGATGCGCGAATTGGCGTAGGAGTTGGCGATTATGCGCCGCTCCTCTTGTGGGCGATAACTATCGTCATCGGCGAGAATCACTGCCGCCGCAGAAACGTCTTGGATACCGCCTCCAGCGGTGTGGGGTTCGTACGTGCACTCCCACGCGATTTCGTGATCCACGTCATCGTCCGACAGGGGGCTGACGGCATCTTCGCCTTGTGCTGGGGTCAAGGTAAACTCGGCGGCTTCGAACATACCGTCGTCGGTGAAGGGGGTGAACAGGTTGTCGAGGTCGGCAAAGGAGGCACAGGCAAGTTGCCCGCTCACGTCTTGCGCCGACAGCGCTGCCGCGGTGGCATCCTTGCCGAACTTGAACGACTTACTCCATAGTTCCCACTCGTAATGGAAGATGAATATCTCCGCTACCACCAGGACCGAAATACCTGCTTCGCCACCTACCCCGGTGGTTTCTTCCCCGCCTTGAAGGTAGAGGTTGATATAGAGCCAGCCGGCACCGCGGACACCCACGCTGGCAACACCCGCCACACCCAAAGCAACGGTGAGCGCCACATAGATCTTGAAGGGAAGTGTCACGCCGCCTTTGGCAAGATAGATCCTGTTGAGAGCCAGACCCGCGTCCTCCGGTAGGGCCCACGTGCAACCAACCTTGATCATGACGGAAGCGGAAAGGTCGAATGTTACCGTGATGGGGTAAATGGTGGCCATGAACAGTTTGCTGTACTGCAGGGAGAATACGGTCTTGCCGAAGATGTTGGCGGTTCCTTCCCAACGGGCAAGTTCCTTGGCATACTTACCCAAAAGGGTGTAGCCGGCACTTACGGACCAGCCCATCTTCAGACGGCCACCCTTGAAGGGATTGTTATTGTAGCCGCCCGGGTCTTTGATCTGGGAATCCAAAGCTTCCCTATAGCGCTGAATACCGTTATTCCAGTTGGCCCATTGCTCTTCAACCTGTTCGGCAACCGTCTGCGTCGGCGTGTTTTGCCAGCCCGTTTCGACCGGCGCAACACCGCCGGCCTTTTGGGCTTCTTCGAGTTTTTCCTTTTCGGTTTTCCCGCCCTTGTCGTAGTACATGTCTTTGAATGTCATGGAAATGGAGAACATGAGTTCGCCGCCCGGCGTGATGACGCCGGCGACGTTCACGCCGCCGGGAAACGACGGCACCCATACGCCGAACTTGCTGATGCCGGGGATCCACTCGGGGAGTTCGGCGTTGAAGCCGTCGTAGTGGTCTTCGTCGCTGTTCAGGCGCAGGCTGAACCGGTCGAGTTCTTCGTTGTCCGACCCGCGACGCGGTTTGGGGATGACGCCCTGTTCCACTTCCAGCTTGGCATCCACGCGGAAGCGGTTCGCGCGATCCACCCAGACATGCAGATGCAGGGGCTGGCCGATACCTAAGAACCACCGCGTTTGAGCGGGGTCGAAGTAAGGATGTGTGAAGGTTACTTCGCCGGCGAATTTTCCGGAAGCGCCTTTGTAGAACGAGTTTGCAGATGTTGTGTCTACCGCAGCGGACAGCGCCGTTTTGCCGCTTGTGCCGTTTTCCAGATAGTTGCTGGTGCGGGGCTCGCCTGACCAGTAGTTCACTTCTATTTCCTTGTTGGCTCCATCGCACACCACCACGGCCTTCAGGGCGTGATCGATGGTGGCTTCCGTGGTACTGAGGAAGGTTTGCTTCATATATTGGATGTCGTAGCCATCCATCGTAAGGCAGCGCACGTAGGGTTTCCCGTCCGCCTCCTGTAGATAGACGCCTGTCGCCTTGCCTCCGTAGAAACGCATCATGCCCGTTTCGAAGTCGCGGCAACCTTCTTTGGTTACGAACACCTTGCCGAAGAAGTCATGCCCCGTACCGCCTAAAAGGGAGCTTTCGGCCAGATTCGTGGCATCGAGAAGGGCAACGCCGAGATGGTCGGTGACCGCTTCGACCATGGCACCATCGCGTCCATCGGCAAGAGTCTGTACACGAACCGTAGCGCCTTCGACGAACCGATGTGAATCTGCGGCATCGAGTACCGTTACCGCCACCTGGTCGTAGGCGATGGTGATGAACTGGATCGAGGAAGAGGTCTGACCCGTAGCCATAGCTGCGAACTCTTTGGCCGTGGCCACCACCGCACCGCCGGATAGATAATCGATGAACAGGGTTGCGGCACCTGTGCCCAGTACGCCCAAAAAGGCACGCCGCGACATCACCGGTTTGGGCGTGTGGATTGAGGCGAGTCCATTCTTTTCTTCTTGAGACATCTCTCGAACCTACTTCCTGCATCGCCTGCGGGCGACGCTCAAAACAATTAAGCTGATGCCGACCAACGCAAAGGCACTCACGAATGCGATTCCTGCGGTGTCTCCCGTTTTCGCAACGGATGCGTTAGGCGAAGGCGAGGAGGGGTCGTCGGGTGTTTCCGGCTGATCCGGAGTGTCCGGCTTGACGGGGTCTACAGGCGTGGTGGACTTGGTCCATTCCCCCGTGAACCGGGCATCGCCCGCCATGGGAAGGTGGACGGTGGAGCCGGGTAGATAATGGGCGCTTCCGAGATACCAACCATCGAAGGTGTAGCCTTCGTAGGTGGCGACTTCGGGAAGAGTGAGTTCCGAGAGGGGATCGGCGACCAAGGGCGTAGGAGTGTTCCAGCCTGCGGGTATGTCGCCCGTGACCGCGTAACTAACGTTGACGGGAGCGACGGGAACCTGTTCCCATCCGGCCACGAACTCAAGAGTGCCGTCTTCTTCCACGTCTTCAACGGTGTAGGCTTCTCCCGGCTGAAGAGTCCTGTCACCAATCGTCCAGCCGGTGAATTTCCATCCGTCATATTCCGGCACCTGTGGCATTATGACGTCTTCGCCTTCGAAGTAATACGGAATGGATTCGACGGGATCGACCCAGCCGTCAGGAGTGGCGCCGTATGACGCGTAGCTGACCACGACGTAGGGGGGCCATGCGATAAGGTGAGCCGTGTACGTGCCCGAAGCGTAGGTCCCGTCCTCCTGTTTGGGGACGACGATAGACGTATACGAAGGCTCGAGGGTGGGTAGGAAACTGCCGTCGGGGGCAGTCCAGATGGCCACTCGGTAGTGAGCATCTTTGCCTGCCTGAGAAATAGTGGCATCGGCATTGATCGTGCCCGTATAGTCTTCGTTCACGGCTAGGGTGAGCGTTTGCGTCGGTGTTCCCTGAGGGGTGGGGATGTCGTTTCCGTCGGTTTTGGTTACGTTGAGAGCACCGTAGGTGGACGCGGCTGCACCACCGTTCACCACCACCAAATCGAAGGTGATGACGGTGTCTTTCTGCCAATGTGCCACAAGGGTGATGCGGACCCGGCTGGCATCCTGCGCCAGGTCGGCGTAGGTCGTGCTGTCGAGCACCTGAGTATCGCCGTAGTACCAACCGAGGAAGCTATACCCATCACGCGAAGTGTGCGCGTCGGCTATAAGGTTTGCGCTGTTGTAGGCAAGATCGGTTTTGCCCGGCACGCCGATACCACCTGCGGCATCGTAATTCACCGAGTAGTTCGTTGCGGGGGTCCAGCGCGCACTGAGGGTGATGCCTTCTGCATCGGGGTCGCCTGAAAGGCTGCCGTAGGTATCGGTTGACGTTATCAGCTTGTCACCGTAATACCAGCCGGCGAACACGTGCCCATCGCGTGTAGGCGAAGGCGCATTAAGGGAAGCGGTATCCCACGTGACGCGCAGCGGATCGATGGATGCCGCTCCGTTGGTTTGATAGGTTACCAGGTAGGTGTTGGGTACCCAGGTGGCCACCAGATTGAGGTCGGTGATGACGGGCTGCGTGAAGTCGTAGGCCGAACCTCCGGAAACGGCCCAACCGAAGAAGCGGTATCCGTCGCGTTCGGGATCGACGATCGGACGCTGAGCCTGATCGCCCGAGGTTACTTTCTGGTCGATAGGCGGCTGGCCCTTACCACCGGCAAGATCGAAGGTGACGGTATGCACGATGGGCTGGGCACGCTCCCATGAAGCAACGAGGATGATATCCGCCGTAACGGGGGTGGCAAAATCCCAGGTCGCACCGTTCAGGGTCCACCCTTTGAACACGAAGCCATCGCGAGAGGGGTCGGATACGGGTTTTGCGGCCGTCTTTCCCTTGGCGATATGTTGGCTTTCGTAGGAGCCGCTGCCGCCTCGGGTATCGAAGGAAACGGTGAACGTCTGAACCTCTTCGGTCCACGTGCCGGTCAGTACGACATCGCTGGCAGGTACGGTGAATTGCGTGCCACCGCCGTATTTTGCGGAACCCGCATACCAGCCGTCGAACGTCCAGCCCTGCGCCACCTGTTCGTCGAGGGTGATAACATCCCCCGGATGGAACAAGTGATCGAAGCGGGGCAGCTCCCAACCCTCCGGTGCGTCGCCGGTTATCGCGAAGCTCACCTTGACGGTGGCCTGTTCGTGCCAGTGGGCGGTGAGTGTTATGTCCTCATAGACGGGCGTATCGAAAGCGTAGGGGCTTTGTTGCTCCCCTGCGAACCAACCCAGGAATTGATATCCCTCACGCGTCGGTGCCGGCTGTGGATTGACGGCAGCGCTACCCTCTTCCACCGTTTGTGCGGGCACCGCACTTCCACCTGCACTGTCGAAGGTGACGGTATGCATCGTCACCTGCGGCTTGGACCAATGGGCTATCAGGTTCAGGGAGCGTACCGTGTCGCTTTTCGCAAGGCTTGCGTAGGTGGTGCTTGCTTCCACCTTCGTGGAACCGACGAACCAACCATCGAAGTGATAGGTACCGTAGGTGGGCTCGTTGGCCGACATCAATCCGGACTCGCTCCAGGTCACCGTTTTACTCTGGTCGCCCATGAGCAAGCCGCCGGCGGCATCGTAGAACACCGTATAGGCGTTGTCGGTCCAGTGGGCCACAAACGAAACGCCGCCTTCGGGCATGGTCTGTGTGGCGAAATCCCACTGCTCGCCCTCGGTGGTATACCAGCCTTCGAAGGTCGATCCGGCTTTGACGGGCTGTGTCGGCTCGGCGATAAGCTGGCCGAAGGGAACGGTTGAGGTAAAGGGTGCGGAACCGTTGTCGGGGTCGAACGTGGCATCGTAGCTTGCCGGTTTGAAGGTTGCGGTGTAGGTTGCGGCTACGTTGAGACCTTCCACCTTGGACGGCACGAACGTGGCTTCTTCGGAAACGACGCTTTCGGCGGTATCGATCCAGCTGACGAATGCGTGTCCGGGGGCAGGGGTGGCCGTGGAGCCGGTCGCTTCACCGCTTGCGGGAGCCAATGTTTCGCTCGTGGGGGAAACCGATCCCATGGAATCATCGGCCGACCCATACCCGATCACCACCATGTCGCCTTCCAACCAAACGGCGTGCAGCACAACCGTGGCATCGTCATTCTCGGTCAAATCCGCAACGAAGGAGTTGTCCGCGTAGTCCGGCGTCGTCGAGTGACCGTCAAGCGCCCACCCCGCAAAGGTGTAACCCGGACGGGTGTAGGTGTTTTTGGAAAGACGAACAGGGCCGGCGCCGTAGGTTAGCGATTGATCCGCCATGGGTTCGCCCACGCCGCCATTGGCATCGAACGCCACGGTATAGGTGTTCTCGGCAAAGGTGGCCACATAGGTTGCGCTTACATGGAGGCCACCTATCTTGACCGGTTTGAATTCGGGCGAAGTGCCCACCGTTCCACCTTCGGTGTTCGTCCATCTGGCGAAGTGGGATCCTTCGTATGCCGTGGCCGTGGAGCCTTTGACTTCGCCGGTGGCAGGCGCCAGGGTCTCGCTTTCAGACGACACATCGCCGCTGGGACCGGCGATGTAGGTGATGGTGATATCGGCAGCTTCGGTCCACTTGGCGTAAAGGTCGAGATCGGCATCGGGCATTCCGTTGCTCAGGGTCCACTCGCTTCCGGGGGTGCACGCAGGGTCGGAATACCAGCCTTCGAACGTGAAGCCGGCGGCATAGGGCTCTGCGGGCAGGGGAACCGCGCAGTCGTAGAGCACGCCGTCTAAGTGCGCGGGTTCGCTGCCATGACCGTTGGCATGGTAGGTGACACCGTGGGCGTTTCGCGCATAGCGGACGGTGATGACGGTGGAGCCATCGGCGGCGATGGGTGCCTGATCGAAGGCCTGAGCGGTAAAGCCCTTATAGGTTTTAGTGACGGCGGCCGTGTCGGTACCCGTGGTACCCGTTTTGTTCTCCGATTCGACTTCGGGATCGCTCCAGGTACCGTTGGCGTTCTGCATCACGTGATCCACGCGGTAGGCGGTATCTTCGGCTGGCTTGAATATTGCGCTGAAGTTTTCATCTTCGGTAAACCCACCGCTTCGCTCAGGAACGAAGGTCGCGTTCGTCGACACGGATGCACCTGCGCCATCGGTCCATTTTTCGAACGTATAGCCCTGCGCGGCGGTGGCGGTGGATCCTTTTGGTTCACCCGTCTTGGACACGACGCTTTCTGATGCAGGGGAGACGGTGCCCCATGCCACATTATTGCTCTCGTATGTCAGCGTTACCTTGCTGGCTTCGGCCCATACCGCATAAAGGGCAACGGTGGCGCCGTTTTCAGCCGACAGATTGGTTACCTCTTGGGCATCCGTGTAATCCGCCGTGGTGTCCGACGCGTCGATCGACCAACCCATGAAGACGAATCCGTCGTTGGTGTAGGTGTTGTTCGAAAGCGTTGCTTTGGCATCGTAGGTCATGGGCTGGCTTGCCATGGGCTCACCTGTGCCACCGTTCGCATGGAAGGTAACGGTGTAGGTGTTGGGCTCGAAGTTGGCTTTGAATGTTGTGTCATCGTAGATGCCGGAAGCTTTAGCGGAGGCGTTTACCTGCGCAGGTGTAAGCGTGGGATCCGGATGGGTGATTTCACCGATTGTCCAACCTGTGAAGTGATATCCCGTTTTCGGGGTGGCTGTGGAGCCGACGGCCGAACCCGTTGCCGGCGCCACGCTTTCGGAGGCGGGTGTGGTAATGCCACCCGGTCCCGCCTCATAGGTGATGGTGGCGTCGACGCTTTCGGTCCAGACGGCATACAGAGTAACGAGCGCCTGATCTTCGGTGGACAGATTGATGACGTCCTGACCGTCTTTGTACGTAGCGGCCGTGGCGCGAGGGTCGGTTGACCAGCCTTGGAAGGTGTAACCGGCGCGGGTGTAGGTGTTCATCGGTAAGGTAGCCCATTCATCGTAGGTCATAGCGCGCGAATCCATTGTGGATCCGGTGCCGCCATTGCCATCGAACGTCACCGTGAAGGCGTTTGGTTTGAAGTTGGCCACATAGGTGGCTGCCACATACGCGCCGTCTTCTTTCGAAGGGATGAACGCAGGTGTATCCGAGACGGGCGTGAGTTCGGGGTCCGTTGCATCGGTCCACTTCACGAAATGATACCCCGTAGACGGTGTGGCCACCGACCCTGTGGCTGTACCCGTGGAAGGGGAGAGCGATTCGCTGTTCGGGGTTACGGTGCCGCCGTTGCCCGCTATGTAGTTGATGGTTACCTTGGCCGCTTCGGTCCACTTCGCGTAAAGGGTCATGTCGCCGGTAATGCCGTCGTCGATGGTGGTGACGGCATCTCCGGAGAAATCGGCACGGGGATACCAGCCGCCGAACGTGTACCCCTTGCGGGCGGGGGCAACCAGATCGACCGGCGCATCTCCCAGCTTGTGTGTGGTGGGGTTGGTCTCTCCTTCGGGCAGCGCACCGCCATCGAGGACGTAGGTGATGGTGTGGCTTGCGGTGTCGGTGGTGATTTTGCCGTCATGGACGAACACATCGAAGGTGGTTGGGGCGCTGCAGAAATCCGAGTACAGTTCGATGCTCCGATCTTCGGATAACGTCGTGTTCGATTGTTCGTTGAAGACGCTCAACGTATAGGCTCCGTCGGCGACACCTGCTGCGGAGAGGTCGACCGTGCCTGCGCCTGAGGTATCAACGTTCGAGATCTTTCCGTAATAGGCTACAACGCCCGCCGTGTTCGTGAATAAAGCCGAAACGGTTTGGGCTTTGTCCGCTTCCGCGGTGGTCGCATTCGAGTAGTCCAGTTTCAGAGTATCGGCGAAGCCGGTGGCCGCCGGATCGTCGGCGGCTTGTTTGACGTTCATAGTAAGGGAATCCGACTCGATGGTGTATTTATAGACGGGATTGAGACTTGCTTTGGGCATTGCGGTTACCTCGACCATGCCCGCACCCACCGTGGCGAGTGTCTTGCCACGCGCGGCAGACGCAACCGAGGTATAAACCACATCGGACAGATCAACGCCGGCACCCGCCCGTACGGCACGCTGGTTGTGGATGTAATCCGAGGAATCCTTCGAACCATACGGATCCGCCAAAACCATCTTGGTTTGACCGTTTGTCGTGTCGGCGGAAAGGGTGCGTGTCCACCAAGTGGTATCCGACACTTCGCCCGTGGCTTCGTCGAGTCCCAAGGGAACGAGTTCCTGGTCCAACAGGTTCAGCTCCTCATCCTGTGAAAGGAGCCAGAGCGGTTGCGAGGTCACAGAGACATCGGAGAGATCGCGGTTGACGACGATAGCGCGTTCCAGCGAACCGGAGGCGCTGCTTTGGAGATAACCGGCAAGGTAGCGCTGGACGGTGGAATCGCTGTATTCCGTGGGAGTCGAACCCCATCGAGACGCATAGTACCAGCCCGTTTTGCCGGGAGCACCATAGTATTGGGCTCCGGAGAAATCGGTGGGGGCGCCAACGCGATAGGAGAGATCGGTCAGAGAGGTTTTCGATAGCAGCGTAACCGTGCCTTCGGGCGTGCCGGGATTGAGCCCGGTCGTGCCGTCTCCCACGACATACCATTCCTGACCCGCCCACACCATCGTGGGGGCGTTCGCCTTGTTGGTTTGCGGAAGAACCGCTCCGGATTGCATACGGATGGTATCGGCGAACGCCTGTGACGGAGTGGTCGTCGTTGCGAACAACGCTGTCAAGGCGAATAGAAAACCGACCAGCAGTGCTGCGATGGTCTTCTTTGGATGGTCATAATGCATGCGCGGCCCTTTTGGCTGGGTACATAACTATCTCCCTTGTACCATAGGGGTCGCATCAATACCGCATCAGCGCAGGTCAGGAAGCATGGTGCTGTTTATTCGATGCCGAATCCCGATGTTTCCGCCGTGGAGTTCGACCTACCGCCTGTGCAGCCGGGCAGGCAGAGCAGCCCAGCGCCCACCAATACAACTCCTGCCGCCCCCAAGAAGGAGCGGCCGTCATCTTCGTCGCGTTGTTGCCGGCAGCCGATTGATGCACGGCCGGTGACGGCTTTCCTAATTCAGCCATGATGCGATCGTGCCTTCGGATTGTGCTGCGGCCGATCCTTTGATGGCGAGGCCCTTGGCGACGGTGGCTTTGGGGCATGCGGTCGCGATGCGGCGCTCGGTGCCGCTCATGCCGCTGCCCTCGTGCGTGCAGCAGGGGTGGATGGTTTTGCCCGTGAAGTCGTACGACTCCAAGAAGGTGTAAACGGCCATGGGCATGTCGCCCCACCAGTTGGGGTAGAGGAGCACCACGTTGTCGTAATCGTCCATGTTTGCAACCGTGTCGGTCAGCTCGGGGCGGGCGTTGGCATTCTTCTCGACCTGCGCCACTTCGGTGCATTGCGTGTAGTCGGCCGGGTATGTTTTTACGGTTGCAATCTCGAACAGGTCGCCACCTGTTGTCCGTGCAGCGAATTCCGCAAGTACCTCGGCGTTACCGCGTGTCAGGCTTTCGATAGACCCGCCCACGTAGTTTTCTCCGCGCCGGCTGAAGAAGGCAACGAGTGTTTTGCTCATTACGTTTCCTTTCAATAAGTAACATTATGTCGCTAAACAATATAAGCGACAACACGTTACTAAATCAAGAGTTATTTGCCGGATTGCAAAGGTGAAGTGTGAGCATCGGATACTTGCCCATGCGTAATTTTTTCTTTGAGTCCTTCGGTGTGGCGGCGGGGATCAATGCTTGTGTACCTGGCTTCTATGCCCTATCGAAAAAACTTCTACGATCAACAATCCATCATTCAGATTGCACAGCACGCGGTAATTTCCAATGCGATAGCGCCATTCACCTGCGCGATTGTTGGTTAGGCCCTTTCCATGGGCATAAGGATCCGAACACCCATCCAGGTTTTTGCCAATCCACGCAACAATAAGTTTGGCATCAAACCTATCCATCTTTTTTAATTGTTTTAAAGCCTTTTCAGAATATTGAACCTGCCACGCCATCTAAAGCCTCAGCTCGGCGAGAACTTCGTTTTGGCTATAGCGCTTGCCGGAATCTTCACTCATCGCATCACGTAACTCTTGTAAGTCTTCGTAGTCTTCAATTTTTTCAAGAATTGCATCACGGGCAAAATCTGAGAAACTTTTACCTTCGAACGCGGCAAATTTTTTTACCAGATCTGCGTCAACGTCATCCATGCGCAAAGTCATTGTCGCCATGATAGCCTCCTCGTATAAGAATGAATACATTGTATTCTAATTTCACTCGGAACTCAACGCAACTCGATAAGCGATAAGGTGTTACTAAAGTTAAACTATTTGCTAGAATGTCCGAAGGAGTATTC
>CAJMLT010000032.1 GCA_905214325.1 uncultured bacterium
ATCAGCAAGACACCCTACACCACCCTGTGCATCAAAAGCGTATCAGGAATTGGGGCACGATCGGGCGAACCCACCCGCTCACCCGTAGGTTTTCACCAGTCCTTTTATGTTATCGCGACAGATTTTACGGACGGTTTCTTCGGAGAGCTTCTCCAAAAGCGGATAGTACTTCACCACTTCGGCAGGGTACGTGGACCAATGACCCACCTTGTCGGTGCCGATCATGAAACGATCGGGCCACTTCTCTATCAAGCGAACCCAGTCATCCAACGTATCTCCGTCCGAATACGTGCTGGGGAAAGCGTCCATGAAGTAGTAATCGAACACCACCCATGAAATATCTATCGTAAGATTTTTGTGGCTACTCAATAGTTCATCGGCGATGGTTGTCAGGCCCTGTATCTCGACACGGCGCGAAATACCCACATGAGCCCAGATGATCTTGCACTTCCTGTTATGGGCAAGCGCCCTTTCCAGTTCCTCGCGATAGATTATCTTTTCGCTGTTCTGCGCCGTGATGTTGTGATGCACCAGCACGGGCAGCCCCTCTTCGGCACCTAAATCGAATATTTCCAAGAAGGCCGGATGATCGATGTGGGGCGGCTCTCCGTAGGTGAGCGCCGTCAGGTCGTCGTGACGGCTCATGAGCTCCCCGATACCGCACCAGAAGTTGGGATAGAGACGCAGCATCTGGCGGATATGGTCGGCGGCGAAACGGTCGTTGCCGTTGATGCCGCACATGAACGGGAAGAAACGCTGACGGATTTCGGCCGGTTGCGCCAACAGCTCTTCGGCCAAGATGAAATCGGTGCCGGAATAATAATAGCAACGGCTGTCATTACTGAGGTAGTAGCTGGGGGCCACATCCAAGGTTTCATCCCATTGCTTGGCGATACCCATGCCGAAGATGACCGACTGGGATACACCCGATAGATCCATGGCGCGCACAAGGGCGGGAAACCCATCGGTTTTTTCCAGAAAGTCCAGGAAATGAAGGTGGCTATCGACGATTTCATGCTTCACCTCAACCGACGGGGCTTCGATGGTGATGTCGGCATCGGTGGGTGTTGCCGTAGAGGAAGGTTGGGCGGAGGTGGATCCCACTTTGTCGTCGGGGACGTTGCTGCGATCCCCTTCGGTAGTCGCTGTGCTCGAAGCAGCCGGAGCACAACCCGTCAGCGCGGTGGCCACACCGGCGGCAAGAGCCGTGGCACCTACCGCAACGAACGAGCGACGCGAAATGCCGTGGGAAGCAGCTGCAATGGCGTTCGAGCCGAATGTGTCCGGCGAAGCATTTTCGCCGTTGGTTTCGCCCGGGAAGGGCGCTTTGGGCATATCGTCTGACACGGCGGTTTCGTCCGATATACTATCCCGTCCGGGATTCGGTACTCCCTTGAAGCCCTGCATCGCTTCCCACCTCTTTCCTCCACGGTACGTATCGGAAAGATTGTAGCAAAGCCCATTGAAAAAGGTGGTTTCTCCTGCGCTAATCCGTTGTCAGCCCATAGGGCCACGTGTTCACGCCACCGAAGTCGATGATGTTCGTGTAGCCCATGGAAGCAAGCTGCGATGCGGCCTGAGCGCTGCGGTTGCCGCTGCGACAATAGATGAGAACGGTCTGTTCCTTGTTGGGAAGCTGCGTCAGGGAATCGGTGGCTATCCGGTCAAGCGGCAGCAGAATTGCTCCGGCGATATGGCCCCCGTCGTATTCGGCCTGCGTGCGAACATCCACCACGACGGCCGCAGCATCGGAGTCCATGATCTGCTTCGCTTCCTGCGCGGTGATGGTTCGATATCCGACATTCATTTCCGACTCCTGATTCCGTGATTCGTTCGTGCCCGAAGTGGACATGCAGCCGGCCAACACACAGGCGGCACAGGCAAGCAAAAGGGCAGCGAACAAAATGGGTATGATTGATGGGGATTTACACGAACGGTTATCCATGGTAACCCTCCCGGCTATCACTGAGTAGACACGAGGGTTTACCCAAGCGATGGTCGAAGCTTCTCGTCTCGCCCGTACACGATTCGCATACGAACATATTCATCATACCCACCCAGCGCCGAAAGCGCACCCTAACGTACGCAATCGTAAATAAACTTCGACATACACCGCCGTCCTTCAAAACGAAAACCGCCTGAATCAGGCGGCTTTCGAAATCAATTGCATGATAGGTGGTAGTCGGTAACGCCCTACTTGCAGGGAACCACCACGGTGGGCACGTTCAAACCGAGCAGCACGCCATGGGAAACCGACCCGAACAGCGCCCTTCCCAATGCACTACGCGAATGGGTTCCCAGCACCAGCAAGGAAGAACCGGCACTACGCTGAAGAAGAACCTGAGCGGGAGATGCCCCCTCCGGCGCTTCTGCGGAAACGTCGAGGCCGGGATTCTCATCCTTCAGAACACGCACACGCTCGGCGAGATTGCGCTGGAACTGCTCCCCCACCGGAGCCAAGCCCCCGCCCATGGCCTCGGCCGGACGCGACAGAAACGACGGCAATCCCCAAGCGGAGATCAACCTAAGCGGCTGATCGGAGGCAAGCGCCTCACGGGCGGCGAAGGAAACGGCGGCTTCTGCGGAATCGTCGGAGGCCACACCTACGACAACACCCGACGAGGGTACATCGGGATCCCAATCGGCCGGAACCAAAACCGTGGGAATGCCGGCGGAAACCGACACGCGCAAACCTTTGGCGGCGCCGATGACTTCGCCGACGGTGGCTCCATGGTGCGACCCGAGCACGATCATGTCATGCCCTTCGGCAGCATCGACCAGAGATTCGACCACCTTTCCGATGATGACATCCGTAGCTGTTTCAAGTTGGGGGTAGGTTGCAGCAACCGTGCCTACCAAAGCACCGAGCGTCGCCTCGACGGCGGCGTCGACTTCTTCATCGTCCATCCCGGCCGCCCGCGCAAAACCGGGGTCGACCACGCACACGAGCGTCAAACGAGCCCCTTCGCGATCCGCCTGACGGGCAGCCCACGCCAAAGCACGCTGACCGCGTGTGCTCCCATCGATACCGACAAGAATGCTTTTCATATTCCTCCGCCTTTCTTTCAGATCAATGGAACAAGGGAACCATCAGCCACAATGCGAACAAGACGATAACCACGCATGCCGCAAAACACATGACCGAGGCCAAGCGGGTCATCAGATGAGCGTTACCCTTGCGGTCGACGACACTGTTGGCCCACAAACGCAGCCCCGAAGCGTAGAGAACGCTTATCGTTCCCGAAACGCATACGGCCACTACGAGAACTATAACGAAATTCAGAATCTCTGACATGGTTTTCCTCCTTAAGCTGCCTGAGGCGCGACGGAAGTCGGGTTGATCTTGACTTCGGGGCGATCGTTGACATTGAGGGAATTGACCGGATTGCGATGGGAAAGACGCAGGATTATCAAGGCAATACCCACGGCGATCAGCGCAACCACGATGGTTCCTCCTATATTGATTTTCGCAAGAGCACATGCGGCAGCTCCGATGAGTCCGGCTGCCGGGAAGGTGACCAACCAGGCAACGACCATACGCGCCGCAACGCCCCAGTTCACCTTGGCTCCCTTCTTACCCAACCCCGATCCGATGATGGAACCTGAGCACACCTGCGTGGTGGAAAGAGCGAATCCGAGATGCGATGAAACAAGAATCGTCGTCGCGGATGCCGCCTCGGCCGCGAAGCCCTGCGGCGTGCTGATTTCGGTGAGGCCTTTGCCCAACGTGCGGATGACGCGCCAGCCACCCATGTAGGTACCCAAAGCGATCGCCAAACCGCATACGGCGACAACCCACAGCTCAGGCCCGCTCCCCGCGCTTTGCGCACCCACCGCGATAAGCGTCAACGTGATGAGTCCCATGGTTTTCTGGGCGTCGTTGGTGCCATGAGACAAGGCAACCAGACAAGCCGTTACCGTCTGACCATGGCGGAAGCCCGATTCGACGGTTCCCTCACTCATGCGGCGAACTATGAACAATATCAACTTGACCGCGCAGAACGCCGCCAGACCGGCAACCACCGGCGAAACGAGAGCGGGAATGAGAACCTTCGTCACCACCACGCCGAAATTGATACCTTCGACGCCGGCTCCCACGATCACGGCACCCACGAGACCGCCGAACATGGCGTGGGAGGAACTGGAGGGCAAACCGACGAGCCAAGTAAGCAGGTTCCATACGATAGCCCCCACCAAACCGGCGAATATGAATTCCGGCCCTATGGCCACCTGCGCTTCGTTGATCATGCCACCCGAAATGGTTTTCGCAACCTCGGTGGACAGAAACGCCCCCACGAGATTGAGTGTACCTGCGGCGATGACCGCCGTCTTCGGCTTCAGAGCGCCCGTGGCGATGGAGGTAGCCATCGCATTGGCGGTATCGTGAAACCCATTTGTGAAATCGAAGGTCAAAGCGGTTGCGATAACAAGCCCGACAACGACCATGGTTGCAATATCCATCGGTTTTCCGGATCCTCCCTTGAGATTATGGATGCTTATGCATGCGTACGATCGGTCGCGCACCATGCACAAGCCAGTCTAGGAAGGTGATATCCGCTTACTGTGTCGTGTAAGGCAAATACGTGTAAAGCCCTGTAAAAAATTTGTAAGATCGAACCGCCGCTATTTCTGACGATAGTGACTCAGGAAATCGGCGAGGTTTTCCATGGCGTCGTGGAGGGTCTGTATACGTGGCAAAAACACGATACGGAAATGATCGGGCTCCGCCCAGTTGAAGGCGCCGCCGTGCGATATCAGGATTTTCTTTTCCCGCAGCAGGTCCAAGGCGAAGCGTTCGTCGTCGGTGATGTTGAATTTCTTCCTGTCGAGTTTGGGGAAGATGTAGAATCCCGCTTTCGGCTTCACGAAAGACACCCCGGGCATGGCTTCAAGCGCCTCACAGACATACTTGCGTTGCTCGAAAACACGTCCACCGGGAGACACATGGTTATCGATGCTCTGATGCCCACCGAGCGCGGTTTGTACGATCGACTGAGCGGGGACGTTGGAACACAGGCGCATATTGGAAAGCATGTTGAGCCCCAAGATATAGTCGTGTGCCAGATTCTTGTTGCCGGACAACACCATCCAGCCGATGCGGTACCCCGCGACCATATGCGACTTCGAAAGCCCGCTGAAGGTGACGCAGAACAGATCCGGAGCCAGCGAAGCGATGGATATATGTTCTTCGCCGTCCATGACGATGCGATCATAGATCTCATCGGAGAAGATGATCAGCTGATTCTGCCGCGCTATCTCCACGATTTCCTGCAGCACCTCGCGCGGATACAACGCGCCCGTGGGATTGTTGGGGTTGATGATGACGATGGCCTTGGTGCGCGGCGTGATCTTCTTTTTGATATCGGCGATATCGGGATACCAGTCCGCTTCTTCGTCACACAGATAATGAACGACGTTGCCCCCCGCCAAGGTGGCACACGCGGTCCAGAGAGGGTAATCGGGCGAGGGAACGAGAATCTCATCCCCGGTATCGAGCAGGGCCGACATGCAGATGTTGATGAGTTCGCTCACCCCGTTGCCGGTGTAGATATCGTCCATGGTGACGTTGGGAATATGCTTGATCTGGGCATATTGCATGATGGCCTTGCGGGCGGAGAAAAGGCCGCGGGAAGCGGAATACCCTTCGCATTCGGTGAGCTGTCGACTCATATCGTAGATGACTTCATCGGGGGTACGGAAGCCGAACGGCGCGGGGTTTCCGATATTCAACTTGAGTACATGGGTGCCGGTTTCCTCCATGCGGTTGGCCTCGTCGACCACGGGACCGCGCACATCGTAGAGAACATTGTCCAATTTGGATGACTTCTTGAATTCACGCATGGTTACGGTTCCTGTCTGATCGAAGGGCTGGGTCGGCGAAGCGTCATGTGTTTGCACCGTGGTGGGCGATTGCGCCATCACTCGCTTGCCCGATGCGTCGGAAGGGTGGGCGAAAGTGTTTTCCGGCGAACCCTCGAGCAGCCAGTCGGGTGATACGTCGAGAATGCCGGCGAGCACTCCCAATACATCCCGGCGGGGCAGCGTTTTCCCGCTGACATATTGACTCACCTGGCTTTTCCCCAATTTCGCATCCCTATCGGCGGCAAGGCGGATCAAGTCGGCCTGTTTGAAGCCCTTGATCTGCATACGTTCCCGCAAGCGAGTGGCGAAGTCCTCATTCTGCATAACTCGACATCCTAAGTTCAATTTAGTACCGAAAAGTTCAATTTTATGACCATTCCGATCCGTGAGTCTTGTTTTGTTCAATTCATTAAAGCAGAAAATTGAACTTTTTTGTTCCACGCCGAGAAGTTCGGTTCAAAGATCACAGAGTGTACATGTGGTTATTTCTCTTGACTTAGACCTTACTCTAGGGTTGAGAATGGAGAGGCATGACAGGGCATCGACGAATACGGGTTCGTCGTCCCGCATCTCCGCATGGACACGTCACCTCTGTGACGAAGGGATAAGGAAGGTATACACCATGGACAAAAAGATCGTTCAAACGGCAGGAAGAGATCAGTTAGGGGAATTCGCTCCCCTCTTCGCCCATCTCAACGACGACATCCTGTTCGGCGAAGTATGGAACGACTCGGCCATCACGCTTAAAACGCGTTCCATCATCACGGTGGTGAGCCTCATGGCATCGGGCATCACCGATTCGTCGTTGCGCTACCACCTTCAAAACGCCAAGCAACACGGCGTTACGAAGGAGGAAATCACCGCCATCATCACCCACGTGGCTTTCTATGTGGGATGGCCGAAGGGCTGGGCCGTATTCCACTTGGCCGGGGAAGTCTGGAATGAAACGACGGATGAACTCAGCGATAAGGATCGCTACCAGAACACCCTCTTCTTTCCCATCGGGCAACCCAATGACGGATTCGCGCAATACTTCGTGGGGCAAAGCTACCTTGCCGCCCTCTCCACCGAGCAGGTACCGCTGTTCAACGTGACCTTCGAACCGGGCTGCCGCAACAACTGGCACATACATCATGCAAGCACAGGTGGTGGCCAGATGCTCATCTGCGTCGGCGGACGCGGTTATTATCAGCAATGGGGCGAAGAGCCCGTCGAGATGACCCCGGGCACGATCATTCACATTCCGGCTGAGGTCAAACATTGGCACGGCGCGGCACCGACGAGTTGGTTTTCGCATCTCGCCATCGAAGTCGCAGGCGAAAACACTTCGAACGAATGGTTGGAAGCGGTCGATGATGAGGTGTACGGAAAGCTGGACTGACATCCGTCAATCCATTACCACCCGGCCAAACGCGCTCATATCGATCGACTGGATAGCCACGCACAGCGGTCCCCCTTGGGTTATGAAGGCGGGACCCAATTCGAATACCCCGAAGCGGCACTTCGGCAAAGCATTCTTCAATCGTTCCAACGCGGTATGGGCATCCTTGGCGTTGTCGGCGTGGCTTACGCTGATGTAGTGACCCTCGCCGACACCCCGCTTCTTCATATCGGCGATGACGGCATCGACGCCCTTCTTGAAATTACGGGCCAGAACCAAACGCTCCAAGCGCATCCCGTCTTCGGTCTGCCGCATGACGGGCTCGGCCCTGACGAGGTGAACCACCTTCGCCGCAAGTGGAGTCAAACGACCCCCGCGACGCAGATAGTCGAAATCTTCGGGAAGAAGATAGGAATGGGCGCTGTCGATAAGCGGTTTGAGTTCGCTTAGCACCTCGCCCACAGTGGAGCGACATTTCGCCAGCTCCGCCGCGCACAGCGCCAAAGCGCGCTGGGGAACGCAAAGCGTTTTGGAATTCACCACATGAATCCGCTCGGGATGGCGCGCCTGAGCTTTGAGACCACACGCCACCTCATAGGTTCCCGAAAGACCGGCGGCCATGGTGAGATGCAACACCTCTTCATCGGTGTCGTAGGCGGACAACGTGGCCTCGGGGCTCGGAGAGGAACTGGTGGGCATACAACCCTCACGGATGAGATCGAGAAAGGCATCGGCCGACATTTCCTCGTATTCAGCCCACGCTCTACCGTTGATGGAAACGGAAAGCGGCAACACCTCTATGCCGCGCGCAGCGCCTTGTTCTATGGTGAACATGACGGAGGAATCGGTGACGATCTTCATGGGAGGCTCTTTCTCGACGGGCGTGATTGAGAAGGTGGGTCTTTCCTCTTCATGGCACACGCGAAGAGTAGGCCCATTATGATGGCTGCTCCATCACTTGCAAGCAAAAACCGTCCGTTAATTTTCCATTATTGACCGGGCAGCCGCATCACCCCTGATGAGGACATGTTCATCGATGAAAAAGAGGGTGAAATATCCGTCGGGTAATGCCCGTCATCACAAACCATCCACTGATCACGGAACACGAAGGGGTCGTTAGGCTTTATACTTATGAGCCCTGATGCAACAACGTCAACCAAACGGGAAGCGAGTAGGCCATGGGTGGATTTTTCGGAGCAACCTCACATCGCGATGTGGTGCTGGATGTGTTTTTCGGCGTGGATTACCACTCACATCTGGGAACGCGACGCGCCGGCATGATCATCCACGATCATGAAGATGGTTTCCAACGGCAGATCCACTCCATCGAAAACACGCCGTTCCGCACGCGCTTCGAGGATGACCTTCCCGATTTCCACGGATGCAGCGGCATCGGTTGCATCAGCGACACCGATCCACAGCCCCTTCTCGTTCGCTCGCATCTGGGCCTGTTCGCCCTGACCACGGTGGGTGCCATCAACAATGCCGAGGAATTGGTCGAATCCTATTTCGCCGAAGGGCGTACCCAGTTCATGGCCATGAGTTCCGGGGCCGTCAACACCACCGAACTGGTCGCCGCTCTCATCAATCAGAAGGACGACTTCGTCTCCGGGATCAAATTCGCACAGAACGCCATCGAAGGGTCGCTGACCCTGCTTATCATGACTTCCGACGGCGGCATCATCGCCGCGCGTGACGGATTGGGCCGTTTGCCCGTGCTCATAGGAAAGAACGACGACGGCCATTGCATCTCCTTCGAGTCCTTCGCCTACCACAAACTGGGCTACGACGACGAATACGAACTGGGACCGGGCGAGATCGTCCACATCGATGCCGACGGATACCGCACCATCGCGCCGGCCGGGAAAGACATGAAGATCTGCGCCTTCCTGTGGACCTATTACGGCTACCCCAACTCGAACTACGAAGGGGTCAACGTCGAGGTGATGCGCTACCGCAACGGCACCATCATGGCACGCGACGAAGCTGCGCGAGATGCCATTCCCGACGTCGACTACGTTGCCGGCGTCCCCGATTCGGGCATCCCCCATGCGATAGGGTATTCCACACAATCCCAAGCGCCCTTCGCCCGCCCCTTCATCAAATACACCCCCACCTGGCCGCGCTCCTTCATGCCCGCCAACCAAAGCGTCCGCAACCGGGTGGCGAAGATGAAGCAGATTCCCGTGCCTGAACTGATCAATGGTAAAAAGCTCCTGTTCGTGGACGACTCCATCGTGCGCGGCACCCAACTCCGTGAAACCGTCGACTTCCTCTACGAATCGGGTGCCACGGAAGTACATATGCGCTCGGCCTGTCCTCCCATCATGTTCGGTTGTAAGTACCTGAGTTTTTCCAGCAGTAAATCGGAAATGGACCTCATCGCGCGTCGTGTCGTGCAAGATCTGGAAGGCGAAGAGGGCGCAGACCATCTCGCCGAATACGCCGACAGCACGACCGAACGGGGCACCTGCCTCCTCCGTTCCATCTGCGAACAGCTGGGCTTCGATTCGCTGGGCTACCAATCGCTCGAAGGCATGATCGAGGCCATAGGAATCGATCGCGACAAAATCTGCACCTATTGTTGGACGGGCGAGGAGTAATATCGGATTAGACGTTTCACCACGATAGCGAGGAGCATCATGTCCTTATCGAAGAAACTGCGTTTCACTTTCATCTGCTGCATCACGGCCTGCTGTCTTTTCGCCCTTACGGCCTGTTCGTCGGGTCAATCGTCGGAGGACAAGGATTATTCGTCGCTACCCGACACCATCAATCTACAGATCGGCGATGCAACCCATACCGTGACCTTCGAAAAGAATGCCGCCTCCGATTCGCTCACCACGCTTTTCCCCCTCTATTCGCTCATCATCGACAAAGACGGCACGCACAAGCAGTTCCAGATTCCCCGCAATATGGAACTTGCCGATGAACATATCGACACCGCCCACGCGGGAGACATCTTCCTCAACGGACCGGTGCTGGTGGAAGTCTACTACGCCGATGCCGAAATCAACGCCAACCGCTCCCGTATCGGACACATCGACGACACCACGGGGCTCGAAGAGGCCCTCAACGTGAAGAACGTACAACTCGTCTTCGACTACCGACAAGCCTGATCGAGAGGGGATCTGCGATGATCGTATTGGTGATAAACGCGGGAAGCTCCACGCTCAAAAGCCAACTCATCCAAACGGACGGCAAGATCTGTCTGATGAAGGCATTGGCCGAGAAGATAGGTGACGAGGATGCCTTCATGAACGTATCCTTCCCGCCCGCCACGGAAAAGCACAGCTATTCGGTAGCCGGGCTCTCCATCGCCCAATGCCTGGTTAAACTGCTCGACATTCTGGTGGAGGCAAAGGAATCCCCCATCCATTCGCTTGACGAAATAGAAGCCATAGGTAATCGCGTCGTTTCGGGCGGAGAATACTTCACCCACTCGACGCTCATCGATGACGCCGCCTTCAGGCAGATCAAAGCCTGCGAGGCGCTGGCGCCACTGCACAATCCTCCGGCTGACGCCTGCATCGAACTGTTGCGCGAACGCCTGCCCGGCACCCCTCAGGTGGCCGTATTCGATACCGCCTTCCATCAAACCATGCCCCCGAAGGCCTACCTCTATCCCCTTCCCATGCGCTATTACGAGCAGTACCATATCCGCCGCTACGGCGCACACGGAACCTCTCATCGTTACGCCGCGCAGCAGGCCGCCTATCTTCTGGGTAAGCCCCTGCAGGACGTGGGACTCATCACCTGTCATTTGGGAAGCGGCGGCAGCATCACCGCGGTCAACCACGGCGAGTCGATCGACACCACCATGGGATTCACCCCCTTGGAGGGGCTTATGATGGGTACGCGCAGCGGGTCCATCGACCCCGCCATCGTCACCTACATCATGCGTCGTGACGGCATCAGCTTCGATGAGATGGACAGGATCCTCAACAAAGAATCCGGTATTCTGGGCGTATCAGGCCTGAGCAGCGACATGCGCGACGTCCTGCAGGCGGCTCAGGATGGCAACGAAGCCGCCGAGCTGGCCATCCAGATGTATGTCTACAAGATACAGAAGGCCATCGGTTCGTTTTACGCATCCATGACCGTCACCGATGCAGTGGTGGTGACGGCGGGCATAGGCGAAAACAGCGCCGAGTTGCGAAAGCGCATTTTTTCGGGACTCGCCCACATGGGAATGATTCTGGATGAAGAGAAAAACGATGTCGTCGGCGCTATCGGCACGAACCGCATCGTGTCCATCGACGATTCCCCCATCAAGATCTGCGTCGTCACCACCGACGAGGAAATGCGTATCGCCCGCGAAACGGATGCACTGGTGTCCCAAGCATAGAAGGATGCGGGGGGGTGGTCGGATCGGACGCACGATGCTTTCTGCGAACAGCCGACAAACCCGACGATCGGAAGGTGTTCCATGGATTTCATGGCCGAAGCACTCGATGAAGCATACAGGGGAATAGAAGCCCACCATGGAGGCCCCTTCGGCTGCGTGGTGGTGCAAGATGGTCACATCGTCGGACGCGGCCACAACCGTGTTCTGGCCGCAAACGATGCTACCTGTCATGCGGAAATGGAGGCCATCCGCGACGCCTGCCACACGCTGGGCACCTACGATCTTTCCCGCTGCGACCTCTATACCACCGCCGAGCCCTGCCCCATGTGTCTGGGGGCCATCCTCTGGGCCAATATCGGCACCGTCTACTACGGATGCTCACGTACCGACTCCGCCGAAATAGGCTTTCGCGATCAGGCCTTCTACGACCTCATGAACGGCGGCGTCACCTCGCCTGCCCTCCATCAGATGGATCGACAGCGCTGCAAGGAGCTGTTCCGCGCCTACGCGATGAGCGATCACCGTCTCTACTGAAAAACCCTCACCTGCGAGCCCGAAAAGCCAGCCGGGCACGTTGAGCGCGTTTCTTGTTTCGGTTCGTAGAATCGGGTTCCGCACCATCACCGTCGCCATCGGCACACGCGTCCACGAACGCCTGCAGGATCGAACGTTGGTCCCCATCGATATTCCAAAGGCACTCGGGATGCCACTGTACGGCCCACACGAAACGCTTCGAAGGATATCGAAATGCTTCGACAAGACCGTCGGGAGCATAAGCCATAGGTGAGAGCTGGAAGGAAAGCGAGCGAATTCCCTGATGATGGCAACTGTTGACCCGTATGGTCTTCTTTCGTAGCAACGCATAAAGCGGTGTATCGGGAGTCAATGATACCTCATGCCAAAAAGCACTATAGGGTGGTGTCATCGAGTGCGATATCGCCTCGGGCATCTGCAAGGCGATATCCTGATACAGCGTTCCGCCCAAGGCCGCATTGATGAACTGGGCTCCCCGACAAATCCCCAGCAGCGGCATATCCACCATGAGTGCACGCTCCAAAATCGCATGCTCCATACGATCCCGCCCTCGATGACTCGGGCCACAGATACTCAGACGCTTCTCTTCGTAAAGCGAGGGGTCGACGTCGTGTCCTCCGGTCAGCAGAATCCCATCACAAAGGGCAAGCATCGCCTCCGTGTCGGCGGCTTCGGCATCGAGGGGCAAGATGATAGGCAGGGCTCCGCAGGCCACCAGACCATCCAGATAGCCGGGCAACATCCAAATACTGTCCTTCTCGTCGTCGAACAGCGGCGTGACACCGATAATCGGTTTACCCTCCATCACGGACACCTGGATTCCCTTAGAATTTCGCCTTGAAACGATCGTAGTGCAAGCCTCCGATGTCGACGGTCGTTTCGCCGGTAGCTATGAGTTCGGCCAAGGTGTAACCGACAGCCGGAGAAATACCGAAACCATGCGCGTTGAAACCATAGGCGCTCACCAAGCCGGGGACTTCTTCGCACGTGCCGAGAACGGGAACGCCATCGGGCGTGATGTCTATCCAGCCGGCCCAGGTTCGCACGATATTCATATCGGCCAAGCGGGGAAAGTACTTCATGATACCGCGACACACGCAAGGTGCCGTGGTAGCGGTTGCAGGGGTTTTCACATCATAGAAATCGAAACCCTCCAAGTCGTCATCGCCGCCGAAGACGAAGGATCCGTGATTGGTCTGGCCACCGTAGAAATCCGCCTCCGCCGTTCCTAACATCGTATCGAACATGTGAGGTTGCGCCTCCGTGACAAGACAGTGATCGATACGGGGGCGTACCGGTGCATTGATTTCCACGGTAGCGAGGATTTCCTTGGATTGAGCACCTGCACACACCATGACCGTATCCGCTTCATAAACGCCATGTTCGGCGATAACCTCCCGAACGCGACCCTTTCTCTTCTTCAGCCCGACAACCTTCTCGCCGGTTACGAACGTGACACCCATAGCGAGCGCGTTTTTATAGAATCCCAATCCCGTCTTGAGCGGATTGGCGTGCCCATCGGTGGGGCACCAGCTGGCGCCGATGACCTCTTCGGAGAGAAAGGGGTTGATCTGACGAGCCTCTGCGCCCGAAATCATACTCACGCCAACACCGCATGCGGCGGCGCGATCAGCCAATCCGGTCAGAATCTCAACATGCTTTTCGGTCTTACCGAGACGAAGATTCCCCCCTTGGTTATATTCGACGTCCACGCCCAATTCTTCACCAAGCGTCGGCCAGATGTGCGCAACGCCGTATTGAGCCAAAGGCAGTTCTCGTGGATCTCGCCCTGACTGACGGACACCACCGGCATTGCGGGAAGACCCCCCATTGAGCATCGTCGGCTGCGCCTCCAAAACGATCACATCACTCATGCCGCGTTTTGCCAGATAGTAAGCCGTCGCACACCCTTCGATGCCGCCGCCGATGATGATGACTTCTGCAGTTCTGTTCATGGTATCCGCCTTAAAAACGTTCATTTCCGAGTTCTTGCATCTCAAGAGGCCGCATGGGAGCGCGGGCGGCAGGATGCTGCAATTCCTCACGCGTGCATGCCAACTCCCGAGCGGCGATTCCCTGAATCAATTTGGTACACGTTCTGCCCTGACATAAACCCATCGCGCAGCGCGTGAAACGTCTGATTTCGGGAAATGTCGCAAGACCGTCATGAATGGCTCGGCGGATATCCCCTTTGGTTATCTCCTCGCAGCGACAGACGATCATATCGTCATCGGGCTCGGACTCGAACGACTCGGGGTTGTAGCGTCTGATAAGCGGGGTTGTCACGATTACTCCTTCATTCGTGGTGGACGATAGCCGGTCAGGCGATCTTGAAGAATCGCGCCTGATGGGCGAAGTCCACCGGCACCTTCATGGTCAGAAGACTCGTATGATCGAACGCTTTTTTCGTTTTGGTGGAAATGACTTCGGCGGCGCAGACCTCATCACCTTTACGATCAAGGGCGATGCCTTTATCTCCCGCCTGCGGCAAGGGTAAGAACTCGTAGGGAAGCGTCACCGCGGCGAATCCTTCTTCATAGGTTTCATCCATCAGGAAAATAGCCTGACCGGGGCAAGCGGTAACGCACATCCCGCACGCGCTGCACTCCTTTTCCCCGTCAACCGCCGGGAGAGTCGTAATGGTCTCCCCCACTTCGATGCATCCACGAGGACAAACGTCCTGGCAGGGATTACAGGGGATGTTCTGGGAGCACTCGATCACCGGATGGGGTCCGGAGACGGAAATGACACCCCCGAAGGAATCCACCTCGTCGTCGGTGAGATACCCGTGAGTCAACAGGTTTTTCGAAAGGGGTATTCCCTCATCGGTTTGTGTGAAGGTCTTGCCGCGGTTTTGCGGGGCGAACATCCCCTGGCGCAGTTTCCCCAGAGCAACTTCAAAACCAGCAACCTCTTCCTTTGCCGTAGCGTCATCCAGATAGCCCAAATAGCGTGCCACCTCAACCGCCGAGATGCGCCCCTCGATCATGGCCGAACTGGCTTCCTCGATGCCCGAAGCATCACCGGCCACATAGATACCGGGAACGGATGTCGTACCTGCTTCATCACACACGGGGACGCGCCCACCGAAGCGGGGATCTTCGGTCATATCGCAACCGGCCATCGCCAAAAGCTGCGATTGGGGAGAAAGCCCCACAGCTAAACAGATCGTGTCGACCTCGAAATGCTTTTCGGTTCCGGGAACGAATCGAAACGACGAATCCACCTCGGCGATCGTGACCGCCTGAACCCTGTCCGACCCCTGAGCCTCCACGATGGTGTGCGACAGGTAAAACGGCACCCCGGTGCGTGCCAACTTCGATGCGTGCACCCCGTAGCCACCAATTTTAGGAGCGGCATCGACCAAAGCCACCACGTCGCATCCCGCCTGGAGCAGCTGGAAGCTCACCACCAAACCAACATTGCCGGTACCCAGCATGAGCACCTTATCACCCGGCCTGACACCGTTGAGATTCATGAACATCTGAGCAGCACCCGCGCCGATGACACCCGGCAGAGTCCACCCCTCGAAGGTGACCGCATTTTCGGAGGCTCCGGTTGCCACGATGATCGTATCGGCCCTATAGTGCTCCAAACGGTCTTCGACATGCACCGTGACTTCCTTGTTAGGGAAGATGCCGGTAACAACGGAGTTGAGCCGAACGTCGACTCCCGCCGCCGACGCCTCACGGAGAAGGTCTTCCCCTATCTTGATGCCGCGTTCTTTGGCTCGATGCTCCTTGGAGCCGAAGAATTTGTGTATCTGCTTGAACAGCTGGCCACCGGGACGGGCATTTTCGTCGAACACCACCACGTCGAGTCCATATCCGGCCGCCTGCGTGGCGGCGCAGAGCCCCGAGGGCCCGGCACCGATTACTATAAGATCGTATCGCTTCATATCAGATATCTTTCCTTATGATGATTACTTGTTCTCAGCCGTGACGCCATACTGCGTTTGCACCGTGATGCCGGCAGAAACAGGCGTTATGCACGTACGGACATTCGGCTTACCATCGACCACCATAACGCAGTCCGTGCAACGCCCTATGGCGCAGAACACGCCGCGGGGACGGTCGTATTTTGAAGTGTGGCGATGCACCATCACGCCGGCAGCCTTCAGAGCTGCCGCGATAGGCTCCCCTTCGAACCCTTGAACTTCCTTGCCATCGTAGAAGAAGGTAACCGGAGCTCCTTTTTCCGGCTTACCCAATATGGGATGGTCTTCGATTCTCTCCGACATAGAACGATCCTTCGCTTCGGTATTGATGGGTAAAGTGATGGGTAGAGTGCGCACGTGTCTTTTCAGGCAAACGTGGGCGCATCCCACAGATGGAGTTTCGTGCCGATACCCATCTTCACAGCGTTGTCGTAACAGTATTTGCCCCATGCCACGTCTTCGACGGGCATGCCGCCGACACTCATGGTTATCACCTGGTCGTCACTTGTTCGACCGGAAGCCTTGCCCAATAAGATGTCGCCCATGGAAATGATGCGCTCTCGCTCAATCAAGTCGTCGTGAACCATATCGGTGAATTTGCAGCCGAAGATATCCATACCGTAGCCGAACGTGGGGTAAGGGTATTCACTGGCCCACGCGTCATAAAGACCCATGTCATCAACGACCAACATGCAGTCATCCACGAGAAATCGGTCTTCCACGTCGTAAGCCGACGTCCCGACGATGAATGCTCCCGGCTTCACCCATTCACCCATGACCTTGGCATACGTAGTGGGATCGGAGGTGGCCGTTGCGCCGAAATACACGCAATCGGAACCACGGACGAGAGACTCCAAATCGTCAACCACCTCGATCGTGGTAAAGCAGGGATGCTTTTCCCTGACGTATTCGACGAACGCGTCGATGCCCTTTTGACTACGCCCTTTGATCTTGACCGTATCCATTTCCGGGCATTCGGCGGCAAAAGCATCGATAGCCGTGCGACTCATGCCGCCCGGACCGTAAATACCCAGCACCTTGGAATCCTTGCGGGCGAGGTGTCGAATACCGACGCCGGGAATGCCGCCGGTGCGATATGCGGAAAGGAGATTAGCGGAAAGAAGGGCGATGGGGGCACCCGTG
>CAJMLT010000033.1 GCA_905214325.1 uncultured bacterium
GTCGGTGGCATCGAGCGCTACTATCAGATCGCCCGTTGTTTCCGCGACGAAGATCTGCGCGCTGATCGTCAACCCGAATTCACTCAGGTCGATATAGAGATGAGCTTCGTTCAGGGCGATGATGTCATCGATATGATGGAAGACGTCATGGCCGAAACCCTGCAGGCCGTCGGTGTGGAGCATCCCTTCCCTCTGCAGCGCATGCAGTACTCCGAAGCCATGGATCGCTTCGGCTGCGACCGACCCGACGTGCGTTTCGGCATGGAGCTGGTCGACCTCACCGATATCGTGAAGAATTCCGGTTTCAAGGTGTTTTCCTCCGTCGCCTCAACAGGCGGTTGCGTGAAGGCTATCAACGCCAAGGGTGCCGGCGACTGGAGCCGAGGCGAAGTTGAAAAGCTTGCCGATATCGCTGCCGAAAACGGTGCGAAGGGTATGGCGTGGATCGCCTTCACCACCGACGGTAAGGAAAAGAGCCCCATTATCAAATTCTTCAGCGACGAGGAATTTGCCGCTATGAAGGAAGCGATGAATGTCGAGCCGGGAGACCTGATATTGTTCGCCGCCGATACCAAAGATGTCGCCAATGCGGTTCTATCCGCGCTGCGCCTTCACATGGCTGATGCACTCGATGTTCCGCGTGAGGGTCATGCACTGTTGTGGGTTGTCAATTTCCCCATGTTCAGATATGACGAGGACGAGAAGAAATATGCTGCAGAGCATCATCCCTTCACCCATATTCTCGAAGAGGATCTCGACAAGATCGAAGATGCTCCCTTGGAGTGCGGAAGCTATTCGTATGACCTGGTCATGGATGGATTCGAGGTGGGCGGTGGTACCATCCGTATCCATAACGCGGAAGAGCAGCGTCGTGTTTTGCGTCGCTGTGGCTTGAGCGACGAGGAGATCGAAGAAAAGTTCGGTCATCTCATTCACGCACTCGAGTTGGGCGCTCCCCCTCATGGAGGTATCGCCTTGGGCCTCGATCGTCTGGTTATGTTGCTCGGCGGCAAACAGTCCATTCGTGACGTCATCGCTTTCCCGAAGACCAGTTCCGCAAGTGACCCCATGACCGGTGCTCCCGGTACCGTTACGCCGCGCCAGCTCAAAGAAGTGAGCTTGCGCACCTTGTAGGCGGCAAGCGTAAAAAATCGTTAAACCCCCGTGGCGGTTTTGTCGCGGGGGTTTCTCTTTTCGTCCGAAGACGTTAGGGTGGGTGACGAAAAGAATGACAGCAGGAGATACATGGTGAGACGGAAGTACTTTTTCTTCGACTACGACGGAACGTTGGCTCTACCTCGTACCCGTGAAATTCCCCACAGCACGCGGGTTGCCTTGGAACAGTTGGAAGCGCGCGGGCATTTCGTCGCTTTGGCCACGGGGCGCCTACAGGCCAACGCGCAGGACTACATAGCTTCTTTGGGTATTACCAATCTGGTGGCCGATGGTGGTAATTCGGTGACGATCGATGGGGAAGTACGTTGGATGGAGCCACTTGAATTGGAGCCAGTCAAGCGCTGCTTACGCGGGCTCGATGAAGCGGGGATCCCCTGGGCGGTAACGACTGCCAACGAATTGGTGCGTTATTCCGCCAATCCCGACTTCGCTGTTTTAGCGGGTGATTACTATGTGCCGACCTGCATAAAGGCCGATCTCACCATAGAAAACCTCACCGAAGTCTACAAGGTCTATATTCCCTGTGAATTGGGTAAAGAGAAGAATCTCGATCTGAGCGACGTTCCTTGGATACGTTATAACCCCGACACGGTGTTCATCGAACCCATGGATAAGCAGCGCGGCATCAAGCGGATGATGGACGAGCTGGGCGGACCTTATGAAGATGTGGTCGTCTTCGGTGATGGCTTCAACGATGTGACCATGTTCACATCCGAATGGACGTCCATCGCCATGGGGAATGCCCGTGAGGTGCTTAAAGAACGCGCTGATTTCATCACGGCGAACTGTGATGATGACGGTATCATGAAAGCGTGCGTGCATTATGGTTGGATTTCACCCGATGCGGTAGGACTATCATGAGACATCCCGGACAAAGCGACACCTTCAAGATACAGTGGTCATGGCGTAAAGCGTGGGCGCATTTTCGGACGATAACCTATCATAAGATTCTCGTGATGCGTCATTGCTTCAAGATAGGACTCTACCGCCAAGGTCTTACCCACGATCTTTCGAAGTACTCGTGGACGGAATTCCGCATCGGCGTTCTGTATTTCCAGGGTGACCGAAGCCCCAACACGGCCGAACGTACGGCGCGTGGGTTTTCGGAGGCCTGGCTTCATCATAAGGGGCGCAACAAACACCACTACGAATACTGGATCGATTTTCGCAACAACGGTGATGCCGTCATGGAGGGCAAGCGTATGCCCCGCCGATTCGTGCTTGAAATGGTGTGCGACCGCGTGGCGGCAAGCAAGGTATATCAGGGTGAATACTACACCGATCAGAGTCCTTTGGAATACTATCATCTCGAACAGACGATGGGAGATCTACCCATCCATCCCAAAACGGCGGCGTTTCTGGAATACCTGCTTACCTTGGTGGCCACCAAGGGGGAGAAGGAAGCGTTCCGTATCATGCGTGACGACATCGTGCGCGGCAAGATGTACAAGGACAAGAAAAACTAGCGCGATTCTACGAGGGGAATAGGTGTTTTATCCTCCTCATCCAAGTTGCCTTCATAGACGTAATGCTTGGTTTCCCTTGAAATGAGACCCGAAAGCAACAGCACCATGATGATGTTGGGGATGGCCATGAGCGCGTTGCCGATATCCGATATGGTCCATACGATATCACCGATACCGATAGCACCCAAAAAGGCAGCAGCCACGTAGATGATCTGATAGGGGATAATGGCGCGCTTGCCGAAGAGGTAGGTGATGCAGCGGCTACCGTAATACGACCAGCCGAGGATGGTCGAATACGAGAAGGAAACCATTCCCAACACCAGAAGCGGCGTGCCGATGTAGGGGATCTGCGCGAAGGCGAGACTGGCGAGCTGCGCCCCGGAAAACACGGTGGGGTTGGTCAGAATCTCTTCCTGGATGCCGGGATAGGCCAGCATCGTGGAAACCAATACGATACCCGTCAGAGCGCAGATGACCACGGTCGACCAGAACGTGCCGGTCATGGCCACGAGTGCCTGTTCGGCCGGATTGGGGGTTTTGGCGGCCGCTGCGATGATGGGCGCCGAACCCAAACCCGATTCATTGGAGAACAAACCGCGCGCGCAACCGAATTGAAGCGCGACCATGATACCCGATCCCACAGCACCGCCGAAAGCGGCCTTGGCGGTGAAGGCGCACTCGAAGATGAGCGCGATGGCGTCCCACAGATATACCCAGTTGAGCCCTAGGATGATAAGGCATCCCAGCGTGTAGCCGATGGCCATGATGGGAACCAGCTTTTCGCAGACGGTGGAAATGATCTTCACGCCGCCGAAAATGACGATGGATACCAAAACAACGATGACGATCCCGATGATCCATGGTTCGATGGCGGCACCGCTTGACACGATGATGCCGGTCATGGCGGAGGCTTGAACAGCCGAACCTGTTCCTATGGCGGCGATGGCGGCGAAAAAGGCGAAGGCCACCGCGCCCAACTTGGCGTAGAAGGGAACCTTGCCGTTTTTGGTGAATCCGCGTTGCCAGGCGTACATCGCGCCACCGAGCATGTTGCCGTTGTGGTCTTTGACGCGGTATTTGATGGCGGCATAGACTTCGGAATACTTCGTGGCGATACCGAATACGCCGGTGAGCCACATCCAAAATACCGCACCGGGGCCGCCGGCTAGGATGGCGGTCGCCACGCCCACGATGGAGCCGGTGCCGATGGTTGCCGCCAAAGCGGTAGCCAAAGCGCCGAAGTGGGATATGTCACCCTCCGATCCCTCTTTTTTGGAAAGCGAAAGTTTGATGGCAGCGGGAAGTTTTTTCTGGATGAATCCCGTGCGGAAGGTCAGGTAGAGGTGAGATCCCAGCAAGAGGATGATCATTGCAGGACCCCAGACGAGGGCATCGATCTGGGTGAGTATGTCGGACATGGAAATAGGATCCTTTGAGTGAATGCGGGCAAAAAAACGGATGAGAAAGTCTCATCCGCGGGTAAGAGCTATGAGTTTTGGTTAGGCGTTCTTGATTTCTTCGATGTATTCGATCAACTCGCCGACCGTTTCCAGGCCTTCGGGTTCGCCGAATTCGATATCGCACGCTTCTTCCAAGTCGCAGATCAACTCGACCATATCGAGGGAATCGACACCCAGTGATTCGAAGGTGGAATCCACATGGACGGTGGCGGGGTCGATATCCAGGTTATCCTGCAAAAGCGTGGTAATGGTATTCATGATATCCATAGTTGGTTCCTTTCTATCTGTGGTCATTCTACTAGAATCGTCGTCCGTGCAACCCGACAACCGACATCTCTCGGTAATATCGCCCAACGCGGCTCTGAAATGCACGGATAGCCTGTATGTGTGGCGTAGCGTGACGGTTGGGCCCCATGCTCGGAGTGTTTCGTCCGAGCGGATGAAACACGGGTGCGGTGCTTTTCAGCGCATAAGCATGCGGAGCAGCTTGATCTTGTTGCCGAAGGGGGGAACGCGCACGGGTACTTCGATGAGGGTGCTTTTGGTGAGTGTCGATTTGTAATGCGTGAAGCAATCGAAGCCCACTTTACCGTGATAGGCGCCAAGCCCCGAATCGCCGACGCCACCGAAACCCATATGGTTGTTGGCCAGATGGATTATCACATCGTTGATGGTGGCTCCGCCGAAGGGAAGCGTTTCGATGATGCGCTCCTGAAAGGCCTTGTCTTCCGAAAAGACATAACAAGCCAGAGGATGACCGAAATTATTCGTGACGTTGATGGCTTCTTCGGGTGTTTTCCATGTGATGATGGGTAGCACGGGTCCGAATATCTCCTCACCCATGACGGGATCATCGAGGGTGACACCGGTCATGACGGTAGGTTCGATGCGCAGCGCTTCTCTATCACGTCTTCCGCCCAACGCTATTTTCGCTTGGGGGTTATGGTTGTCGATCAGGCCACACACCCTATCGAAGTGGTGGGCGTTGATCATGGTGGGGTAGTAGTCGCAGGTGAGTATGTCTTCACCGTAATAGCGATGAAGGGCGATGTCCAGCTGTTCGATCAGCTCGTCGACCACGCTTTCATGAACCAGGAAGTAATCGGGGGCTACGCAGGTCTGACCCGTGTTGATGCACTTGCCCCAGGCAATGCGTTGCGCAGCGCGTTTCACATTGGCGCTGCCATCGACGAAGCAGGGACTTTTCCCACCCAACTCCAAGGTGACGTCGGTCAGGTTGTCAGCGGCGGCATGCATGATGTCGTGCCCGACACGCGGACTGCCCGTGAAGAATATCTTGTCGAAGCGCACCTGAAGAAGCCAGTCGTTCATCTCTCCGCTTCCGGGGAAACAGTAGATATAGCGTGGGTCGAACAATTCGTAGCACAATTTCTGTAGAAATCGACTTGTTGCCACCGACGTGCGGGAGGGTTTCAAAGCTACGCAGTTTCCAGCGGTGATGGCATCGACCATCGGTACCAGAGCAAGCTGTATGGGGTAGTTCCACGGCGAAAGCACCGCCGCTACACCCAAAGGGCTGGGATAGACTTTCGAGCGGGAGGGGAAATGGACGATAGGGGTGCGCACGCGTTTGGGTTTAGCCCACGAACGTATGTGTTTCAGGCAGGTCTTGATTTCGTCGTAGACCAGACCGAGTTCGGTGGCGTAGCCTTCGAAATCCGATTTACCCAAATCGTCACGAAGCGCCTGAAGTGCTTCTGCCTCATGTTCTTTGAGGTAGGCGCGCAGTTTCCGCAACATGCGAACGCGAAATTCGACATCCTTCGTGGCGCCCGTGCGGTAGTAATCGTCCATGCGGGCGATGACCGCCGATACATCGTCGACGGATTCGAATACATCATGACTGTATGCTTCGGTACTCATCAGTATGCAGCCTCCAAAATGCTCAATGCCACTTCTTCGGTGATTTCCTGTTTGTTGTAGAGCGCGGCTCCGTCATAGCGTGCCTGTTTCGCTATCGCGGGCAGCTCCTCACGCTTGATTCCCAGCTGGGAAAGCGTGATAGGTACGTCGTATTCCTTGTGGTAGAAGGCATTCATGGCGAACAGCTCCTGCTCGAAAGCGGCATCTTTTTCGGCCGATGAATACGACGAGGTGTCCCTATCCGGACACAGCGACGTAAGAAGATCGCCGTAGAGGCCGGCGTGATAGCCATGCTGCAGGTTGAAATGTACGCAGTGGGGAAGAAGGAGCATCATAGCCTGACCATGGGGAATGTGGCACAACCCGCCCATGGAGTGCCCGATGGCGTGCACCAGTCCCACCATGGCGTTGGAAAACGAGGCTCCCGCCAGAAGGCTGCCCAACGCCAGTGAGGTGCGGGCATCCAGATCACCCGGGTTAGCACAGGAATGTGCAAGGTTTTCGCGAATGATACGGATGGCCTGAATGGCCAGCGCGTCGCTGACGGGGTTTTTCTGTATGGACGTGTAGGCTTCGATGGCATGGGTGAGCGCGTCTATGCCCGTCGTCGCCGTCAGTTTGGGTGGGAGCGACGCGGTTAACTGGGGATCCAGAAAGGCAACATGGGGTACCAGTCGGTAGGAGGTATAGCTCAGTTTCGTGTGGTTGGCCGTGTCCGCCACTACGGCGACCAACGTCACTTCGCTTCCCGTTCCCGCGGTGGTGGGAATGGCGATCAGGGGATCAAGGGTGTCCTGCAGTATTTCCGATCCCTGGAGGGCGGTGAAATCCTGACCGCCCACGGAAACGGATGCGGCGGCTCCCTTGGTGGTGTCGATGACCGATCCGCCACCGAGTGCGATCCAGCCGTCGCAGCCTTCCTTTTTGTAGAGCGCGGCCACTTCGTTCACCACGTCAAGCGATGAATCGGGTGGCACCTGGTCGTAGAGGATATAGGGGATTCCCGCTTCGTTCAAGGGTTGGAAAACATGTTCGGCTATACCCAGCGACACCAGATTGGCATCGGTGACTACAAGGGGTTTGGTGATATTGCGATCATCCATTTTGACGGGAAGCTTGTGCAGGGCGTTTTTCCCGCAGATGATTTTGGTCGGACAATGGAACTCGAATGCATTCATAAAGATACCTCCACGATTATCGGCGATAGGATGAGCGCCATCCGAAGAAGGCTTTCAGAATCACGGTGAACATATAGGTGATGGAAACGCCGGCGGTATTGGGGCCGTGCGTGGTGAACAGGCGTGCCGCCAGTGCGTCTTGCAAGGTGATGTTTCCGATGAATACATCGTAAGCGTAATCGAGATCACGAAACCCGATGATGAAATCGGGAATCTGTGCTTCGGTAGGCAGACGCTTCCATCCGTTGTTTCTCTGTTGCAGAAGACATCCCCGCCCGAACCCTTCGATGTCGAGAGCGAAGGTGAATCCGTCGCCGAGATAGAGCGTTTCGGAGCGGATTTTCTTCGAGACGGCGTTGCCTATCTTGAGAAGAAGGGGTAAAAGAACGATGAGGGTGTTCACGTAGAAACGTTTCCACGCTTTTCGTTTCGGCTTCGGTTTAGGTGGCAAGGCCCACTCCTATCGTACTCACGGGATCAGCCTCTCCATTATAACCTTCCTAAACCAAGAACAAACACTATACCGTGTGTTTTTGAATCAATGGTATACAAAATACAGTGGTTAGGGGCTTTCTTAGGCCTCCCACCAGAATAGTTGGAAATCTAGCTTTACGTTTACGATTCACGTGGTAGGGTGCAGAGTGTATTTCAAGCGGGTTGAACGCTCACTACGATTGGGAGGTAGTATGGCAAGCGATGAAACTCGGGCAAGTTTCCCGAAACTGGATGCTCTGGCGCCAGCTGAAATCGAAGCTAAAGCCGAAGGCTTGGGAGAAGCGAAGGTGGCCATGTCGTTCGGCCGATCCTTCGCCTTATCCATCATGGCCGGAGCTTTCATCGCCTTAGGTGCGATGTTCTTCTGTTTGGTTGTCGGTGATCCCGGTCTTCCCTTCGCCGTCCAACGTGTTTTGGGCGGTGCACTGTTCTCCTTGGGCCTGTTGCTCGTGGTCGTGGCGGGAGCGGAACTTTTTACCGGCAACACCATGATCGTCATGTCCGCGGCCAGCAGGAAAATTTCGTGGGGCGCGGTGGCGAAGAACTGGGTCGTCGTGTTTTTCGGCAACCTGGTGGGTTCGCTGGTGATTGTGGGCCTGGTGTTTCTGTCGGGCATGCACAATATGAACGGCGGCATCGTGGGTACCACCATGGTAAGCGTCGCTTCCGGCAAAATGACCCCCGATTGGCTGACCCTGTTCGCCAAAGGTATCATGTGTAACTTCCTGGTGTGTTTGGGTGTTTGGATTGCCTACGCTTCACGTACCGTCACCGATAAGATGCTGGGCATCCTGCTTCCCATCGCCGCTTTCGTGGCGTGTGGGTTCGAACACTGCGTTGCCAATATGTTCTTCCTGCCCATGGGTTTGCTGCTGGCTTCGTGCGGCATCGCGCCGGCGGGCATAGATCCCGCCTCGCTGAACTTCGCGGGAATGTTGTGGAACTGGAGCGCCACGGTGCCCGGCAACATCGTAGGTGGTGCCGTGTTCGTGGGTATGATGTACTGGTACATCTACCACAAGAAGCAAAAGTAGGAATCCGGTCGGACGCAGAAGCCCGGTGGCCTACGTGTGGCGTGTCAATTCATCGACGGCGTATTCGATGAAGTGACGTAGCGCGGGTGCGCAGTTTTCCCGTGAAGGGACGGCTATCCCCAGCGCTATCGCTTCGGCGGGAACGACGGGGATTTTCGCCAGATCGAAGTCGTATTTGAAGGCGGCCATGCTGTTCATGATGGTCATCCCCATGCCTGCTTCTATCATGCCCAACGTCGCGGCGGTTTCTATGGTTTCGTAGGCGATGGTGGGATGGAGGTCGTGGCGCTTGAGAAGGTTGACCGTGTCCACGTCCTGGCCTTTGCCGGGCATGATGAACGATTCGTCGCTGCAGCGGGCAACGGGGTAGCCCTCCGCGGTTGCCAGAGGATGATCGGTGGGCAATACGGCGATCATGGGGTCTTCGGCCAAGGGGATCCAATCGTAGGGCATACTTTCCTCGTAACTCATGAATCCCATGTCCACTTCGCGGCTGCGCAGCCAGTCGTTGATTTCCTGATGGATGCCCTCCATGACGCGGATTTCGATGGCGGGGTAGTGTTCGTGGAACTTCTTGATAACGCTGGGAAGCCAATGGGTGGCTACGCTGGGGTAGGACCCGATGGTCACGCTACCCACCGAAAGCCCTTTGATTTCGGCGGTCATCTGGTTCAAACGGTCCTCTTCGTTCACCACGGCGCGCACCACGGGCAGGATACGCATGCCTTCCGGCGTGGGAGACACACCGTGTTGCGTGCGTTCGAGAACGGGAAACCCCAAGTCGCGTTCGAGTGCCTTGATAAGCTGACTGACCCCGGAAGGGGTGTAGGAAAGGTCTTTGGCCGCCTGGGAAAGACTTCCTTTTTCGGCGGCTTGAATGAAAGCGCGGTAGCGTGCGGTTTCCATGGGCGGTTCCTTGCGTAGTTTGAAGTATTACTTAAAACACTTATAACATATTGTGGTTTTACTTTATACCGCTCTGCCTTTATAAAAGAAGGGTAACCTCTTAGGTGATGGGTTTTCGGTAGGGCAACCGGGCAACCGGTATCGATATCCGTCGTTTGGTTACCCAACGTCAGGAGCATGCAGGGTAAGAGCTACGTTCTCCTCACCGATTGTCCCTGTTGCGCTTATCGCGTGACGGGGATTTCTTTTGCCGGTGGTGAAGGTGCGCGCTGAAACGACGGCACCCTTCCTTTGTCCGCCGCTTTGACCGTTATCCTGCATACAGGAAGCGGGTAAGTGGAAAACGAGCGAACGAAAAGAGACACATGGGCACCAAAGGCGCTATCGATATGAAAACGGCTGCACCTTTGTTGGTGGTTTTGGCCGCTACGTGCTGGGGCGTGATAGGACTTTTCTCCCAGATGCTGGCGGCCTTGGGCATGGATGCGATTCAGATCACGGTTATCCGCTGTGCCTTGGCGGCACTTTTTCTGGGAGCGTATATGCTGGTGGCCAACAGGGAGGCCTTCCGGTTCGCCCTGCGTGATATATGGATGTTCGTGGGAACGGGCGTGCTGTCCATCGCGTTTTTCAACGTATGCTATTTCGCCTGTATCGCCGAATGCGGCTTATCGTTTGCGGCTATTCTTCTGTATACCGCTCCTTGCTTCGTCGTGGTTATGGCGGCCTTCTTCTTCCATGAGCACCTTACCCGCCGGAAGGTTCTCGCCCTTCTGCTGGCGTTCGTCGGGTGCTTGTTGGTGGTGGGCGTCGGTTCGGGCGAATCGTCGCTGTCGATGTTCGGCGTTTTGGTGGGGCTAGGATCGGGGTTGGGGTATGCGCTGTATTCCCTGTTCGCCCGTTTCGCTTTGGTTCGCTACCGCGCTTTGACGGTCATGTTCTATACGTTTTCGTTTGCCGCCTGCGTGCTGCTGCCCTTTGCCGACCCTGTATCCATCGTGCTTTTGGGGATTGCCGACCTACCTGCGGCGTTGGTGATGGCCGGTTTGGCTCTCGTGTCGACCCTGCTGCCGTTTGCCGCCTACACCGTTGCCCTTCGGTATATGGAAGCCGGCAAGGCATCCATCATGGCATTCATCGAGCCTATGGTGGCGCTTATCATAGGCGTGTCGGTGTTCCACGACGTGTTGAACGCGATGAACGTCGGGGGAATCGTTCTTATCGTGGTGGCGGTCGCCCTCCTCAACGTTCGTGACCGGCACAAGGAGAAAGAAAACCCCTTTCGGTCGTGAAGGGGGTCGATTGATTCATGAGGTGGAAGCGACGGGCGGAAAGTCTCTTCGAAAGAACCTTTCATCCGCGCGAAGCCCTTTTTCCCGAGCGGTCGCCGGGCGTGTTTCACGCAATCGTTCGAAGGTACGGAAGGCGTTCATCTTCAGCTGAGGAAGTCGTCCAGTATCTCCGCTTCCGCTTCCTCTTCCGAAAGTCCCAAGGTCATGAGTTTGATTATCTGATCGCCGGCGATTTTACCGATGGCTGCTTCGTGTATCAGCTGAGCGTCTTCGTGAGCCGCTTCGATACCGGGGATGGCCTTCACCTTGGCGTTACCCATGATGATGGCATCGCACTGAACGTGGCCGTGGCAGGCCGCTTCGCCCAACACCAGCGGGTTGAAGGTTTGAATCGAATCGTCCTGGGCCACGCTGCGTGAGATGACCTGCACGTTGGACCCGTCGCCGATAAGCTTGATATTCATGTTGGAGGTGGCGACCTGGCTTCCGTCGGTGAGCAGCTTTTCTGTGATGATCAGTTTTGCTCCCGCTCCCAGTTCTGCATCGGTATCGCGCACGGTTGAGGTGACACCGCGGATTTGCGACATCTCCATTTCGCAGAAGGAATTTTCCTTCTGGTACACCTTGGTCACGGGGTTGAGGATGCGATCACCCGTGCCGCTGCCTTCGCCGTAGTGGCGCTCGACGTATTTGACTCGGGCGTTCTTTCCTATGTAGAAGGTATGGATACCATCATGTTCGGATGCTTCATGGCTTTCGGAATGGATGCCGCATCCCGCGATGATGGTGACATCGCAATCATCACCCACGTAGAAGGTATTGTAGACCACGTCCTTGATGCCCGCTTTCGATACGATGACGGGAATATAGACGCGCTCACCACGGGTTCCTTCCTTGATGGTGATGTCGATACCGGGGCTATCGGTTTTGGTGGCTATTTCTATGTTGGCAGACGAATTGCGGACGAGAAGTTCGCCATCCTTGCGGATGTTATAGGCACCGTCGGGGATGCCGTGAACATCGGTAAGGGTTTTCAGGAGGTCTGCATCGAGAGGGGATAAGTCGACGGTCATGATTACTTCCTTCTAGCAGGTGGTCGATATTTCGGTGATGTGCAACTCGGGCGGCTCGGTGAACGAGCAATAGGAATTCTGCTTGCGCGTCAGGCCGAGCAAGGGAATGATCTCGTCGGCGGGTCCTTGGGCTTCCACCTTGCCATCACGCAGGCAGACGATTTCGTCGGCCAGTTCGATGATGCGCTCCTGATGGGAGATGATGATGATCGAATGACCGTTGCCCTGCTTGTAGATGCTCTCGAAGGTTTCGGTGAGGCGGTCGAAACTCCACAGGTCGATTCCCGCTTCCGGTTCGTCGTAGATGGCAAGAGCGGGATCGGCTGCCAGCAGCGTGGCTATTTCGATGCGCTTCAGTTCGCCACCCGAAAGGCTTTTGTCCACTTCACGGGTGAGGTAGTTGGCCGAGCAGAGCCCCACCTGTCCCAGGTATTCGTTGCACGAAAGCATGGGAAGGCGTTTTCCCGCCGCTATTTCGAGCAGTTTCTTCACCTTCATGCCCTTGAAACGGGAGGGTTGCTGGAAGCCGTAGCCGATACCGAGCTGTGCGCGTTCGGTGATGGAAGCGTGCGTGATGTCGACACCGTTGAAGATAATCGAGCCCGATGTGGGTATTTCGATACCCATGATGAGTTTGGCAAGCGTGGATTTACCGCCGCCGTTGGGGCCGGTGATGACTACGAAGCGGTTTTCATCGATGCGCAGCGAAATGTCGTCGATGATGCGTTTCGTATGCGGGGATCCTTCTTCTACGGGAACCTCGAAAACCAGGTTCTTGAGTTCTAGCATAGGTGCTCCTCTTCTAAATGTCACAAAGAGACTAACATTTCAATGTGTGCACTCTATCGGGAATGGGTGACAGGTGGCAAAAAGTATTCTAAAGGTAAGTGAACGGAATTGTTCAAGGCTTTGGTAAAACGCATCGGATATTGTTTATACTTCTTCATGTCTCTAATCCTACACGATAGCGTGAAAAAGGAAGTGAACATGGATTATCGTTCTCTTTTCGATAGTTGGTGTGCATCGGTCACCGACCCCGAACTCGTCGCCGATCTGAAAGCCATGGCCGCCGATGATGCGGCGATCGAAGATGCGTTTTACACGTCGCTCGAATTCGGCACTGCGGGCCTGCGCGGTGTGTTGGGTGCGGGCACCAACCGCATGAATATCCATACGGTTTCGCAGGCGACCCAGGGTATCGCCGACTACATCACACAGGCAACCGCCGGCAAGGGCGAAGTTGCCATCTGCTATGACTCACGAATCAATTCCCGCCTGTTCGCCCATACGGCCGCTTCGGTGTTGGCGGCCAACGGTATCGCTTCGCACGTGTTTCCCCGCTTGGAGCCCACGCCGGCGCTTTCCTTCGCCACCCGTTATCTCGGGTGCGCGATCGGCATCAATGTGACGGCAAGCCATAATCCCTGCCAATATAACGGCTACAAGGTCTACGGTCCGGACGGTTGCCAGATCACCGCCGAAATAGCCGACGCCATAACGGCGGCCATCGATGGAGTGGATGTTTTCGAAGACGTTCGCACGATGGATTTTCAACAGGGTATCGCAGATGGGCTCATTACCATGATCGATGAATCGGTTCTCGATGCCTATCTCGATGCCGTCGAAGAGCAAAACGTCGCGGGCGCCGAAGCTTCCGGCGACATCAGGGTGGTGTATACACCGCTCAACGGCACCGGACTCGAATGTGTCACGCGTATTCTGGAGAGGATCGGCATCACCGATGTCCACGTCGTTCGATCACAGGCCGAACCCGACGGCCTGTTTCCCACCTGTCCCTATCCCAACCCCGAAGAGCGTGCCGCGCTGGAGGAGGGGATAGCGCTGTGTGAGGAGGTTTCTCCCGACCTGTTACTCGCCACCGACCCCGATGCCGACCGTGTGGGTATCGCGGTCAAGGACGGCGGCGATTATCAGTTGCTTTCAGGCAACGAGGTGGGGGTACTGCTTCTGGATTACATCTGTCGCATGCGGACGGAAAACGCCACGATGCCGATCGATCCCGTGACGGTGACCACCATCGTCTCGACGAGTTTGGTCGATGACGTGGCGGCTCATTACGGTGTGGAGGTATGTCGTGTGCTCACCGGATTCAAGTATATCGGCGGCATCATCGCCCGCCTCGAAGAAGAGGGGCATGTCGAGCGCTTCATCTTCGGGTTCGAGGAAAGCTACGGATATCTTGCCGGGTCGCATGCTCGCGACAAGGACGCTATCGTTGCGTCCATGCTGATCTGTCAGATGGCGCGCTACTATCGTGCTTCGGGCAAGAATCTCTACCAGGCGATGCAGGACATCTACGAGACGTACGGATACCACCACAACCGCACTCTTTCCTTCGCATTCGAAGGATCGGCGGGCACAGCCGAAATGGCTTCCATCATGAAAACCCTGCGCGAACAGCCGCCGGCGACGATTGCGGGGTATCGTGTCGAAGCGGTGCTCGATTATCGCGAAGGCCTGCGCGATCTTCCTTCGGCCGACGTCGTCGAGTTCGACCTCGAAGGGGGAAACAAGGCCATCGTGCGTCCGAGTGGTACCGAACCCAAGATCAAGGTTTATGTGTTTTCACGCGCCCGCAGCGCCGTTGAAGCGGGTACAATTGCTGATCATATCTCCGAGGACATGACGGCACGTTTGGGCGCATAGGGCACAAGGTGACACGCTTGACGAAAGAACGGAAATACTCACTGATCACCCTCGATATCGCCGAACGAGATGACGTCGACGAAAAGGTCGTTCATGTATGCGCCGATCGGATGCGTGCGGTGCCGTCTCGCAGCGATGCACCCGCTGCCGCCGGTGCGGTATCGACCGATCCGTCCTCGGGACATACGCATGATGCTTCGCAGACCGAAGTGTCGGAAGCGGGATCCACGCAGGTTGTTGCGTCGGCCGTCACTTCCGTTGAGGAAAAACCTCTTTCGGGTGATGAGGTGAGTGAAGAGGATTTCGAAGGGGAAGTTCCCTTCGCCCGTTTGCGTCTGATCGTGTTGGGCTGTCTGGTGTTGTTGGTCATCGGTTTCGTCATCTACAATCTGATGGGCCATTAGAGTGAGGGTGTTTCATGGTGGCTGAAGAAGAGAAGAAAAACGATTCTCTCGAAGAGGCGGCACGCGATATCGACCATGAAGAGCGCGCGCGTCTTTCGTTCACCGAATATTCGGATCGTAAACGTCGGGCGAAGCGCGTTCGGGTTGCTCTCGCCTCGGTGCTCGCTTTGTTGGCGGTGCTTTTCGTAGGGGTACTGGTTGCTGTTGTCCTGCTGATCGGTGAGTTCGATCAGACGGCGGTCAAAGTGGCCGCCCAAGACGATGAAGCCGCCCTCGTCAAGAAAGCCGATGAGACCGAAATCACCAAGGCCACCTCGGAAGTGACCGATCTCGTCAGGTTGCTGGGTATGGATCAGTCATCCGCCCTCGCCGCCATCGGACATGGTGCCATCGTGACATCCGAAGTCGCCATCGATTCGGATGGTCTGAAAAGGGAAGTGGTCGTTACGTTGTCCGAGGAAAAAGGCGACGCTCTCTCGGGTGCGCCTACGGTCGTGCTGCGGTTCCGTGAGGATGGAAGTGTGGGCTCCGCCACCTACGGTGCTCCCACATCGGCCTTAGGGTATGGATCCCTGTCCTTTTCCGATGCCATCTCCAAAGTGGGTATCGTTGGGAACGTGGTACATGCGGCGGGGCTTTCCACCGCCGATGTAAGCGGTGTCGCCCTTCCGCAGGATCGCGCGTCCTATTCCACCTACGAATCGGACAATAAGACCCTCAAAACCGAACAGTGCACCTTTTCCGGCAGCGCCGGAACCGACGGGGGGACGTATGCCTGGTCGGTAACGCTTACGTATGACTACACCCACGCCAATCAGACGGGCAATCTTGCCGATACGATCAGGAAAGTGAGCGTTACCGTATCCGCCGCCTGAGTCGTTTACCCTCGCGCTTCCTTTTTGCTTCGAGGGGGCCGATTCGTTTCGTCATCATGGTTATTCTCTTTCCCATCATTAGCTGGCAGCTAATGAAATCATGAGGGGTTATGCCTACCATTTCAAAGGAAATGCATTTCACCTCTCATATTGTTCATTCGAACGCAAAGGGCTTTTCACCTTTGCGGGGAAAGGGAGTCTTATGACTGACAATCCTTCCGGCGTCGCCGGGACTCAAGCACCGCAATCGGCTATGGCGATAACCGGTTTCGTCGTGGGCGTTATCGCTCTTCTCACTTCATTCATTCCCATCGTCAACAACATTTCCTTCTTCATGGCGTTGCTTGCTTTGGCCTTCGCTATCGTCGGACTCGTGTCGACATACCGAAAGACGAGAAGGGGTAAGGGGCTTGCCGTCGCCGGTGTCGTCATCGCGGTTTTGTCGGGAGCTATCGTGTTGGGTAGCCAGAGCTTCTACAGCGCTGCTCTTGATTCGGTGACTTCTCCGTCCACCACCGAAACACAGTCTTCGAACCAAGATGCGGCAAGTACCACTGCGGCGACAAGCACTACGCCCGATGTACCCACCGAATACAAGTCGGCGCTGAAGAAGGCACAGTCCTATAGCGATTCGATGCATATGTCCAAGGCGGGGATCTACAAGCAACTCACGTCTGAATACGGTGAGGCTTTTTCCGCTGAAGCCGCTCAGTATGCGATGGATAACGTCAAGGCCGACTGGAATGCCAACGCTTTAGCGAAGGCGGAAAGCTACCAAAGTCAGATGTCCATGTCGCCGAGCGCCATTCATGATCAACTCATTTCCGAATACGGTGAACAATTCACCGAAGAAGAAGCTCAGTATGCCATTGCAAATCTGAGCAGCTGAGTTACCACGATCACCTCATTTTCCCTGCGGGAAGAGTTCCTTGATGGAGATAAGCTGGTAGAATCGATGGT